>NZ_JBAJNS010000001.1:4688750-4994375 GCF_037911585.1 Streptomyces sp. GSL17-111
GTGACGGCTCCTACCAGGACGTGGACGCCTGGACGTTCACGCACCTGTTCACCGACAACGGCGACGACTCCAAGACGCTGTGGCTCTCGAAGATCGACCACGAGGGCAAGGTCGACGGCAGCGCGGAGCTGCCCGCCCTGGAGCTCCAGGGCGAACAGCTCGTCAACCGCGTGGACGCGGACGGCGACAACATCGCCCCCTTCCACCGCTTCCGCCTCAGCTCCGTCCTCACCGAGACCGGCACCCAGCTCGACGTCAACTACGCGCCCACCGAGTGCACCGCCGACGCGCTGCCCGAGCCCGGTGAGCAGACCAAGCGCTGCTACCCCGTGCGCTGGGCCCCGCCCGGCCACATCGACCCGATCACCGACTGGTTCCACAAGTACGTCGTCGCCGAGATCATCCAGACCGACCGCACCGGCGGCGCCCGCGACCTCGTCACCCGCTACGACTACCAGGGCCCGGCCGGCTGGCGGCACGGCGAGAAGGACGGCATCACCGACGAGGAGATGCTGACCTGGGACCAGTGGCAGGGCTACGGCAAGGTCACCGTCACCAGCGGCGACGGCCAGACCATGCCCACCCGGATCGACTACACCTTCCTCCAGGGCCTCGACGGCGACAAGAAGCCCGGCGGCGGCACCCGCACCGAAAGCGTCACCGACTCCACCGGCACGAGCTACACCGGGCACAAGGAGTACACCGGCTTCGAGCTGGAAGCGGCCACCTACGACGGCGACGAGGTCGTCGCCAAGACCATCAGCGAGCCGTGGAAGCACGTCACCGCGACCCAGACCAAGCCGTGGAAGACGACGAGGGCCACCCTCGTCCGGCCACAGACCAGCCGCGGCTTCAAGGCACTCGCCGACGGCAGTTGGCGCGAGACGAAGTCCACGACCACGTTCGACACGTCCGTCCGCAGCGGCCGTGCCACGCGGATCGAGGAACTCGGCGACCTCTCCACCACCGACGACGACACCTGCACCCGGCTGTGGTACGCGGACAACCCCGACAAGAACATGTACGAGGTGCCGTCGCGCAGCGAGAAGGTGGCGGTCGACTGCTCGACCACCCCGGACCGCACGACGGACGTCCTCGCGGACGAGCGCACCGCCTACGACGGCGGCGACGTCGGTGACGCCCCCACCAAGGGCGACCCCACCACCACCGAGCGGCTGACGTCCCACGACGGCACCACCGCCACCTACCAGGCCACCGGCACCACCGCCTACGACGCCTTCGGCCGCCCCACCTCCCAGACCGACGCGGGCGGCGCGACCACCACCACCGAGTACACCGACGTCCACGGCCTCATCGCGAAGACCGAGGTCACCAACGCGCTCGGGCACGTCACCACCACCGACTACGCCCCCGCCTGGGGCCAGTCCCGGGGCCAGACCGACCCCAACGGGCAGCGCACCGACCTGGCGTACGACCCGCTCGGCCGCCTGGTCTCGGTGTGGATGCCGGACCGGGACACGAGCCAGTCCCCGAGCATCAAGTACAGCTACGACATCAGCCGGGACGAGCCCGTCGCCGTCAGGACCGAGAAGCTGGAGATCGGCGGCACCTACGGTGTCGAGTACCAGCTCTACGACGGCCTCCTCCGCCCCCGGCAGAAGCAGACCGAGGGCCCCGACGGCACCCGCATGGTCGCCGACGCCCACTACGACGGCACCGGAAAGGTCTGGAAGACCTCCGCCACCTACAACGCCGCAGGCACTCCCTCGTCGGAGCTGCTGCTCGTCTCCGACGGGGAGGTCGGCGCCCAGACGCTCCACGAGTACGACGGTCTGGGACGGCCGACGCGGCAGACGTTCGCCGTCGCCGGGGTGGAGCAGTGGAGCTCCACCACCGACTACGACGGCCAGTACACCCACGTCGACCCGCCCGAGGGCGGCGTGCCGACCACGACCGTCACCAACGCGGCGGGCCAGACCACCGAGGTGTGGCACTGGGACGGCCCCACCCCGAACCCGGGCGGCGGAGCCGGACCGGGCAACGGCTACGACACCACGGCCTACACCTTCACCCCGGCCGGGCGACTGGAGACCGTCACCGACGCGGAGGGCAACACCTGGCGGTACGAGTACGACCAGCTGGGCCGCAAGGTCAAGAGCATCGACCCGGACGCGGGCACCTCCACGATGGTCTACGACGAGCTGGACCAGCTCGTCTCGAGCACCGACGCCCGTGGCGAGAAGACCTCCACCGTCTACGACGTACTCGGCCGCCCCACCACCACCTGGGAGGGCGACCCGGAGACCGGCACCAGACTGACCGAGACCCGCTACGACCGCGAGGGCTGGCTCGGCCAGGCGTACGCCTCGCTGCGCTACACCGGGGACGGCGACGAGTACTTCGGCTCCGTCGTCCAGTCCATGGACGAGTTCTACCGGCCACTGAAGACCGCCCACCGCGTGCCCGACTCCGAAGGGGCCCTCGCGGGCGTCTACACCTTCACCCAGAGCTACAACCGCGACGGCACCCTCCAGAGCACCGGAATGCCCGCCGCCGGTGGGTTGGAGGCGGAGTCACTCGCCTACGACTACGACGAACTCCAGCGCGCGACCGGCCTGTCGGGCAACGACACGCCCTACGTCGAGGAGACGACGTACTCGCCGACCAGCCTCCTCCAGCAACTCGCCCTGAACATGGACGACGGGGAGACGCTGTGGCAGACCTTCGACTACGAGAAGGGCACCGACCGGCTCACCCGCTCACTGCTCGACGCGTCCACGCAGGAGACCCCGCTCCGCTCGGCGGACTACTCCTACGACGCGGCGGGCAACATCCTGTCCATCGCGGACCGCGCGGGCGTCGCCCCCGACGTCCAGTGCTTCGCCTACGACACCGGCCGACGCCTGTCCGAGGCGTGGACCCCGGCGGCCGACACCCAGACGGCCGCCGGCTCCGGCACCGTCAGCGGCCAGCTGGACGGCAGCAGCCCGTCCGCCTGTGACGCCGCCCCCGGCGCCGCCCCTCTCGGCGGCCCGGCGCCCTACTGGTCGTCCTACACGGTCGACTCCATCGGCAACCGCACCCAGGAGGTCCAGCACGACACCGGCCTCGACCCGGCCCAGGACACCACCCGCACCTACACCTACGGCGAGGGCGACGCCGGTCCCCACGCGGTCACCAAGGTCGTCGAGGACGGCCCCACCGTGGACCAGCAGTCCACCTACGCCTACGACGCGACCGGCAACACCACCGAGCGCGTCATCGGCGGCGACACCCAGACCCTGGAGTGGAACGCCGAAGGCAAGCTGACCCGGACCACCGAGGCCGGCGGCGACGAGGCGAGCTACGTCTACAACGCCGGCGGCGACCGCGTCCTGCGGCGCGACGCCACGTCCACCACGGTGTACCTGCCCGGCATGGAGCTGCGGCTCGCCAACGGCTCGACCACCGTCGAAGCCACCCGCTACTACGCGTTCGCGGGCCAGACCATCGCCGTCCGCACCGACGACGGCACGCTCTCCTACCTCGCCGACGACCACCAGGGCACCGCCCAGTTGGCCGTCGACGCCGCGACCGGCCAGGTATCTCAGCGCCGCTTCAACCCCTACGGCCAGGACCGGGGTTCCCCCACCGGCCAGTGGCCGGGCGAGAAGGGCTACGTCGGCGGCACGATCGACCGCCAGACCGGCCTCACTCACATAGGAGCACGTCAGTACGACTCCGAACTGGGCAAGTTCATCTCGGTCGACCCGATCATCGACTACACCGACCCGCAGCAGGTCAACGGCTACGCCTACGCCAACAACAGCCCGGTCACCAACTCCGACCCGTCGGGTCTGCTGCTCATCGGTGGCGGCGGTGGCGGTAGCAGTAGCGGAACCTTCGTCGATGGGTGGGCCATCGCCCTCGGTCTTGGGAATGGCCGTGGCCACGAGTCCACTGAGGTCCGCGAGGCCCAGGACGACGTCAACCGGGCCCAGAGCAACTACAACGCCGCCCGGCAGCAGACCGTCGACGCCGCCAAGGAACTCGTCGAGATCGCCAAGGACATCCTCGGCATCAACGCGGCGATGGACTGCTTCTCCAGCGGCGACCTGGCAGCCTGCGGCGAGACCGCGCTCAACATCGCCGGCACCTTCGTCGGCGGCCTGGCGGGCAAGATCCTCGCCAAGTACGGCGCACCCTGGCAGTGGGCGAAGGGCGCCCGCATGGTCAAACGCGTCTGGGGTCTCCTGGGCGACCTGACCTCGGGCGTCAAGGGGATGTGGAAGCACTCCAAGACGCTCAGCAAGGCCAAGGACAAACTCAGTGCCGCCAGAAAGAAGGCGAGCAAGAACCGCTCGGAAGGCCGCTCCGAACCCGAAGGCGCCGACCGCCCGTCCAGAGCGGAGAGCCCGGACGGCCCGGAGGGCGGTAGCTGCGCGACGAACAGCTTCGTCCCCGGCACCCGCGTCCTCATGGCCGACGGGTCCACGAAGCCGATCGAGGACGTGGAGCTCGGTGACAAGGTCATCGCCACCGATCCGGGGACGGGCGAGACCGAAGTCGAAACCGTCACGGCGGAGATCACCGGCTCGGGAGCCAAGAACCTCGTCAAGGTCACCCTCGACCTCGACGGCGAAAAGGGCGAGGAGACGGCCTCCGTCACCGCGACCGACGGCCACCCGTTCTGGGTCCCCGAACTGGACGAGTGGATCGACGCGACCGAGCTCCGGTCCGGCCAGTGGCTCCAGACCAGCGCGGGCACCCACGTCCAGATCACCGCGGTCGAACGCTGGACCCAGCAGGCCACCGTCCACAACCTCACCGTCACGGACCTCCACACGTACTACGTGCAGGTGGGTTCAGCCTCAGCACTTGCTCACAACTGCAAGAAGAACGTCACCGCCTACCACTACACGTCCAAGAAAAGCTTCAACAAGATTATGGGCAGCGGCAAGGAATCCATCACTCTCAGGGCTTCAAGTCCGTCGAAGGGAAACCCGCGCGGTGTTTATGTCACGGGTATGGGGCCCTCGGACGTCCTGAAGAAGCGCGGCGGATTCAAGTCTTACCTCGGGCTAACCAAGGAGAAGTCCGAGTACATGATTGAGTTCGAAACCTGCGCTTGCTCTGTAGGGGGAAGACTGCCAGGTGGACGGCAACACGTCTGGTATGCACCTGGTGATCTCAGTATTGCGAGAGCGGCCATCCGGTACGCTGGCCGAGTGAACCGGTAGCGGGGTGAAAAGAGTGGACATCACAGGGTTTTCCACAGAGTTCATTGTGGGAGGTGACTTCGTGGACGTCGTCCGGAGGTTCTCCTTCGGGTTGCGCGACAGGTGGCCTCAGCACTTGGTGAACGAAGAAAAATGTGACCGCTTCGACTTCGAAGCACTGCGGGAGCAGGTTCTCGCCGAGTCGGCCGACGTCGTCACGTTCTCGCGCGATCAAGCGATGGAAGCCTTCTGGGAGGAGAACGGCTACGCTGTGGACCCTGCGGGAGAGGGGCCTGTTGGTCTCCTGTACCGAGTTGAGGAGAAGGTCCTCCTGAACGCTGCCCAGGGGAGTTCTTCCGAGCGGGGCTATGCCTGGACGGGTTGCGTGAGTCTTCCTGTCGGCACTTACGTCTCCCTCATGACCCCCGATGATCCGGCCGAGTGCGCGTTCTCCGAATGGGTGCGCGGTAGGTTCTGTGCTGCGCAGTTCCCTGAAGACTCCTCCGGAGGCTCTCTGTCGTCCTGAGGGTGTGCTCAGTGTGGTGGTGTCGCGCTGTGGTGTTTGCGGCGCGGCACCACCACATTCACTTGCCATGTTCGCGCCCCGTGTCGAGCCGTTCCCGTCGGGCTCAGGGGGTGGTGGCGGTGCGCGGCGGGGTGAAGGCGCCCCAGTGGCCGTCGGGGAGCTTGGCTCGGACCTTGACCGCGTGCCGGGCCCCCCAGACGAGCGTCGCGGCGAACTCCCCGTCGAGGTGGATCTCGTAGGTGGTGGTTGAGCCGTCGGTCACGCTGTGGATCGCGGTGCCGCCTTGGAGGACGTCGTAGGACGTCACGCCGGTGTCGTCGGTCGCCTCCCGCCAGGTGAGGGTGGCCGCCCGGGAGCCGTCCGCCCGCGCCCGCAGGTCCTCCGGCCGCGTCGGAGGCTTCTCGTCCGGCCGGTCGGGGAGCGTCGTGACGGTGACCTCCCTGCTGAACGGTGAGAGGCTGCCGTCCCCGTCCTCGGCCCGGACGGTGAAGGTGTACTCGGAGGAGGGCCGCAGCCCGTCGACGTCCACCATGTACGTCTCGCCGGGCACCCGCGCGACGCGCTCCCTGTCGCAATGGACCTCGGGCAGCGGAACGTCGACGACCTCGCGCGCCGATGCACGGAAGGCCCTCGTCACCGTCGGCCAGGAGAGGTGCAGGTCGCGGGCCGCCTGGATGACCGTGGAGCCGGCATCGCGCACCCGGCGCCCGGCCGCCTGGCGCAGCCGGGTGGTGATCCGTGCCCCGGCCGGTATCTGGGCGACGCTCTCGGTGAACGACGTCCTCGGGCACGTCGGCTCGCGGCACCACCAGCGGCGCTTGTGCCACAACAGCACCAGCCCGTGCTCCCCGTAGGGAAGATCCCGAGGACGGGTCCGGGCTGTGCCCTTCACCTTCCAGGCGAAGGCGCCGCACTCCGGGCAGGCGCGAGCCGCTTCCTCCGCCGTGGCCAGATGCACCCGGCGGGTGCCGTCCTCAAGCCGCTCGACCCGTATGACGGACACCCCGTCGAGGTCGAGCAGCAACGTCGCTTCGTTGGGCAAGCCCGTGGCTCCTGCTTGATCTCTCCCCGGAGAACAGAACTGATCACGCGCTCGATGGCGAGGCAGCAGCGGCCCGGGGCTGTCGTTGCGGCGGATCGGCTCTGGCCGTCGGGTCACTGGCGCTTCGCAGGGCAGTGTGTTCAGGCGTCATGACGTGGGCCCCGGATCAGGTGGTGGTCATGCGGCCGCGTCGACGAGGGCTTGGAGCAGGCGCTGGGGGTCTTCGGCGATGCGGTTGCAGACGTAGAGCCACCATTCCGTGCCGAAGACGATGTACTCCCGGGTGGGGTGGCCGCGCTCGGCCATGGCCTGGAGGCGGTCGGGCCCGAGGCCGAGGAGGGTCTCGAACTCCCAAGGATCGGAATCGGTGCCCTTCCCTCCGAGGTGCTGGTCAATGCGGTTGATCAGATCCCAGTCGTGGGTGGCGAAGGAGCACGGATGGCCCGAGTCGGCCAACTGTTGCGCGTACGCGAGATAGGCGGCGGTCAGGGCCGGGGCCTCGCGCCTGTGGGCGATGGCCTCAGATTCGAGGAAGGCGCCCTTGACCAGGCGGATGCGGCCGGGACGGGAAAGCAGCTCCGCCAGGTCGTCTGCGGTGCGATGTAGGCGTGCCTGGACGGTGATGCCCACATGGTCGAACCGCTCGCACAGCTTGCGGTGCAGGGCAAGAACCTCGTCGGTACGGTCGGAGCCTTCAGCCGAGATCACCATCTCCCGCCCGGTGTCGGCGGTGGCCTGGGCGATGCGGGAGGCGTTGGCAAGGGCAAGTTCCGCATCGACGGCCAGGCCGATGTGGGACGAGTCCAGGGAGATCGAGCACCCGGGTGGCAGTAGCCGGGCCGCGGAGAGGAACGTGTCGGTCTCTTCCGTGGCTCGCCGCGGGTCGCGGCAGCTCTCGCCCATGTACTCGACGTTCACGCGGTGGCCGACGGCCAGGACCTGCTGCGCCCGGTCCAGGGCGTCGGGCAGGGTTTCACCGGCCACGTACCGCCGCGCAACTTTGCGGGCCAGAGGGCCGAGGACCGGGTCGCCTGGGACGCGCCACTTCAGCTCCTCGTCGAGCGCGAGCCCACGCAGGACTTGGGCAGCCTGTGACGAGAGGGCGGCGTTGGTGGCGGGGGTCTGCGTGGTCATGCGCTGTGCCTAGCTGTTCGCGGGATGGATGAATGCCTGCGAGCCTGCCAGCCCGGTGCTCCCACCTGAGAGTGGCAGAAACGACAGGTAAGCTGAAATTCCTGCCACCGTTGTAAGAAGGGATCGGGAACCTGTGCTTCGCGACGTCGCCGTCCTGGCCCTCCAGGGTGCCCACGCGTTCGAGCTGGGCGTGTTCTGCGAGGTCTTCGGGATCGACCGCAGCGACGACGCGCTGCCCGTGTACGACTTCGCTCTTGTCTCGGCCACCGGCGACAGCGTGCCGACCCGCCACGGCTTCGAGGTGCGGGCCCGGCACGGCCTGGAGCGGCTGGCCTCGGCGGACCTCATCTGCGTCCCCGCCTACGACCTCGATGTGCGCCAGCCGGACCACCTGACCGAGGAACTGCGGGCTGCTGTGAAGCGTGGCGCTCGGGTCCTGAGCGTCTGTACCGGCGCCTTCCTCCTCGGCGAGGCCGGGCTGCTCGACGAGCGACGCTGCACCACCCACTGGCGCTACACCGACGAACTCGCCCGCCGCCACCCGCGTGCCCGGGTCGAGTCGGACGTGCTCTACGTCGACGAGGACCCGGTCATCACCGGCGCCGGCACCGCCGCCGGCGTCGACACCTGCCTCCACCTCATCCGCAAGGAGCACGGCAGCGCCGTCGCCAACGCAATCGCCCGCCGCATGGTCACACCCCCGCACCGTGACGGCGGCCAGCACCAGTACCGCCAACGCCCCCTCCCCCGGGAGGGGACCGGGTCCCTCGCCCCTGTCCTGGCCTGGGTGGAAGCCAACCTCGACCAGGACCTGACCGTCGACGCAATGGCCTGTCGTGCCCACCTCTCCCCACGGACCTTCGCCCGACGCTTCCGACAGGAGACCGGGACCACGCCGCTGCAATGGCTGACCGGACAGAGGGTCCTGCTCGTGCAGCACCACTTGGAGACCACAGACGACCCAGTAACCGCGATCGCCCACCGCACGGGCTTCGGTACCGTCGACAACCTCCGCCACCACTTCGCCCGACACCTCGGCACGACGCCCCAGGCATACCGGCGGGCGTTCAGAGCCCTGCCCACCAGCCGACGATCCGCGCCCCTCACGGTTTCACAAGGGCCGCGCAATACTGACTGATCGCTGTCCGGTCTTGAGAACAGAACCAGGTCGACAAGCCCGTCACTCACCGTGACTGCACGTCGGTGGCCCAGACGCTGTGCACCGCTCCAGATCGAAGACCCGCATATATGGCGCAGGCGGCGTGCCGTGGACAAGAGCCGTGCCGCCGAAGCCGGTTGTCGGCGGGCTCCCGGGAGCAGGCGGACGGCCTACAGGTCGTCCAGGGCGATCAGGCCGTCCTGGACGGCGCGTGCCACGAGGTGGGCCTTGGTGCGGGCCGGACGCCCCGCGTCGCCGTACTTGTCCCGTATGCGGTCCAGGTAGGTGTTCACGGTCCGGACGGAGATCCCGAGGTCGGCGGCGACCGCCGTCTTGGAGTCGGAGCGGAACCACGTCAGCAGGACGTCCGTCTCGCGCGGGGCGAGGTGCGGCCGACCCGGCCGGGTGGCTCCGCCGAGCAGGGCGGCGAGCGCCGGGGAGGTGTAGCCGGTGCCCTCGGCCGCCGCGAGCGTGGCCGCCACCAGGTGCTGGGCACCCTCGGCCTTGGTGACCAGGGTGTGGGCGCCGAGGTCGAGGCAGGTGACCGCCGCCGCCCGGCTGTCGCTCGGGGCGTACACGATCACCCGACGCCGCTGGGCGACGAGCGCCCGCAGCTCCTCGTAGGCGCAGCGCCCCGGCGACAGGTGCAGGTCCAGCACGACGACGTGCGCCTCGCGGCCCGGCCCGGCGAGGACGGCGGCGAGGTCACGGCCGGTGGCACACACCGTGATGGGCTCGCCGGAGGCCGCGTACCAGGCTTCGAGGCCCGCCAGGACGACGGGGTGGGCGTCGAGCAGAGCGACCCGCACCGTGCCCTCCGACGTCACGACGGGTCGTCACCTCACTGCTGCTGTCGATCCTCGCTTCGGCCAACCTATCGCGGCCCCCGCAGGCCGGGGGAAGCCCTCGTGCGTCGCCGCCCGGGGCGAGCGTCTATGTTGGCGCGGGGCCGTCGAGCGGCCTGAGCGTGGCGAGGCGGGCGGAGAGCGAGTGAGTCGGCACAGAAGACCCAGGGGCGCGGGCCCGGCCTTCGTCGTGGGCGCGGCGGTGGTGCTGGTCCTGGCCGGTGTGCTCACCGCGAGTCTGTGGCCCGACGCCCGCCCCGCCGACAGCGCGGTGCCCTCCGCCGTGGACACCTACCCCCAGCCCGGCGGCGGCGACCCGGCGACCTCGGACGTCTCCGACCCCGCCGCTCCGTCCCCGCAGCCTCCGGCCGCCTCCGAACCGGACTCCTCCGCCTCGCCCTCCCCGTCCGCCGCCACCACCGCGCCGGACGGGACGGAGCCCCGGACGGAGGGGGAGGCGGAGACGGAGGCCGCGCCGACACCCCGCGAGGCCGAGCCACCCGGCGTCCAGGCGGCCGACTCCTCCGACCATGCGGCCGTCCTGGAGGCGACGTCCCGGCGGGCCGGGGTGTGGGTCACGGTCGGTGTCACCAACCACGGCGGTGAGTCGGCCACCTACGAGATCGCCGTCGCGGTGACGGGCCCGGACGGCTACCGGGCCGAGGGCACGTACCACTTCGACGCCCTCGCCCCCGGCGCGTCGACCAGCGCGGGCCGCCAACTCGTCGACGGGGGAGGCCCGGGCGTCCCCGACGACCCCGACGTCACCCTCGTCTCCGTCACCCGCCTCCCGTCCTGAGGTCGGCCGGAAGGTCCGAGCCGGTGGCTACGGTGCGAGTCATGACGACTCCCACGTTCGACGGCGGCGTCAACGTCGCCATGAAGAGCCCCCTGCGACGAGGTCGAGCCCTTCGACGACCCCGCGACCCGGGCGCACTGGGTGCGGAACCCGGCCGGCGTCGTCCATCTCCGTGCCGAACGCGGGTAGTCGGTCGCTGCCCGGCCGGGCAGGCGCGTGCGCCGCGCCGTGGTGGCGGCGCGGCGCACGGACGGGAGCGGGATCAGCCCACCAGGAGGTAGCTGGTGCCCCAGCCGGTCGGGTTGCAGTTGCCCCGGTAGCGGCGGTCGGTGTCGGTGTAGGAGAAGCCGGACGGAATGGTGCAGGCCCAGATCCCGGTGCGGGGCTCGGCGAGCAGGTAGCTGGTGCCCCAGCCGGTGGCGTTGCAGTTGCCCCGGTCGCGGCGGTCGGTGTCCGTGTAGGTGTAGCCGGACGGGACCGTGCACGCCCAGACACCGTCGGCCGGGTCGATGACGTAGTAGCTGGTGCCCCAGCCGGAGGGGTTGCAGGTGCCCCGGTAGCGGCGGTCGGTGTCGCTGTAGGTCTTTCCGGCCGGGACGGTGCACGCCCAGAAGCCGGAGGCGGCCGTGCCGCTCTCCTGTGCCGACGGCGCGGCGGAGGGCGCGGCGGCTGCGGGCGCGGCGGCGAGGCCGCCGAGGGCGAGCGCTGCCGCGCCGGTCGCCGCGGTGATGGCCGTACGGATTCTCGATCGCTTCATGTGACGGACTCCTTGGGCAGTGCGCAGCCACGCGGAGGACCGGCCGGTCGGTGCACCGTTTCCCCCGCCGACTGCGACGGTCATCGGGCACCGGTCATGCTCACATCACGATCCGTGACCGGCAACGGACACCCGACGCCCGCCGTCGCACTCCGGTCATCTTCGGTGAAGGTCCGGTGGGGGAGATCGGCTACGGATGGAGAAGGCGTGAAGCCGGAATATGCCTGCGGAAGGAGCGGTACGGAGCCGGGCGTCCGGCCGTGGCGTGGCCTTGTCCGCCGGGGGAACCGAGGCCGTCAATCTGGCCGAAACAACACGTCGTCAGTGCATGCCCTGTTGACCGCTGTTGCCCGCGTGCTCCAAGCGGCCGACGTCCTCTCGGCTCCCCGGCGGACGGCTCAGCAGGGTGCGGGCGGGCCGTCGTCCCACACCTCCGTCGTGCCCTTCGGCGACGGGTTCGGTGTGCCGTCCGGGCGGACGGTGGCGACGAACCCGAGCCCCTGGGCCGAGACGAGGTCCCGCATGGCGTCGGTCAGTGTCATGGCGGCGGGATCCTTCGGCGGGGGCAGAGCGCGGGGCCGCACCGAGGCTGACGGCGCGTTCCGAGCAACTCCGGTGCAGCTGACGGCTGTTAATCAGCCTACGACGGGCGTCGCCGCACCGCCACGGGGTCGAGCGGTGCGGCGACGCCGGGGTCGGCGGCGGTCAGGTGGTGGTCAGGGCGCGGGTGACGAGGGCGCGGGCCTCGTCCTGGACGTGGGCCAGGTGCTCGGGGCCGCGGAAGGACTCCGCGTACACCTTGTAGACGTCCTCGGTGCCCGAGGGCCGGGCGGCGAACCAGGAGTCGGCGGTACACACCTTGATGCCGCCCAGCGGCGCGTCGTTGCCGGGCGCGTGGGTGAGGACGGAGGTGATCGCGTCGCCCGCGAGGGTGTCGGCGGTGACCTGGCCGGGGGAGAGGCGGCCGAGGGCCGCCTTCTGCTCGCGGGTCGCGGGGGCGTCGACGCGCGCGTAGGCCGGTGCGCCGAAGCGCTCGGTGAGGTGGGCGTACTGCTCGCTGGGCGTGCGTCCGGTGACGGCCAGCATCTCGGCGGCCAGCAGGGCCAGGACGATGCCGTCCTTGTCGGTCGTCCACACCGAGCCGTCGCGGCGCAGGAACGAGGCACCAGCCGACTCCTCGCCGCCGAAGCCGAGCGTGCCGGAGGCCAGGCCGTCCACGAACCACTTGAAGCCGACGGGGACTTCGACCAGCTCCCGGCCGAGGTCCGCCGCGACCCGGTCGATCATCCCGGAGGACACCAGCGTCTTGCCGACGCCCGCCCCCGCGGGCCAGCCCTCGCGGTGCCGGAAGAGGTAGGCGATGGCGGCGGCCAGGTAGTGGTTCGGGTTCATCAGGCCGGCGTCGGGGGTGACGATGCCGTGCCGGTCGGCGTCCGCGTCGTTGCCGGTGGCGATCTGGTACGCGTCGCGCGCCTCGATCAGGGAGGCCATGGCGTAGGGGGAGGAGCAGTCCATGCGGATCCTCCCGTCCCAGTCCAGCGTCATGAAGCGCCAGGTGGGGTCGGTGTGCGGGTTGACGACGGTGAGGTCGAGCCGGTGTTCCTCCGCGATGCGGCCCCAGTAGGCGACCGAGGCGCCGCCGAGCGGGTCGGCGCCGATCCGCACGCCCGCTGCGCGGACGGCGTCCAGGTCGAGGACGGAGGGCAGGTCGCGCACGTAGGAGCCGAGGAAGTCGTACCGGCCGGTGGTCGGCGCGGCCAGCGCGCGGGCCAGGGGCAGCCGCCGCACCTCCTTCAGCCCGCCCGCGACGATCTCGTTCGCCCGCTCCTGGATCCAGCCGGTGGCCTGCGATCCGGCGGGTCCGCCGTGCGGCGGGTTGTACTTGAACCCGCCGTCCGAGGGCGGGTTGTGCGAGGGGGTGACGACGACCCCGTCCGCCCGCCCGGAGGCGCGGCCGCGGTTGTGGGTCAGGACGGCGTGCGAGAGCGCCGGGGTGGGGGTGTACCCGTCGGCCTCGTCGACCAGCAGCGTCACCTCGTTGGCGGCGAACACCTCGGCCGCCGTCGCCCGGGCCGGTTCGGACAGGGCGTGCGTGTCGGCGGCCAGGAACAGCGGCCCGTCGGTGCCCTGCCGGGCCCGGTACTCGCAGATGGCCTGGCTGGTGGCGGCGATGTGGTCCTCGTTGAACGAGCCGGTAAGGGCGGACCCCCGGTGCCCGGAGGTGCCGAAGGTGACGCGTTGCGCCGGGTCGGCCGGGTCGGGGCGCACGGCGTAGTAGGCGGTCACGAGCCGGGCGACGTCGATCAGGTCCTCGGGCCGGGCCGGCCGTCCGGCGTGCTCGTCGGGCATCGGTCACTCCTCCACGTCTCGGGTGCGGCGGGTCCGCGTCGGGGCCGCGTCGGGCGTTCCCGTGCATGATCCCCCGCCGTCCCGCCGCGCACCACGCCGCCCCGCGCCGGCCGGGCCCCGCGCGTGGCGTGCGCGGGGCCCGGGGGCCGGGGGTGGCGGCGGGTCAGGGAGTGTCGTAGCCGAGGGTGTAGGCGCCCGATCCGGAGGCGGCGTGGAGCCGGTAGGTGTAGTAGCCCCGGGGGCCGGTGTGCTGGAGGCTGCCGCCGTCGTCGCCGGTGGCGACCGTCCGCCAGGCCCGGCCGTCCCAGTGCAGGAGGGCGAGGGTGAAGCGGGCGCCGTCAGGGGCGTCCAGGCAGGCGCGGTGGGTGCCGGCGGCGGCGTGGAAGGAGCTGCCGTCGGGCTGGTAGGCCGAGCCCCCGGCGGTGAGGTCGCCGGTGCGGGTGGTCTCGTGCCCGGTGCAGGCCGTGCCGGGGCCGTCGCTGATCTCGGCGCTGATGGCGCGGTCCATGACGTCGAGGCCGACGAGGTTGAAGGGCTTGTTGATGTTGCGCATCAGCGAGTCCTGCGACGGCCGGTAGATGCCGTTCTCGTACTGGTGGCCGCCCTCGAAGGCGCCGATCACGCCACCGTCCGGGGTGGAACGCCCCTGATAGGCGGCCCACTTGGCGCCGGTCGGGTCCGTGGTGACGTTGGGGGCTGCGGGCTCACCTCCGCTGTAGGTGGTGCCGGGCGTCCAGTACTCGTCGGCCAGCCCGCCGACGGAGTGGCCCAGTTCGTGGATGGCGATGCGCCCGGCCTGGTCGTTGCCGCCCGCGACGGTGGCCAGGCTGGGGTAGCCCGCGCCGCCGTACTTGGTGGTGTTGCCGACGGCGAGGATGGCGTCGGCGTCGGGGGCCTGGGCGGCGTAGGACTGGGCCTTGGCCTCGTTCAGGCACAGCAGCCGCTCGATGCCGCCGCAGAAGAAGTGCATGTCGAGCGCGGTGTCCCGGTAGACGCCGCGCTGCGGGTCGTGGTCGACGCCCGACTCGGCGGAGACGACGTTCACCAGCCAGACGTTGACCCCGTCGCGGTGCCGGTCCCAGGGGGCGGTCTCGGCGATCTCGGCCCACTTCTCCTCCGCGTGGCGCCGCAGGGTCGCCGACTCGGCGGCGGTGTAGCCGTCGCCGACGATCACCATGTCGAACCGGCGGTCGGAGAGGCCCGTCTGCTGGATGGGCACCACCTCGGCGGCGGCCGCGGCGTCCCGGTCCCGGGCGCTCGGCGCCTGCTCGGCCTGCCGGGGTATCTCGACGCGGGTGATCGAGCCGTCGGGGGAGAAGACCTCCCGCCACTCCGTGCGGGGCGGCGGTCCGGCGGTCGCCGGGGTGGCGGGCAGGGCCGCGAGCCCGCAGCCGAACACGGTGGCGAGGGCGGTCAGGGACAGGAGCACGGGACGTCGTCGGCGCATGGGCGTCTCCTCGTGGGGGCGGGCGCGGCGCCGGGCACGGCGGTGGGGCCGAGCGGGGCGCACGACACTTAAGCGGGGGGTTAAGTGCACACGTGTGAGCGGTTAAGTTAGCCCTCTGATGGGTCCCTGACAACCCATAAGGCAGGCGCGTGCGACAAGACCGCGACGGCCCCTGGCGCCCCGTCACGGGAGGCGACTTTTCAGCCATTCGACGTCCGTGGCCATCCGGTGGCCATCCCGTGGAGACCCTGCTCGGCGCCGCGTGCCGTCGACCGGGCGCGGGCCCGTTACCGCAGGTCAGAAGCTGCGGCGCTCCCCGCGAGGGAGGACGGGGCAGCGCTGCGGAACCGGAGCCGACCACCCCCGTACCAAAGCTCCCGACAAAGAAAAAGAACGCGTGCCCACTTGCGCGGGGCATACCCGCCCATGAATGCTCATTCGGGTCCGGCGAACATCCGGAGGGGGAACACGTGAGCGCGTCAATCGACCCGATCGCAGACTTACCCGAAGCCGCGAAACTGCGGTTGACCTTTGATCCCGAACAGCTGCAAGCCGATGTGGACCGACTCGGCGCACGAACGTGGGGCACCCAGCGATCCCTGGTGGACGGGGACGGGTTGACGCCGTCCGCGCAGACCGACTGGCGTTGCCTGGCCCTGCGCGCCCCCGGCGGGGACCCCGACCGCACCGACCCGGGCGGTCCCGGTGTCGAGGGGTTCGCCGACACCCCGTGGGCCGCGCACGCGCCGTACCTGACCGAGGTCCTCGCGGCGCTGCCCGCCGAACTGCGCAGCGCCCGTCTGATGTCCCTGGCTCCGGGCGTGACCGTGCCCGAGCACCGCGACACCCCGACCGGGCTGCCGTACGGATTCGTCCGGGTGCACGTGCCGATCCGCACGAACCCGGGCGCCGTCCTGACGATCGACGGCGTGGAGCACCGCTGGCAGCCCGGAACGCTGTGGTACGGGGACTTCAGCCGCCCGCACAGCGTGTCCAACACGGGGGACCGGGCACGGATCCACCTGGTGGTCGACTGCCTGGTCAGCCCGGAACTGCTCGCCCTGTTCCCCGAGGCGTTCCGCAGACGCGTCCCCGTGAGCGAGGTCGCTTACAGCCGCCCCGAGGTGCCGCTGCACGCCTTCGAACTCGCCGACTTCCGCTGTGAGGTCCCGGTCCCTCCCTTCGCGCTGCGCCTGGACGACCAGGCCGGCGAGTCGACCGAACCGGACCTGCCCGCACGCGTGATCGACGACGCGGGGACGCTCGTCCTCCAGGTCGCCGACGGCCCCGGCATCGCCCTGGTGCACGTCGGAGGCGGAGAGTTCCGCTTCCAGGGGTGGACCGAGGAGCGCGGCGTCCGGCTGGACCTCTTCGGCGACTCCCCGCGCGCCGTCTTCTTCACGCGCTGCGGACGCCGCAGACGGCACGTCACCCGCAAGGCCGCGCTCGCACGCTCCTGACGTCCGGCCCTGGGGCACGGCCTGACGCGCGGCCCTGAGGCGCCGCCCTGACGCGCCGTCCGTCCAGCTTCTCTCCCGGTGCGCCCGCAGGACCGTCGGCGCACCCCTTCGACCGCGTGGGAGTTCCGCGCCGTTCCGCACGGTGCGGCCCGCGCCCGCCCACCCACCGCCGCTTCCGAGCGGCTCGGCAGGAGGAGGTCCACCATGCGCTACCTGCACTGAACAGCTCGTCGTACGTAGCCGGCCCGGAGATCCGGAGAGCCGCAGATCCGAAGACCCCGGGAGAGGAGGAGACATCATGCGCTACCTCCACTGATCCACGAGCAGTGGGCGGGCGCCCCCGCCACGACCCGGGGGCGCCCGCCGCCCGTCACGCACGGCAGAAAGGCACGTGATGCACCTGTTCCGCCCGCTGGACGACGCCACCATCCGCGACCCGCACCCGATGTACCACCGCCTGCGCTCGGCCGAACCGGTGCACTGGTACGAGCCGCTGGGCGCCTGGGTCGTCAGCGGATACGAGGACTGCCTGCTCGCGCTGCGCCGCACCGAGACGTTCTCCTCCGACCTGCGGGCGGCCGGTATCGACGTCCCCGACAACCTGCTCAGCATCCAGACCCTCGACCCCCCGGAGCACGGCGGCGTCCACCGCGTCCTCATGGACGCCTACCGCCGCCAGGACTTCGCGGCCATCCGGGCCCGGCTGGAGGACCGCGCCGGTCAGCTGCTGCGCGGACTGCGGGGGCGGGGCGGCTGCGAACTGGTCACGGACTACACCGCGCCGCTGGCCTTCACGGCCGTGGCCGAACTCTTCGGCGTTCCGGACGCCGACGAGAAGAACATCGTCGCCTGGTCGGAGGCCATCGTCGCGGCCATGGACTCGGGCCTCACCCCGGAGGCGGCCGCTCCGGGCACCGCGGCCCGTGACCACCTCAGCGCCCAGATCTCCGACTGGCTCGACCAGCGGCCGCACGGCGGACTTCTCGGAGACCTCCTCCGCGCGCAGTCCGACGCGGCGATCTCCCGCGACATGATCCTCAACACGCTGCGCGCCACACTGCACGCCGGGTACGCCCCCACCAGCAGGTTCGTCGCGGCCTCCGTCCTGTCCCTGCTGCGTGACCCCGCCCGGTGGCAGGAGCTCCGCAGCGGCGGAGTGAGCGAGGCGGCGCTCAGGGAACTGCTGCGCCACTCCGGCCCGGTCCAGGCGGTCTCCCGTGTCTGTGCCTCCGACCACGAACTCGGCGGCCGGACGATCCGGCGGGGGCACGACGTCATCGTGCTGGTCGCCGCCGCCAACCGGGACCCACGGCGGTTCCCGGACCCGGACGCGCTGGACTTCACGCGGGAGCCGAACCACAACCTGGGCTTCGGCTGGGGCGCCCACGCCTGTGCCGGTGCGTCCCTGGCCCGGCTCACCTGCTCCGTGGCCCTGACCACGCTGCTGCGCGACGCCCCCGACCTGTGCCTGGCCGGTGAGCCGGTCCACTGGCGCCACGCGACCCTGCGGGGGCTGCGGGAGCTTCCGGTGAGCGGACTGCCCGGATGAGCCCCCTGGGGTGCGGCACGGCGTCCGACGGGGGGCCCGTGGCTCCGGACGGAAGCCCCGTCGGCCTCTACCGCGCGTTCCCGGCGGGCCGGGAACCGCGGATCATCCACGAGGCCGCCCCCGCCGCCGCCGCGATTCTCGAACTCGGCTGCGGCGCGGGCCGGATCACCCACGAGCTGGCCGCACTCGGCCATCACGTGGTCGCCGTCGACCAGAGCGCCGAGATGCTGGCCCACGTGCGCACCGGAACCCGGATCCACGCGGACGTCGAAGCCCTGGCCCTGCCCGACCGCTTCCCCGTCGTGGTGCTCGGCGGCTATCTCGTGAACACGATCGTCCCCGGCCAGCGGGACGCCTTCCTGGAGACGTGCCACCGGCACGTCACCGGCGACGGGCTCGTCCTGGTCCAGCGCACCTCGCCCACCTGGGCCGCCGCCCTCAAGGCGGGCCAGACCGTCCGCTCCGGCCCGATGGTCGTCACCATCACCGAGGCCCGCCTCGAAGCCGGGGTGCTCCGCGCGGCGCAGGAATGCCGCCACGGCGACACCACCTGGACCCACGCGTGGACCGACGTCGTCCACTCCGACGAGGAGTTCGGGAAGATCGTCGAGGCAGCCGGCTTCGCCCTGGCCCGATGGCTCGACCGGAACCGGGAGTGGGCCGCACTCCGCCCCCTGCCCCACTGAGCGCTCCGGCGCCGGTCACGTCGCGGACCTATCCCGCCCGGTCCGCCGCCGGTCGTCGCGTCGCCCGCCGCGCCGTGCGGGGGCGCATCGACGCGCCGCACCAGGCCAGGGTCAGCAGGCCGAGCGAGCCCACGAGCACGATGACGACGTGCGGTGGCAGGAACTCCGCGACCGCGCCGGCGGCGGCGAACCCCAGCCCCTGGGTGATCATCAGCCCCGCCAGCGTGATGGTCAGCGCCCGTCCGCGCAGCGCCTCGGGGGTCGCGTCGATCACCCGCTGGTCCAGCCCCATCGCGTAGGTGAAGCCGAGACCGCACACCGTCAGCAGAGCGACCGACGCCCACAGGCCGGGGCGGAACGCGAAACCGAGGAGGGGGACGAACATCAGCACGGCGGTCGGCAGCATCATCCGCACCCGGGTCCGTGCGCTGAGCAGGGTCCCGGCGAGCAGTTCGCCGACGACCGAGCCCGCCGGTGCGGCGCACAGCAACAGCCCCACAGCGGCCGAGCCGCCGCCCAACTCGTCCGCGTAGGGGGAGGCCAGGGCCTCGGGGGCGACGGCGAAGGCCGGCGGCAGCCAGGTGAGCAGCAGCAGGGGACGGAGCCCGGGAACCGCCAGCACCTGCCGTACGCCCGCCAGGGAGGCCCGGGCCACCGAACCGCCCGCGTCGCCCTCCGGCTGGCGGGCCGGACGGCGCCGCACGCCGAACCGCAGGAGCAGGACCGCGAGGCCGAACGTCACCGCCGCCGCGAGCAGGGCCTGCGAGGAGGACATCACCAGCAGCAGCAGCCCGCCGACCGCGAAGCCGATGATCTGCGTGCTCTGCGAGACGAGCCGCAGCAGGGAGCGGCCGAGCGCGTACCCGGACCCGGACAGCAGGTCCGGCAGGCTCGCCGCGCGGGCGCCCTGGAACACCGGGGCGACGGTGCCGAGCACCAGCAGCAGGGCGAGCAGGACGGGAATGGGCATGCCGGGGAGCGCCATGACGCCGACCACCACGCAACTGACCGCCTGGCACGCCACCATGACGTCCCGGGCGGGACGCCGGTCGGCCACGGCCGACAGCAGGGTCGCCCCGAAGACGTAGGGGGCGAAGCCCAGCGCGAACGTCAACGAGGAGAGCAGCGGCGACCGCGTCCGCTCGTAGACCATGATCGAGAGCGTGATCTGTGCGACGACGTTCCCCAGCGTCGCGATCACCTGCGCGAGGAAGACCATGCGGAACTCGCGGACCGCCAGGACCGAACGGTACGTCGCCGGCGCGAGGGGGGCGGACGCGAGGGAGGCGGCGGGGTCGCTCTGCTGAGACATGGGACGCAGCATCCTGATCACCCCGGTACGGGTTCAATGGATTCGGGAATAGCCGAAACCACCGGCCCGTCGCGGCCGGAAGAGACCCGGAAGAGACCCGTGAGAAACGAGGTGCGGTCATGGCGGTGCAGCTGCTCGTGGAGACGGCCGACCTGCTGAAGTGCCGCTTCGCGCGCTCCCCCCTGTGGGAGACCGTCGCCGCCGTACGGACCCTCGCCGACCCCCGCCGCCAGGCCTACCACCAGCCCTGGCTGAGGAAGCTGCGGCCCGAGCTCGACGAGGAGCAACTCGCCCCGCTGCTGGCCCTCCTGCCCCGCGCCGGGTACACACCGGACTTCCTCACCCCGCCCCCGACCGGCCCGCTCGCGGAGATCGAGGACGAGCTGGCCCGGGTGGCGCGGACCCCCCTCACCCACGTGCGGCGGGAACTCCACCGCTGCCTCCACGGGGCCGAACGCGCGACGCCTCCCCTCCCCGAGATCGCCGAACGTCTCCTCGCCGACCCCGCCCGCACGCTCGCCCGGCTCGTCACGCTCATCCGCAGCTGCTGGAACTGGCTCATCGCCCCGCAGTGGCCCCAGCTCCGGGACCTGCTCGACGCGGACATCGCCGTCAGGTCCCGTCAACTGGCCGAGGGCGGACTCCTGCGCACACTCACCGAGTTACACCCCACCCTCACCTGGAACGAACTCGGCGCGCTCCACATCGCCGCGCCCCACCAGACCCGCCACCCCCTCGGCGGCCAGGGCCTCCTGCTCCTGCCGAGCGCCTTCGTGTGGCCGGCGCTCACGGTGGTCGTCGAAGCGCCCTGGCAGCCGACCCTGATCTACCCCGCGCGCGGAGTCGGGGACCTCTGGCACCCCTCGCCCCGCCCGTCGGCCCCCCGCAGCCTCCAGCGCCTCATCGGACGGACCCGCGCCGGCGTGCTGACCAGCCTGCGCCGGCCCGCCTCGACCAGCTCCCTGGCCCGCGACCTCGGCCTGAGCCCCGCCACCGTCTCCGGACACCTCACCGCGCTCCGCGACGCGGACCTGGTGACGCGCTACCGCGTGGGCCGCACGGTGTACTACGTGTCCTCCCCGCTGGGCACGGCACTGACCGGCCTGCCACCCACCCACCCGACACCGCCGGACACCCACAGCTGACCCCCGGTGGCCCACCGCCCCCGCCCAGCCGCCCAGCCGGGGCGGAGGGCCGGTCAGAACGGGCGGGCCGGGGCCGGGCCGAGCGTCGTCGTGCCGGGGGCCGCGCGGTGGCCGAGGCCGGTGCGGTACGCGTCCAGCGCCGCCTCCGGCCGACCCGTCCGCCGCAGCAGGTCGCCCAGCAGCCGGCAGACGTCCGCCAGGTCCCCGGCCGCGCCCGCCCGTTCCAGCAGCCCCATCGCCGTGACGTAGTGCCGCTCGGCGCCCTCCACGTCGTCCCGTCCCTCCGCCACCAGGCCCAGCAGCCGGTGCGCGCCCGCCTCGTGCACGGCGCCGCGCTCCGGGCCGAGCCCCGACAGCAGCTCCCGCAGCAACGTCTCGGCCTCCGCGTCCTTGCCCCGGCGGTGCAGCACGTCCGCCAGCTCCACGCCCACCTGATGCGCGTAGAGCGGCGCCCGCCGCGACGCCAGCATGTCCCGCGCCGTGCGGTAGGCGTCCTCCGCCCGCGCCAGATCGCCGGACTGCGCGAAGACGTACCCGCGCATCCAGTGGCAGTGCGCCAACTCGGTGCGGATCTGCAGCTGCTGGTAGGCGTCCGCCGCCTTCACCAGCGCCGCGTCCGCCTCCGCCGCCCGGCCCTCGGCGATCAGCGTCCGCGCCACGCCCCGGTGCATCTGCGCCACCAGCGCCGGATCGGACACCTCCGGCGCCAGCGCCAGCGCCAGCTCCGCCGCCTGCGCGGCCCGCGCGTGCGCCCCCAGATCCATGTAGGGCGCGATGATCGCCGTGTACAGCAGCACCAGCGCCTCCGGGTCGCGCAGCCCCGAGGCGTTCAGCTCGTCCAGCGCCGTCTCCAACAGGTAGCAGGCGTAGCGCAGCTCACCGGCCAGCAGATGCGTCAACGCCCGCCCGCGCAGCGCCGGGACGCGGCGCGGCAACGTCGCCCCCGCCTCCACCAGCAGCCCCTCGGCCGCCTCGAAGAGGCCGCGCGCCGCCACCAGGTCACCGCCCTCCACCGCGCACTGCCCGCGCCCCACCAGCGCGGCGGCCCGCTCGGCCGCCAGCCCGTGCCGCCGGGCGTCCTCCTCCACCGCCGCGTACCGGGACGCGGCCTGCGCCGGGTCCGCCGTCGCCAGGACGCGCTGCGCCTCGGTCAGCCGCAGTCGCAGCTCGGTGGCCAGGTGGGCGGGCCGCCCGCTGGTCAGCTCGTCCGGCGTGGTGCCCAGCCGCTCGGCGATGTGCCGCAGCGCCCGCTCGGACGGCTGCGCCTTGCCCGCCTCCACGGTCGAGATGTACGCCGCCGTGTACGCGGGCTCCGCGACCTCCCGCTGCGTCAGCCCCCGGGCCGTCCGCAGCCGGTGCACCCGCCGCCCCAGCGCCCCCGGCCCGCCCCCGTCGCCGGCCCCGTTCGCGGCCCCGGCCCCGTTCCCGCCGGCGGAACCGTCGACGGCTCGCCGTCCCCCTCGGCCCACCGGGCCGGACGTTCGCGTCTCTGCCATGGGCTTACGGTAGACAGCCGGTCAACCCCGCCCCACCCCGGGTGAACCCGCGCCCTCGCCACCCCCTCGCCGCCCGGCCGACGCTGCGCCCCACCGAACTGCGTGACAGCGTCCTGTGGACCCCCGGCCCCCTCGACCGGCTCGACTTCCTCCACCGCTTCGCCGACCGCTTCGGCCTCCACCACCGGGCCACCGGGCTCAACCTCGGCCTCGACCACTTCCTCACCGAACTCGCACAGGACCCGCACCGCGTCTCGCTGCTCCCCGCCGACGTCCCCCTGCCCGACGTCCTCGACCTGCGCACCGTCCCCCTGACCGACCCCACGCCCCTGTACGCCTGGTCCCTGCTGTGGCGCACGGAACACCACCACCCCGGGCTGGAGGAGCTGACCGCCGCCTGCGCGGCCGAGGCCGGGCGGAGCCGGTGGCTGGAGTACGACCCGGCCCGCGACTGGCTGCCCCCGCCCCCGACCCCGCAGGTCGAACCTGCGACCCCGGCGCACGGACGCCCCACCCCGCCCCGCCCCTGAGGAGTGGCGCCGCCCACACGCGCCGGGAGGCGCTCGCGGCCCTGCAGTAGGTTGGAATTCATGTCCCCGCGCGTTTCGCCCCCGGCAGATTTCGAGGCCGTCTTCCACGCCTCGGTCTCACCGCTGCTCGTCCTCGACACCGAGCTGGTGATCACGGACGTCAACCGCTCCTACGCGGCCGTGACCATGCGCGAGCGCGAGGAACTGATCGGAGTGCCGGTCTTCAAGGCGTTCCCGGACAACCCCCACGACCCGGAGGCCGACGGCATGGCCAACCTCCAGGACTCCTTCCGCCGCGTCATGAGTGCGCGCACCCCGCACACCATGGACGTCCAGAAGTACGACATCCCCCACCAGGCCAGCCCCACCGGCTTCCAGGAGAGATTCTGGAGCCCGGTGAACAGCCCCCTCCTCGACCCGGACGGGCAGCTCCTCGGCCTCCTGCACCACGTGGAGGACGTCACCCTCTTCCACGAGGAGCTGCGGCGCGTCAGCCGCGCCTACGAACGCATCGACACCCCCACCGCCCGCGCCCACAGCGCGGTGGCCCAGCGCGCCTACGCCCACCACCTGGCCCGGCGGGCGCAGGCCACGCGCGACCGCCGCGAGATCGCGGAGCTGAAGGCGGAGGTCGACCAGCTCCGCGAGGCCCTGCACTCCCGCGCGACCATCGACCAGGCCATGGGCATCGTCCAGGCCGAACGCCGCTGCGCCCCCGAGGACGCCTTCCAGGTCCTCGTCACGCTCTCCCAGCGCACCAACACCAAGCTGCGCGACGTCGCCGCCGCCCTCGTCCGTCTCGCCGAGGACAATCCGCCCGGCCCCCTCGTACCGGACCCCGAAAACGGCTGAGCCGCCCGGCCCCTCCTCCGGGCGGCCCAGCCGCACCGCCGTCCCCCTCCGGGACGGCGGGTCACCCGGAGCGGCCCACCTCCGGCCTGAGGGAGGTGGGACGCCCCGGGACCGGCGCCGCTGACCCGGCGCCGGCTGCCTCAGCTCACCCCGCGCGCCACAGGGCGGGCACGTTCGGCGGCTCCCAGCCGACCTGCGCCGTGTGTGCCTGGAGGCAGACATACCCGGAGCCGCCGTAGGTCACCCGGTCACCGGACCGGTACGCCGAGCCCGCCTTCCACGTGCCGCCGGGCGGGTCCGTGGGCGGATCGCTCGGGTCCGGGTCCTGCGGCACGTTGAGCACGAAGTCGAAGTCCGCCTCCCGGCCCCCGCCCACACTGCGCACGGCCATCAGCAGCCGGGGGTCGTAGAGGGAGTCCGTGTTGTTGCGCGGCTCCCCGGGGAAGTACAGCTGCGTCGTCAGGATCGGACGGCCCGGCGCCTGCACCTTCACGTGGATGTGTCGCGTGCGCCCCGGATACAGGCCCGGCACGATCGTCGTCAGGCTGAACCGGCCCTGGGCGTCCGAGAACTGGTGCCCCCGGAAGCGGAAGCCCACGTTGTCGTACGCGCCGTTGTTGTCCGCCTGCCAGAAGTCCAGCAGCGCCCCGGACACCGGACGGCAGGCCAGCCCGAACACGTACCCCGTCACCGTCAGCCGGGTCCCCGGCGTGCCCGCGTCCACCAGCGACGTCCGGCGCGGCGAGTTCGGCTTGAAGTACGGCCCCTCCATCTGCGGCGGCGTCGGGTCGTCCCCGTCGTCGCACATCGGCGTCAGCTCGGGGGTGCCGTCCGTCCGCGTGGTCAGCGTCCTGGCGAGCGCCGGCCCACCCGCCAGCACCGCCGGCGCGGCCACACCCACCGCCAGCGCCGCGCGCAGCACCGTCTTCCGGCTCGGGTGACGGGCACCCGTCCGCTGCTCGCCGCGGTCTTCGTCGTCCATGTCAGCTCCTTGTGGGGGGCGTCGGGGTCGGCAACGAAGCTACGCAGAGCGCCCCGGCGGGGCGATGGACTCGATCCGGTGGTCGTGGTGCAAATCGGCGCCCCGCCGGAAGTCACCCGGGCTGATCCCCGTCTCCCGCCGGAAGAACCGGCAGAAGTACGCCGCGTCCGCCAGCCCCACCCGCGCCGCCACCTGCCGCACGGTCAGGTCCGTGCGGGCCAGCAGCCGCTTCGCCTCGCGGACGCGCGCCTCCCGCACCAACCCGCCCGGCGTCCGGCCCGTCGCCGCCTTCACCGCCTCCGCCAGGTAGCCGGACGTGACGCCGATCCGGTCCGCGCAGACCCGCACCGACCACAGCTCCGGCTCCCCGCGCCCCACCAGCCGCACGAACTCCGCCGCCACCCCGCCCGGGCGTCCTACTCCCGCCCGCTCCGGGGCCGCCGCCCCGGGCACCTCGGAAGCGGTCAGCCGCCCCACCCGCGTCACCAGCACGTGCAGCAACGCCGCCAGCACACTCGCGAACCCCTCCGCGCCGCCCCGGTACTCCGCGTCCAGCTCGGCCAGCAGCCGCCCCGTGCGCGCGTCCTCCGCCGCGTCCAGCGCCAGCCAGGGCCGCTCACCCGCGCGCCGCAGCACCTCCCGGTCCCCGGGGTGGTCCAGCAGGAAGTCCTCGGTGAACAGCACCACCGAACCCTCCAGCCCCACCACGTCCTCCCAGTGGTGCACCTGCCCCGGCACGATCACCCCCAGGTGCGGCGGACGCAGCTCCCACGGCGTCAGGTCGATGACGTGCCGCCCCGACCCCGCGGTGACGTGCACGATCTCGTAGAACGTGTGCCGGTGCGGGAACGCCGCCCGCGACATCGGACCGATCGAGTCGAACGTCCCCACCGCGAAGGGGAGGACGTTCGGCATCGGCACCGCCAGCCGGTGCATGGGGAACGCCTGCTCCTCCTCCTCGCTTCCGCCTCCGGGTAACACCGTCGTCCCGCGCACGCGCCGCACGCCCCCTCCGCATCAGGCCCCGTCTTAAGGTCCAGACCAATCCTCGCCACGGTGCCACGTCCCGCCCCGCCACCACACCCCCACGACGCGTCCGACCCGCCCCGACCCGGTCCCGCCACCTCGGTCCGGGCGTCCTAGGATCGATCGGCCCGCCGCCCTCCCGCCGCGCCCCCAGGAGCCCCCGATGACGTCCTCACCCGCCGTGCCGTCGCACGCCCCGGCGCACGGCGCGCGCGAGGAGGACGGCCACCGCCTCCCGCACCTGGCCTGGCACCTCGCCCCCGGCAGCCGCGTCTGCTCCTCCGCCGTCCTCGGCGGCGGCCTCGGCGCGCGCGACTGGGTCCTCAACGCCCAGGTCCCACCCGGCTACCGGCGCACCGACCCGGCCGCCCACCTCGCCGACATCGCCGCCCGCGCCGGACTGCGCGGCAGCGGCGCCGCCCTCATGACGGCCGCCGACGTGGACGCCGCCACCGAGGCGCACGACGACGGCGTGCACGCCGTCGTCACCACCGGGCTCGGCGTGCGCACCTGGGCCGCCTCCCCGGCCGCCGGACGGCTCGGCGCACCGGCGGCCGGGACCGTCAACATCGTCGTCCTCCTGCCCGTCCCCCTCGGCGACGCCGCGCTCGTCAACGCCGTCGCCACCGCCACGGAGGCCAAGGTGCAGGCCCTCCTGGACGTGGGCGCGGACTGCTCGGGCACCCCGTCCGACGCCGTCTGCGTCGTCGCCGCACCCCCCACCCCCGGCCGCACCCCGGAACCCTTCGCCGGCCCCCGCTCCCGCTGGGGCGCCCGCCTGGCCCGCGCCGTCCACACCGCCGTCCTCGCCGGAGCCACCCCGACGTGACGCCCCGCTTCCCGCCGCTCGGGGCTGCCGCGCCCGGCCGCTACGGAACCCCCACCCCCGCCCGTGCCACCGGGGCCCCGACGACGAGCGGACCCCACGGCTGGAGCGCGTCCGCCGGGATCGGCTGAGCCGACAGGGAGTAGAGCAACTCCGCGTCCCGCGCGGTGACTCCGACGCGCCGCCCCGAACGCAGAGACGCCAACTGCTCCTCCTGGAGCGCGTGATCCGCCAGCCACGCCCGGAGGACGCCGCCCGGGTCCGGACTCCCGTCCAGCACCGGCCGCAGCACACCGGCGGGGAACGGGACCCGGCCGGGAACCGGGTCGAGCGCGTCGGCCAGCCGCGCCGCCTGCCCCCGCAACCACCGCACCGCCAGCCGTGGCGTCCACGCCCGGTGGCGGCCCAGCACGATCTCGTGCCCCGCCGCCAGCGGATGTGCCAACACCGAGCAGAGGTACCCGTCCGACGCCACCCCGCTCACCGCCACGCCCCCGGAACGGCCCGATAGGGACGACTGATCAATTCCCGGTATGAATAATGCTCGGGGTGTGCGGAGAGGTGCCGCACAATCCATTGTCGTGCCCCCGACGGGTCCGTTCCGGGCCGTCCGCATTCCCCGCACACCGCGCACTGCGCGGCGAAGGTGACGTCCTCGGCGTCCGGTTCCCCGTCCGGCGCGATCCGGAACTCCCGGAACCGGTACGTCGCCCGCGACGACCCCTTTCCCAGTCCCGCCAAGTGCGCCTCGATTTCCCGGCTGAGCCGCTGGAGCCGGCCGCCCAGGCCGTCCGCCGCCGTCACCGCCCCACCCCCGCCCACACGACCGCCACCAGCGCCTTCGCCGTTTCGGGACGGCAACGCCCCAGCTCCACCAGCGGCCGTGGCGGGGTACTCGCACACGAGGCCACGTCCAGGCCGAGGGACGGAAGCACGATTCCCGCCGCCCTCAACGCGGAATCCAGCTCCCCACACACCCGTTCGGCCCGCTCGACTTCATCCACCGGTTCCCGTCCCATCCGCCGTGCTTTCACGTTTCGCACTCACAGCATTACCGAACGACGTAGGCTCGAAAAGCGGGGGCCGGATGACTACTGAGGTTGAACTCGTGATGTCGCTGGGTCGCTCAGGTGGGTCTGATGGTCAGGCCGGTCTCGGCGAGGCAGCCGTCTATGAGGTGGCTGCGGTATTGGATGTGGCGTAGGCCGTGTCGGATGCGCTGGACGAGGTGTTCGGGGGTGGAGAAGGCGACGTTGGAGAGCCAGCCGCGTCGCAGAAGGGACCAGATCCCCTCGACGGGGTTGAGGTCGGGTGCGTAGGGCGGCAGGTAGTAGATCGTCAGCCAGTCCCGGGAGTCGGCGAAATCCCGCAGGCCGGCGGCCTTGTGGACGTTGAGGTTGTCCCAGACCAGGACGATCGGGCCGCCGAGCTGCTGGTGGGCGGCGATCAGCAGGTCCCGGTAGTCGCGCCAGGAGAAGCTCTTACGTCCGTCGCGTCGGCCGTCGTCCCGGCGCGGCCGGTAGATCAGCCGGGACCGGTGGCCGGGTTTGTAGCAGGTCAGCGCGGCGATCGATATCCGCCTGCGGGAACGGCCGCGGACCCGCACCACCGGGGTCCGGCCGCGCTGTGACCAGGTCTTCGCCTGCGGCGGCGTCATGGAGAATCCGGCTTCGTCCTCGAAGACGAGCCATGCTCCACTCACCGCCGCGAGTCTTCCGCGCAGGGCCACACCTCCCGGGCCCAACCGGCCACCGCCTCGTCGTCCCGCTCGATGGCGCGGCGGGCCGGGACCTGGCAGGACCAGCCGTTGCGCACCAGGAGCTTGCGCACGCCCTGGATCGTGTAGGTCAGGTGGAAGCGTCGACCGATCACCGTCTTCACCCGGCTCAGGGTCCAGCGCTGGTCCTCCCAGCCGTGAGCGGCCGGCCCCTTGGCCAGCTCCACCTCCAACTGGGCGAACTGCTTCTCGCTCAGCCTCGGCAACGATGCCGGACCCTGTGACCGCAGAGCCCGCGGACCACCCTCATCCCACGTCCGCCGCCACCGCTGCACCGAGCGGACGCTGACCCGCAGGTCCCTGGCGATCACCGAGCTCGCCTCGCCCTGGGCGAACCTCTCGGCGGCCTTCAGCCGTAACTCCTCGCGGAACTGCTGCCGTTCGGCGGTCAGCCCGCCCCCTTGTGGATACCGCATACCCCGGTGATACCGCACCGGCGAGGAGCCGTCAGCCCCTACGACTCCACGAGTTCAACCTCAGTAACTGTCAGTCATCAACGGCGGTTATGACAACCGATCAGTCATGAGGGGAACACGCCATGGCAGTTGAAATCGAAGGGCCGGACCCTTCGTCGTCCATGCTCGCCTTCTTCGGCTCCGAGCTCCGCCGCCTCCGGACCGAAGCGGGCCTCTCCCAAGGCGAGACCGCGAAGCGCGCCCACACCACCCAGTCGATGATCAGCAAACTGGAGGCCGCCCAGCGCGTACCGTCCGAGGAGCTGACGCGGGACCTCGACACCGCCCTCCACACCGACGGCCACCTCACCCGCCTCCACCCCCTCGTCCTCCGCTACGCCTACCCGACCTGGTTCCTCCCGTACGTCGAACTGGAGCGGGACGCGACGTCGATCAAGACGTTCGAGAGCCAAGTCGTCCCAGGACTGCTCCAGACAGAGGACTACGCACGACCACTGCTGGCAAGCGGCCGCCCGGACAACCTGGACGACCTCGTAGCGGCCCGCCTGAGCCGTCAGCCGATCCTGGAGGAAGATGATCGACCCCGCGCCTGGTTCGTCCTCGACGAGCAGGTCCTCCGGCGCCCCATCGGCGGCCATCAGGTCATGGTGAGGCAGCTTGAACGGCTGCTCGCGGCAGGGGAGGAGCCGAGGACAGTCATTCAGGTGGTGCCCGAACGTGTGGCCGCGCACCCAGGAGTGGAAGGAGCCTTCACGGTGCTCAGCCTTGATGAGTCACCGGACGTTCTCTACGTTGACGGCTTCTCGCAAGGGCGAATTGGGCTGGAAGCACGCGAACTCTCGCACGCCCGACACGCCTATGATCTGCTCAGGGCCCTGGCCCTGTCGCACGAGGATTCTGCCGAGCTGATCCGTACTTACATCGTGAGGTACCGAACCAGATGAACACTGCGAAGGAACTGGCTGTCAGCTGGCGCAAGAGCAGCTACAGCAGCAGCAATGGCGGCAACTGCCTGGAGGTTGGCGAGGGCATCCCGGGAATCGTCCCCGTCCGTGACTCCAAGGACCCGAACGGCCCGGCGCTGAAGTTCACCGCCACCGGGTGGTCCGCCTTCGTGGCGGGGGTGTCGTCCGACCAGCTCCGTGCCTGATGACCGCAAAGGGATTCTGATGCCCATGACGTGGATCAAGAGCAGCTATAGCACCAACGGCGGCAACTGTCTTGAGGCGGGCTACGGCCACTCCGGGGTCATCCCTGTCCGTGACAGTAAGAACCCGAACGGCCCGGTTCTGAGGTTCGCCGCCGCCGACTGGTCCGCCTTCGTGAACGGCTTGGTCTCAGAGCCGATGCAACGCTCAGCCGACTGCCCGTAACAGTTCCGACAGCGGTGCGCTGATCCACTTCACTGTCAGCCAGCCAGGGCTGACAGCCTTCTGACTCCGGGGCGGTCCCTTTGGGCCGCGCCGGAGCCATCTCGCGTGTGCGGGCAGCGGTCGCGCCTTTGACCACCCTACGCACGCGCGGAGACGATCCCCGCGCGTGCGGGGAGCAGCGCGCATGGTGGCGTCGCCTACGAGGCCGGCGCGGACCATCCCCGCGCGTGCGGGGAGCAGGGCGTGTCCACGGGGGTCTCCTGGGTGTTACCGGGGACTGGGACCATCCCCGCGCGTGCGGGGAGCAGCCGCGCTTTTACCGGAGGGGCCCGACCGGACGTGGACCATCCCCGCGCGGGCGGGGAGCAGATGGTCCGCCTCGGCGCGGACGTGTGCCTGGCGGGACCATCCCCGCGCGTGCGGGGAGCAGTAGTGCACGCTGATGACCGGATCGACGTTGGTGGGACCATCCCCGCGCGTGCGGGGAGCAGGTCGGTCATGCGTCCTCCTTTCGGTTCGGACAGGGACCATCCCCGCGCGTGCGGGGAGCAGTCGACCGCCCGACGCATCAGCGTGGCCGGGTAGGGACCATCCCCGCGCGTGCGGGGAGCAGGACCTTGATCTTCTTTTCGAGATGGACGCGGCGGGACCATCCCCGCGCGTGCGGGGAGCAGGGCGTGCACCGGGGGCTCCTTCAACGGGATCGGGGACCATCCCCGCGCGTGCGGGGAGCAGCAGCCCGACGAGTTCGGCGACGGCGACTTCGAGGGACCATCCCCGCGCGTGCGGGGAGCAGACTGCGTGACCTGCGGGTTTATGGCGTGCGGTGCGAGTTTTCCATGACTTTCGCGGAATCCGGCAAATCGTGCACAAGGTGCTCACTTCGCAGGTTGGTGTCCAGAGCTGCGGCAGCTCAAAGCGGTCATCGTAACGGTTGGGTCGGCGTCCCGGTGGCCACTCCGGTGAGGTCGAAACTTCCGTCGTCGCGATTCCTTCAACCGGCTGACGCGCGCTGTGCGTTGCGTGTATTCCTGTGCCCATGCACGTTGGGGGGAGGGCCCTGGAGGGCCTCCGGAGCAGGTTGAACGGGCCCGTCCTGTCGGTGTGGGCCAAGCACGATCGGGATTTCGGCGGCTGGTTGCCGCTGTGGCGTCACATGGAGGACAGTGCCGCTGTCGCCGGCCTGTTGTGGGACGAGTGGCTGCCGCTGAGTGTGCGGCGGCTGGTCGCGGACGCCCTTCCGGAGGGGGAGGTGGACGCGCGGCGGCTGGCCGTGTGGCTGGCGGGCGTCCACGACATCGGGAAGGCGACGCCTGCTTTCGCCTGCCAGGTCGATGAGCTGGCCGACCGGATGCGGGACGCCGGTCTGGAGATGCGGTCCCGGAAGGCGATGGGGCCGGACCGGGCGATGGCACCCCACGGGCTGGCGGGGCAGGTGTTGTTGGGGGAGTGGCTGGAGGAGCGGCACGGCTGGACGGTGAAGCAGGCGGGGCAGTTCACCGTGGCGGTGGGCGGGCATCACGGTGTGCCGCCGGAGCATGCGCAGATCACGGACCTGGACGGTCACGGCCAGCTCCTGCGCTCCTCCGGCCCGAGCCGGGACCTGTGGCGGCAGGCCCAGGGCGAGCTGCTGGACGCCTGCGCCGAGGAGTACGGCGTCCGCGAGCGGCTGGAGGCGTGGCGGGCCGTGCGGCTGCCGCAGCCGGTGCAGGTGCTGCTGACGGCGGTGGTCATCGTCGCCGACTGGATCGCCAGCAATCCGGACCTCTTCCCCTACTTCCCCGAGGAGCAGCCCCGCAGCGGTGCGGAGCGGGTGGCCGCCGCCTGGCGGGGGCTGGACCTCCCGGCGCCGTGGACGGCGACCGAACCGCCGCTGGACACGAAGCAGTTGTTCGCCTCCCGGTTCGACCTGCCGCCGAGAGCGACGGTCCGGCCGGTGCAGGAGGCGGCCGTCGACGTGGCACGGTCGATGGAGACGCCGGGCCTGCTGATCGTCGAGGCGCCGATGGGGGAGGGGAAGACGGAGGCGGCCCTGGCCGTCGCGGAGATCTTCGCGGCCCGCTCCGGCGCGGGCGGCGTGTTCTTCGCGCTGCCGACGATGGCGACGGGCAACGCCATGTTCCCGCGTCTGCTGGACTGGCTGGAGCGGCTGCCCGGTGCGGAGGACGGGGAACGCCGTTCCGTCCATCTCGCGCACTCGAAGGCGGCCCTGAACGAGAGCTTCGCCGATCTGATGCGGCGGGGCGGTCGCGTCGCGGCCGTCGATATCGACGCGCCGTCGTCGGCCCCGCACCGCCGGGCCGACGGCGGCGGGCAGGCGCCCGGTGAGCTGGTCGCGCACGCGTGGCTGCGCGGGCGGAAGAAGGCCATGCTGGCGTCCTTCGTCGCGGGCACCATCGACCAGCTCCTCTTCGCCGGGCTGAAGAGCCGGCACCTGGCGCTGCGGCACCTCGCGGTCGCGGGCAAGGTGGTGATCGTTGACGAGGCGCACGCCTACGACGCCTACATGAGCGTCTACCTCGATCGGGTGCTCTCGTGGCTGGGTGCCTACGGGGTGCCGGTCGTGGTGCTGTCCGCGACGCTCCCCGCCGCCCGACGCCGCGCGCTGACGGAAGGCTACGCCGGGACGCCGGGCCGGGGCGCCGGTGGTGACGAGTGCTTCGTGCAGGTCGGTGAGGAGAACGCGTATCCGCTGCTCACGGCGGTGAGTCCGGGCGGCCCGCCCGTCCTGCGGCGGCCCGCCTCCTCCGGCCGTGGCACGGACGTCGCGCTGGAGCCGCTGGACGACGATCTCGACGTCCTCACCGACCGCCTCGGGCGGGAGTTGGTGGACGGCGGTTGCGTGCTGGTCGTCCGCAACACGGTCGCGCGCGTCCTGGAAACGGCGCGCGCGTTACGGGACCGCTTCGGCGAGGCAGCCGTGACGGTCGCCCACTCCTCCTTCCTCGACCTGGACCGCGCCGCCAACGACGCGAATCTACTCAAGCGGTTCGGCCCGCCGGAGAAGTCCGAGGGCCGCCCGGACGGACCGCACGTGGTGGTCGCGAGCCAGGTCGCCGAGCAGTCCCTGGACGTCGACTTCGACCTGCTGGTCAGCGATCTCTGCCCGGTGGACCTCCTGCTGCAACGGGCGGGCCGGCTGCACCGGCATCCGCGCGGCGCGGGCCAGCGCGACCGGCCGCCGGGCCTGCGCACCGCCCGCTGCCTGGTGACGGGCGTCGACTGGACGACGGCGGTCCCGACCCCGGTGCGGGGCTCGGTCGCGGTGTACGGGGCGTACGCGCTGCTGCGGTCGGCCGCCGCCCTGCGGCCCCACCTCGACGGGGACGGGCGACGTCCGGTGCGGCTGCCGTCGGACATCAGCCCGCTGGTGCAGGCGGCGTACGCGGAGAAGCCCGACGTCCCCGAGGGCTGGGCCGACGCCCTGGAGGAGGCGTTCACGCGCTTCGAGCGCCACCGCGCGGACCAGGCCGAGCGCGCCGCGACCTTCGGGCTCGGTCCGGTGGGCCGGCCCGGCAGGCCGCTGTTCGGCTGGCTCGCGGCCGGGGTCGGCGAGGTCGACGACACCCCGGCGGGCCGGGCCCAGGTGCGGGACAGCAGGGAGAGCCTGGAAGTCGTCGTCGTGCAGCGTCGGGAGGACGGCGCCCTGACGACCGTGCCCTGGCTGCCGCCCGACGGGCGGGGTCGGGAACGGGCGGGTCTCGCCCTGCCCGTGGACCAGGTGCCGACGGCCTTCGCGGCCCGCGCGGTGGCCGCGTCCGGGCTGCGGCTGCCGATGCAGTTCTCCCCGGCCGAGGTGATGGACCGGGCCATCGCCGAACTGGAGGAGGGGTGCGTGCACGCCTGGCAGACCAAGGAGAGCCACTGGCTCGCCGGTCAGCTCGTCCTGGAACTCGACGAGGACTGTCAGACCCGGCTGGCAGGCTTCGCACTCAGCTACAGCCGCTCCCAGGGCCTTGAGGTGACCCGTGCCTGAATCCCACGACGTCGGCCGCGACACAGCGCCGTCGTTCGACCTGACGACCCGTCCCTGGGTGGAGGTGTTACGGCTCGACGGCACGCAGGAAGTGCTGTCGCTGCGGGAGGTCTTCGCCCAGGCGGCGGGCTTACGCCGCCTCGTCGGGGACCTGCCCACGCAGGAGTTCGCCCTGCTGCGTCTGCTGCTGGCTGTGGCGCACGACGCCTTGGAGGGGCCGCAGGACATCGAGGACTGGTCCGACCTGTGGTCCGATCCGGAATGCTTCGCTCCGGTCGGGGCGTACCTCGACGCCCACCGGGGCCGTTTCGACCTCCTCCACACCGAGGCCCCCTTCTTCCAGACCGCCGGTCTGCGCACCGAGAAGGACGAGGTCTTCCCCCTCCACCGCATCGTCGCCGACGTCCCCAACGGCGAACCGTTCTTCACTGCCCGGCTGCCCACGGTGGAGCGGCTCTCCTTCGCCGAGGCCGCCCGCTGGGTCGTCCACGCCCACGCCTACGACACCTCGGGCATCAAGACCGGACCTGTGGGGGACGTACGTGCCAAAGGGGGCCGGACATATCCAAGTGCCGATCTTGGCGAGGGCTGGCTGGGCAAGCTTGGTGCCGTATACGTCGAGGGTCAAAACCTCCGTGAAACGCTTCTGCTCAACTTGATCGCCTGGGACACTGACTGCCTTCGTGTAGAACAGAACGACAAGCCCGCTTGGCGGAGGGATCCTTGCGGCCCTGGGGGAGAGGTTCGAAATCCTACGGGCTTGCGCGACCTCTACACTTGGCAATCGCGCAGAATCCGACTCCATTACGACGATGTGGCGGTGATAGGCGTCGTGTTGGGCTACGGAGACCCTCTTGAGATCGTGAACAGGTTCGATCGCGAACCGATGACTTCTTGGAAGCGAAGTCATGCGGCGGAGAAGGAACTGCGTCGCTCGCCGGTCTACAAGCCCTTGCGACATGATCACTCACGTGCTGCTTGGCGGGGGCTCGATGCCATGCTGGTCGGGAGATCGTCGAGGACTACCGAAAGCGAGCCATCCCACGTTCTCCGTCCGGTCGTTATGGAATGGGTCGCACGACTGGTCGCAGAAGGCGAGCTGAGGCGTGGTCACCTCATCTCCGCCTGCACTATCGGAATGGCCTACGACCCACCATGGGCTAAGAAGCCAGCGAAGTCGTCGTTCTTCGATGTGCATGAGGATCGCGTCTCGATGGCCGTCGTTCTACTCGATCGGGAAGAACCTTGCTATGCGCGAACCGCTATGGATGCTGCCAAGGACAGTGAGCGGGCTGTCCAGGCCCTGACTGACCTCGCCGCCAATCTGAAGCGCGCCACCGGCTCGGAGTATGGAGGAGCCTGCACGGCGGCTAGCGCACTTGGTTTCGCAGCGCTTGACGGACCGTACCGCAGTTGGCTTTCGTCATTGACGAAACTGGGTGACCCCGAGGAGCAGCGGTCGCACTGGCAGCGGGAGGTCCACCGCATCGTCGGACGCCTGGGCGACCGGCTGATCGCCGAGGCGGGGGACGCGGCGTGGCAGGGGCGGATCGTCGAGCTCAAGAAGCGCACCGAGTGGCTCAACGCCACGCTCGCCCGGCTCTGGTTCCGCCGGGCCCTGGACGAGTGCCTGGCCCACCCCCTCCTCTCCGCCGACCAGCCGCCGGGCGCCGAGGCCGCCCCGGCGCCCATCACCTCCTGAAGGCGCACCGCATGACGACCGTCACCGCACCCGCTTCCCTTCCCGTACGCCGGCGCGTGGCCGAGCTGACCGGCCGCCGCGTCAGCGCCCTGCAACGGGGCTACCTCGCCGACGAGCCGAAGGCCGTGGCCGCCGTGGCCCGGCTGCGTCGCGGCGCCGGACGCGCTGCCGGGGACGTCCCCGACCTGTGGGACCTCGTGGACACCGGCCCCCTGCACGACACCGACGACGGTGCCCGCCCGCTGCGCGAGAGCGAACTCGCGCGGGCCGAGGGCGCGGTGCACGTGGCGCTCACGCTGTGGGCCGTCCACCAGCAGTCCCGCAGCACCGGCATGCACCGCCGGGACACGCGCGAGGCCCGCCGGGGCCTGGGCGCGGCCATCCGCTCCACGATGCAGCACGGGGAGATCGACGAACCGCTGCGCAAGCGCCTCGTGCGGGCCGGGACCGCCCCCGACCTGACCAGCCTCGCCCAGCGCCTGCGGGACATCGTCACCCTCCTGCGCACCCACGGCGCGGAGCTGGACTACGCCCTCCTCGCAGGACAGCTCTACGCCTGGCAGTGGCACGGCGGACCGGCCACCGTGCGCGCCGAGTGGGGCCGTTCCTTCCACGCCTGGCGCGGCGACCCCACCCCGGACGGGCAGCGGCCCGCCGACACTCCCGACGCACCCTGACACCCCGCACCACACGACAAGGACGCCTCGTGAACCGCATCTTCCTCGACGTGCACGCCCTCCAGACCGTGCCGCCCAGCAACCTCAACCGGGACGACACCGGCGCGCCGAAGTCCGCGATCTACGGCGGAGTGCCGAGGGCACGGGTCTCCAGCCAGGCGTGGAAGCGTGCCACCAGGGAGTTCTTCGCGGACGAGCACCTGCTGGACCCGAGCGAGCTCGGCGTGCGCACGAAGAAGGTCGTGGAGCTCCTCGCGTCCCGCATCGGCCGGGTCGAGGAGTCCCTGGCCGGGGAGCGGGCGCGGGAGCTGGCGGCGGAGGTGATCCAGTCCGCCGGGCTGAAGATCGAGGTGCCCAAGCGCAAGGCCAACGCCGAGAAGGACGGGGAGCAGGCCCCCGTCGCCCAGTCCAAGTACCTCCTCTTCCTCAGCTCCCGGCAACTCGACAGCCTCGCCCGGCTCGCCGTCGAGGGCGCGGACGACATCAAGGCGTTCCTCAAGGAGAAGGACAACAAGGGTCGCGCCAAGGCACTCGCGGACACCCGGCACTCCGTCGACATCGCGCTCTTCGGCCGCATGGTCGCCGACGTCGCCGACATCAACGTCGACGCGGCCGTCCAGGTCGCCCACGCGCTCAGCGTCCACCGCGTGGAGAACGAGTCGGACTACTACACCGCCGTGGACGACGAGAACAGCGATGCCGAACCGGGCGCCGGAATGATCGGCACCGTCGACTTCAACTCCGCCACCCTCTACCGCTACGCGGCGCTCAGCGTCCACCAGCTCGCGGCCAACCTGGGGGAGGGCCTGCGCGAGGACGAGCCGCGCACCGAACCCGTGCGGCGGGCCGTCGAAGCCTTCGTGCACGGCTTCCTCGCCTCGCTGCCCAAGGGGAAGATCAACACCTTCGGCCATCACACGGCGCCCGACGCCGTCGTCGTCACGCTGCGCACCACCCGTCCGATGAGCTACGTCGCGGCCTTCGAGGAGCCGGTGCGCGGCGATCAGGGCGGCCACGTCCGCGAAGCCTGCGACCGCCTGGCCGCCCACATCCCCGACGTCGAGCGCGCCTACGGCGACGAGGCGTCCACCGTCACCTGGGTGCTGCGCGTCGGCCCGAACACGTCCAAGCTCGCCGACATCGGCACCGAGGTGGAGAACATCGGCACGCTCGTCGCCTCCGTCGGCCGGTCCGTCGCCGAACGCCTGGACAAGCCCGCATGAGCGTGCTGACCCTGCGGCTCGCCGGGCCCCTCCAGTCCTGGGGGGCCACGGCCCGGTTCGCCCGCCGCACCACCGAGTCCGCCCCGACCAAGAGCGGCGTCATCGGGCTGCTCGCGGCGGCGGCCGGCATCGACCGGCAGGACGAGGCGGGGCTGCGGCCCCTGGCCGCACTCCGCTTCGGTGTCCGCATCGACCAACCCGGCACCCGCATCCGGGACTTCCACTCCGCCCACCACGGCGACACCGGCAAGTCCATGCCGCTGTCCGAGCGGTTCTACCTGGCCGACGCCGTGTTCGTCGCCGCCGTCGAGGGCGAAGCGCAGCTGCTCCACCGGCTCCACGCCGCTCTGCGCGACCCCGTCTACGCGCCGTTCCTCGGACGGCGCTCCTGCCCGCCAGCCCAGCCGGTGGAGCTGCGCGTCCGCGAGGATGCCGACCTCCACAGGGCGCTGGCCGCCGAGCCGTGGCAGGCGTCCCTCTGGTACCGGGGGCGGCATCGGGAGGCCACCGTCCGACTCGACGTCCTGCGGGAGGCGTCCGGGGGAGCGGAGGGTGAGCCGGGCGACGTGCAACGCGACCAGCCTCTCAGCTTCTCCCCGGCGCAACGCCGTTACGCCCTGCGCACCGTCGTGACGACCACCGTGGACGTCCCCCACCCGGGTGTCCCGCAGCAGCGGCACGACCCGTTCGAAGCTCTGGAAGAAGAAAGTCCCTGATGTACCTGACCCGCTTCCGCGTGAACTCCGCGCGACCCGGGGCCCGTCGGCTCCTCGGCTCACCCCAGAGGCTGCACGCCGCCGTCATGTCGTCCTTCCCCGGCCTGCTGCCGTCCGACGGGCCGGGCACCACCGGCACGTCGGCGGACGGCCCGCGCGTGCTGTGGCGCATCGACCACCGGGCACGGGCCGAAGTGCTGCTCTACGTCGTCAGCCCCGCCCGCCCCGACCTGACCCACCTCGTCGAGCAGGCCGGCTGGCCCGCGCTCGCCGACCCGGAGACGCCCGGATGGGAGACCCGCCCCTACGCCCCCTTCCTCGACCGGCTCACGGCTGGTAGCCGCTGGTCGTTCCGGCTCACCGCGAACCCCGTCCACACCATCCGGCGCACGGACGACGAGCCCAAGAAGCTCACTGCCCACCGCACCCCGATCCACCAGATGGGGTGGCTGCTGAAGCGCCAGAAGGACGCCGGGTTCCAGATCGTCGAGAAGCCCGCCACCGACCGGCTCCTGCCCGGCGGCACCACGTACAAGAGCAAGACCGAGCACCATGGCGACCAGTACGAACTCACCGTCGGCGACCTCCGGGCCCGCGCCTTCGACAAGTCCGGCCGCTCCGCGCCCTCCGGCCGAAAGTCCCAGCCCGTCACCCTGGTCACCGTCACCTTCGAGGGCCGGCTGGAGGTCACCGACCCCGCTCTGCTGCGCCGCACCCTCACCCAGGGCATCGGACGCGCCAAGGCGTACGGCTGCGGCCTCCTGACCCTCGCACCCGTCGCCCGGACGGCATGAGGCGATGACGACCGTCTCCCGCCGCCCGGCCCTCACCCCGCGTCACCTCAGCCGGGCGGGCGACCGCACCTCGTTCGTCTACCTGGAGCGCTGCGTCGTCCACCGCGACGCCAACGCCATCACGGCGGAGGACGCGGACGGCACCACCCACATCCCGTCCGCCACCATCGGCACCCTCCTCCTCGGCCCCGGCACCCGCGTCACCCACCAGGCGATGAGCGTCCTCGGCGAGACGGGCGCCGCCGTCTGCTGGGTCGGCGAACAAGGCGCGCGCTACTACGCGGGCGGACGCGCCCTCACCCGCTCCTCGGCCCTCATGGTGGCCCAGGCCCGCCAATGGGCCAACCCCCGAAGCCGACTCGCCGTCGCCCGAGCCATGTACCGGCTGCGCTTCCCCGACGAGGACCCCACCGGCCTCACCCGACAGGAACTCCTCGGCCGGGAGGGGCGGCGCGTCAAGGACCACTACAAGGCGGAGGCCCGGCGCACGGGTGTGCCGTGGCGCGGGCGCCGCTACACCCCTGGCGACTTCGCCAGCGGCGACGCCGTCAACCAGGCGATCACGGCGGCGGCGCAGTCCATGTACGGCATCGCGCACGCCGTCGTCACCTCCCTCGGGTGCAGCCCGGCGCTCGGCTTCATCCACAGTGGCCACGAGCTGTCGTTCGTGCTCGACATCGCCGACCTCTACAAGACCGAGGTCGGCATCCCCCTCGCCTTCGACGTCGCCGCCGAAGGCGACGAGGACGTCGCCTCGCGCACGCGCCGCGCCCTGCGCGACCGCATCGCCGAGACGGGGCTGCTGGACCGCTGCGTCAACGACATCAAGCGGCTCCTGATCCCAGGCGCCACGTCCGCCGAGGGCGTCGGCGACGACGCGGACGTCGTCCGGCTCCACAGCGACGGCGGCCAGGAGGTCGCCGCCGGACGGAACTACGGAGGCGGGGACGACGATGTCCCGGAGGCGATGACCTGGTGACCGTGATCGTCCTGACCAACTGCCCGGTGGGCCTGCGCGGATTCCTCACGCGCTGGCTCCTCGAAATCTCCGCCGGGGTCTTCATCGGCAACCCCTCCGCCCGCGTCCGGGACGTGCTGTGGAACGAGGTCCAGCAGTACGCCGGACAAGGCCGCGCCCTGCTCGCCCACACCACCGACAACGAGCAGGGCTTCACCTTCCGCACCCACGACCACGCCTGGCACCCCGTCGACCACGAGGGCGTCACCCTCATCCACCGCCCGAAGGCCAAGCCCCTCGACCCCGCACCGACCACCACCCCTCGACGCGGCTGGAGCACCGCCTCCAAACGCCGCCGCTTCGGCAACCGATGACGGTGATGCGAGCTATGAGTGAATTGCCGGACTCAACGAAAGTCATGAAAACCCGCGCTCCGCCCCGGCAAACCCCCAGGTCACGCAGTCTGCTCCCCGCGCACGCGGGGATGGTCCCTTCATGCCTGGCTCGCGGCGAGCAGGTCGGCTCTGCTCCCCGCGCACGCGGGGATGGTCCCGCGGACATCGTGCGGGCCACGGGCCTGCACAACTGCTCCCCGCGCACGCGGGGATGGTCCAGGGCCTTCTGTGGGGTCACGGGGGCCGCGCTCCTGCTCCCCGCGCACGCGGGGATGGTCCCGCCCTCGGCCGCCGCGCGAGCACCAACCCCGACTGCTCCCCGCGCACGCGGGGATGGTCCCAGCCGCTCGTCATCTGGCAGGACGAGCGGGGGCTGCTCCCCGCGCACGCGGGGATGGTCCCGCATTGTCGCCGCAATCGAGTCGGCCGCGCTCCTGCTCCCCGCGCACGCGGGGATGGTCCCTCTTCGCACCCGGCCGCATCGACCATCCGCACCTGCTCCCCGCGCACGCGGGGATGGTCCCCGCAGGGCGTACCGCGAGCGGAACGGGAGCTGCTGCTCCCCGCGCACGCGGGGATGGTCCCGCTGAGGCGATGAGCTTCCCGGATGCGCGTCCTGCTCCCCGCGCACGCGGGGATGGTCCCCCGGCGGTCAGATCCGCAACCACGGCCAGATCCTGCTCCCCGCGCACGCGGGGATGGTCCCCGTCCTGCCTCCCATGGCCGCCACCGGACCGGCTGCTCCCCGCGCACGCGGGGATGGTCCCGCTTCGTACAGGCCCAGCGTGTCAGCGGTGAACTGCTCCCCGCGCACGCGGGGATGGTCCCTCGTTCACACGGCGCCCGGTGCGCACCAGTGGCTGCTCCCCGCACGCGCGGGGATGGTCCCGGCGGTACGCCGCCCCGCCGGACCCCCGGCGACTGCTCCCCGCACGCGCGGGGATGGTCCCCTGGCCCCGACTGTGCCGGACTTCCCGCCCGTCTGCTCCCCGCACGCGCGGGGATGGTCCCTCCGCCCGGTGGTCGGGGGCTCGCCTCGGTCGCTGCTCCCCGCGCATGCGGGGTTCCCTCCTGCTTCGGTGCGGGTGTGGGTGGTGTGCTTGCCCGGCCGCCGCCCCCGCCTCCGCCACCCTCCGCCGGGTGGGGGGAATTCGGCGGCGGCGCCCGCAGGGTCGTGGACCGGGCGCCGGGGGGCCGTCAGGGTGCGTGGGGTGACCTTCACCGCGATCGCCGACTACGGGATGCTCGCCGACGGCAGCTCCGCCGCTCTCGTCGACCGGCGCGGCTCCGTGGACTGGCTGTGCCTGCCGCGCTTCGACAGCCCCGCCCTGTTCGCCCGGCTGCTGGGCGAGGACGCGGGGCACTGGTCGGTGACGCCGACGGGGGCGTTCGACGTCCGGCGGCGGTACGTGCCGGGGACGCTGGTCCTGGAGACGACGTTCACGACGGCGGGCGGCACGGCGTGCCTGCGGGACGCGCTGGCCGTGCCCGAGGGGCAGCGGGGGCACGACCTGGGGCTGCGGCCGCCGCACGAGCTGTTGCGCGCGGTGGAGGGGCTGGACGGGGAGGTGGAGTTCGACGTCGAGTTCGTGCCCCGCCCGGAGTACGGGTTGGTGCGGCCGTTGCTGCGGGTGGACGGGCGCGGGGCGCGGACGTTCGGCGGTCCGAATCCGTGCGCGTTGCGCTCGCCTGTGGCGTTGCGGGACGGTCGCGGCGCGGCGCGGGCCCGGTTGCGGGTCCGGGCGGGGGAGCGGCTCGGGTTCTCGCTGCTGTGGGCGCCGCCCGAGGAGGTGCCGCCGGAGCCGACGGCGCCGGAGGCGGTGGGGGAGCGGATCGCGGACACGGTGGAGGCGTGGCGTTCGTGGGAGGCGGATCACGACATCTACCACGGCCCGCACCGCGACACCGTCCGGTTGTCGGCCCGGGTGCTGAAGGGGCTGACGTACCGGCCGACGGGGGCGGTCGTGGCCGCGCCGACGACGTCGCTGCCCGAGGCGGTGGGCGGGGAGCGGAACTGGGACTACCGGTACGCCTGGATCAGGGACGCCAGCCTCACGCTGGAGGCGCTGTATCTGGGGTCCTGCCCGGACGAGGCCGTGGACTTCGTCTCCTTCATGACGAGCGCGGCCGGGGGCGGTGCCGACGTCGACTCCTCGCTGCAGATCATGTACGGGGTCGGTGGGGAGCACGACCTGTCCGAGCGTGAGCTCGGCCATCTCACCGGCTGGCGGGGTTCGCGTCCGGTGCGGGTGGGGAACGGGGCGTGGGACCAGACGCAGCTGGACGTCTACGGGGAGTTGCTCAACGCGCTGTACCTGTACCGGGATCGGCTCGGGGAGCTGCATCCGGAGGTGCAGCGGTTCGCGGCCGGGTTGGCGGACGCGGCGGCGCGGCGGTGGGAGGAGCCGGACGCCGGGATGTGGGAGATGCGGGGGCCGGCGTTGCACCACGTGTCGTCGAAGGTGCTGTGCTGGGTGGCGTTGGACCGGGCGGTGCGGCTCGCGCCGGAGCTGGGCGGGTACGCGCGGACGGCCGCCTGGAGTGCCGCGCGGGACCGCGTCCACGCGGCGGTGCTGGAGCGGGGGTGGAGCGAGCGGCGGCGGGCGTTCACGCAGTCCTTCGACTCCGAGGAGCTGGACGCGGCCGTGCTGCTGATGCCGTTGTACGGGTTCCTGCCGCCGACGGACGGGCGGGTGCGGTCCACGGTGGAGGCGGTGGAACGCGGGCTGACGGAGGACGGGCTGGTGTTGCGGTACCGCGTCGCCGACGAGGGGAGCGCGGACGGGCTCGCCGGTGGTGAGGGGACGTTCGCGCTGTGCTCGTTCTGGCTCGTCTCCGCGCTGGCGATGGCGGGGGAGCCGGACCGTGCGCAGGAGTTGTTCGACCGGGTCGCGGGGTGTGCGAACGATCTGGGGCTCCTGGCGGAGGAGATCGATCCGCGCACGGGTGAGCTGTTGGGGAACTTTCCGCAGGCGTTCAGCCATGTCGGGCTGATCAACGCGGCGGCGGCCATCGACCGGGCGCGCGGCGTCCTGTAGCGCGCGGCGTCCTGTGGGACGCGGGCCGGTCGGGGCCGTGGGTGTCCCCGGCCCGGGGGGCCGGGCGCGTGGGGTCCGGGTCGGACCCCCGGTCCTCCGCGGACCGGGGACGGGCCGAAGGTAGCAGCTTGCAAGAGCTTGCAATAGATGTTGCGGTCAGATGACCCCTTCGTTACGTGGGTTTGTCCGATCCCTTGACCGCGGTGGAGGGGTCTTCTACGGTCATGCCTCGGAAGAGCTTCCACGGTCTTTCAGTGATTTGCAGCGGCTTCTCCACGGCCGCTTCCCCCCACCAGCCTTACGGGCGCGGCGCGTTGCCCTGCGAAGGCCTCCGCAGACAGCTTTCCCTCAGGCAGGAGGAATCGTGGTCCGTAGAACCACGGCCGCGTCGCTCGCCCTTGTGGCGGGTGCCGCAGGTGCGCTCGTATCGTTGCCCGCTCCCCAGGTCCAGGCGGCGCCGCCCGGCGCCAAGGACGTCACGGCGGTGATGTTCTCCTGGAAGTTCGACTCCGTCGCCCGGGCCTGCACGGACTCCCTGGGCCCGGCCGGGTACGGCTACGTCCAGGTCTCGCCGCCCCAGGAGCACATCCAGGGCCCGCAGTGGTGGACGTCCTACCAGCCGGTCAGCTACAAGATCGCCGGACGTCTCGGTAACCGCGACCAGTTCCGCAACATGATCGACACCTGCCACGCGGCGGGGGTGAAGGTCGTCGCCGACGCCGTCATCAACCACATGAGCGCCGGGAGCGGCACCGGCACCGGCGGGTCGCCGTACACGAAGTACGACTACCCGCAGGCGCCCTACAGCGACGGCGACTTCAACGACTGCCGCAACGACTCCATCGACTACCGCGACCGCTACCAGGTGCAGTACTGCGAGCTGGTGGGCCTGTCGGACCTGCGGACGGGCAAGGAGTACGTCCGCCAGCGCATCGCCGACTACCTCAACGACCTGCTGTCGCTGGGCGTGGACGGCTTCCGCGTCGACGCGGTCAAGCACATACCGGCCGACGACCTCTCGGCGATCAAGTCCAAGCTCTCCGACCCGAACGTGTACTGGAAGCAGGAGGCCATCCACGGCGCCGGCGAGGCCGTCGACCCGGCGGAGTACCTCGGTACGGGCGACGTGCAGGAGTTCCGGTACGCGCGCGACCTCAAGCGCATGTTCCAGAGCGAACGCCTCGCCCACCTGGAGAACTTCGGTGAGAGCTGGGGGTACATGAACGGCGGGCAGTCCGCCGTGTTCGTGGCCAACCACGACACCGAGCGCGTCGGCGACACCCTCACCTACAAGGACGGCGCCGACTACACGCTCGCCCACGTCTTCATGCTGGCCTGGCCGTACGGCTCGCCGGACGTCCACTCGGGGTACGAGTTCGCGGCCAAGGACGACGGCCCGCCCGGGGGCGGCACGGTGAACGCCTGCTACCAGGACGGGTGGAAGTGCCAGCACGACTGGCGCGAGATCTCCTCGATGGTCGGACTGCGCAACACCGCGCACGGGCAGGGCGTCACGAACTGGTGGGACAACGGCAACGACGCCATCGCCTTCGGGCGCGGCGACGCCGCCTACGTCGCCATCAACCACGAGGGGTCCGCGCTGACCCGCACCTTCCAGACGTCGCTGCCCTCGGGCGACTACTGCGACGTGCAGAGCGGCGACACCGTGTCGGTGAACGGCTCCGGGCAGTTCACCTCGACGCTGGAGTCGAACACGGCCCTCGCCCTGCACACCGGTGCCCGCGAGTGCGGTGACGACGGCGGCACCGAGACGCCGGACGGCACCGGGGCCTCGTTCTCCGTCGACGCCACCACGCAGTGGGGGCAGGACGTCCACGTCGCCGGGGACTGCGCCGCTCTCGGCGGCTGGAACACGGCCGACGCGCCGAAGCTCGACCCGGCCGCCTACCCGGTGTGGAAGCTCGACGTCGACCTGCCCGCCGGGACGACCTGCGCCTACAAGTACATCCGCAAGGACTCCGGCGGCGGGGTGACGTGGGAGAGCGGGGACAACCGCTCCCTCACCGTGCCCGCCGATGGCCGCGTCACGCTCGACGACACCTGGCGCGCCTGACCGCGCCGCCCGGCGCCTGACCGCCAGGTCCGGCGCCGGGCCCGGTAGACCCGCCGCCCGGCTCCCGTCCACCCGTCCCCGCTGACGGGAGCCGGGCGGCACCCCTGCCCGACCGCACCGTCCCGATCGCCCCGACCGTCCCGCAAGGAGAGCGACCCTTGAACGGTTTCTCCGTGCGTCGCAGAGGCACGGCCGCCGCCCTGGTGGCCGGCCTGCTCACGACGCTCATGTCCGCCTGCGCCCCAGACGAGGACACCTCGGCGCCACCACCCCCGTCGGAGGAGAAGCTCGCCGCCGCACCGACCCGGCACGAGCTGACCCGCGAGCAGTTCTACTTCGTCCTGCCGGACCGCTTCGCCAACGGCGACCCCGGCAACGACGAGGGCGGCCTGACGGGTGGCCGGCTGGAGACCGGGTTCGACCCCGAGGACAAGGGCTTCTACCAGGGCGGTGACCTCAAGGGCCTGATCGACCGGCTCGACTACATCAAGGGCCTGGGCACGACGGCGATCTGGATGGCGCCGCTGTTCAAGAACAAGCCCGTCCAGGGCGAGGGCGAGAACGCCTCGGCCGGGTACCACGGCTACTGGATCACCGACTTCACCCAGATCGACCCGCACTTCGGGAGCAACGAGGACCTCAAGGCGCTGACGAAGGCCGCCCACGACAAGGGCATGAAGGTCTTCTTCGACGTCATCACCAACCACACCGCCGACGTCATCTCCTACGAGGAGAACTCCTACCACTACCTGTCCAAGGGCGCCTTCCCCTACCTGACGAAGGACGGCGAGCCGTTCGACGACGCCACGCACGCGGGCGGCGAGCACTTCCCCGCCGTGAACGAGGAGTCCTTCCCCCGCACGCCCGTCGTGGCCGAGGAGGAGAAGGACGTCAAGGTCCCCGGCTGGCTCAACGACCCGACGATGTACCACAACCGGGGCGACTCGACGTTCGCCGGGGAGTCCTCCGAGCAGGGCGACTTCGCGGGCCTGGACGACCTGTGGACCGAACGGCCCGAGGTCGTCGAGGGCATGGAGAAGATCTACCAGCGGTGGGTCAAGGACTTCGGCATCGACGGCTTCCGCATCGACACCGTCAAGCACGTCAACATGGAGTTCTGGACGCAGTGGGCCACGGCCCTGGACGCCTACGCGGCCAAGCGCGGGAACGACGACTTCTTCATGTTCGGCGAGGTCTACTCCGCCGACCCGGCCGTCACCTCCCGCTACGTGACGCAGGGCAGGCTCGACTCCACGCTCGACTTCCCCTTCCAGGACGCCGCCCGGGGCTTCGCCTCGCGCAGCGGCGACGCGAGCCGGCTGAGCGACCTCTTCGCGCAGGACTACCGCTACACCACGGGTGAGTCCAACGCCTACGAGCAGGTCACCTTCCTCGGCAACCACGACATGGGCCGCATCGGGTCCTTCCTCACCCAGGACAACCCCGAGGCGGACGACGCCGAGCTGCTGCGCCGGGCCACCCTCGCCCACGAGCTGATGTTCCTCAGCCGGGGCAACCCCGTCGTCTACTCCGGCGACGAGCAGGGCTTCACCGGCCCCGGCGGCGACAAGGACGCCCGCCAGCCCCTCTTCGCCTCCCGCACCCCCGACTACCTCGACGCGGACAGGAACCGGCAGATCGGCAGCCCGGAGCGCACCCACGCGGAGGACGCCTACGACACCGGGCACCCGCTCTACCGGGCCATCGCCGACCTGGCGGAGCTGACGACGAAGCACCCGGCCCTGCGCGACGGCACCCAGACCGAGCGGTACGCCGACGAGGGCACCGGCGTCTACGCCGCCTCCCGGTTCAGCGCGGGCGAGGACCCGACCGAGTACCTCGTCACGCTCAACAACGCTGAGGAGCCGCGCACCGTGCGGGTGCCCGTCGGCACCGACGGCGCCCGCTTCGCGTCGCTGTACGGCGAGGGCGAGGACGTCACCGCGTTGGACGGGGCCGTCGAGGTCACCGTCCCGGCCCTGTCCGCCGTCGTCCACCGCGCCGACCGGCCGGTGCCCGCCCCCGAGGGCGAGCCGGGCATCACGCTGACCGCTCCCGGCGAGGGCGCGACCGGCACCGTCGAGCTGCGCGCGGACGTCGAGGGCGGCGGGCTGCAGCACGTCGTCTTCTCCGCCCAGGTCGGCGACGGCCGCTGGCGGACCCTCGGCACGGCCGACCACGCGCCGTTCACCGTCACCCAGCATCTGGGCGACGACGTGGCGCCCGGAACGCCGCTGCGCTACAAGGCCGTCGTCGTCGACCACGCGGGCCGCACGGCGTCCGCCGAGGCCGACAGCGTCTCCGGCACGCCCCCGGCGCCCGAGGTGCCCTCGGCCGTCGAGCGGGACTGGGCCGTCGTCCACTACCAGCGCCCCGAGGGCGACTACGACGGCTGGCAGCTCGTCGCCGGGGACCGCACCGCCGCCTTCACCGGCCGCGACGCCTTCGGCGCCTTCGCATGGGTCAAGCCCGCGGAGGGCGAGGAGAGCGGCACGCTGAGCTTCACGATCGAGAAGGACGGCACCGCCGACGGCGGCACCCGCACGATCGACCTGGCCCGCTCCGGCGAGGTGTGGGTCGAGCAGGGCGGCGAGGACACCGCCCACGAGCGTCCCGAGGGCGTCTACCCGCCGCAGGACGAGAACACCGCCGTCCTCCACTACCACCGCCCCGACGGCGACTACGACGGCTGGGGCCTGCACACCTGGACGGGCGCGGCCGAGCCCACCGACTGGGCGAAGCCGCTGCAGCCCGTCCGCAGCGACGCGTTCGGCGCCACCTTCGAGGTGCCGCTCGCCGAGGGCGCCACGTCCCTGAGCTACATCCTCCACCGGGGCGACGAGAAGGACGAAGCCGCCGACCAGGCGCTGGACTTCGCCACCCACGGCCGCGAGGCGTGGAAGCTCAGCGCCACCCCCGGCTACCTGCTGCCCACCACCGGCAGCGCCCCCGACCTGGACCTGGGCCAGGCCGAGGCGCAGTGGATCGACCGGAACACCGTCGTCTGGAACACCGACCACGACGCGGCCACCACCCAGCTCCTGCACGACCGCAAGGGCCGTATCGCCCTGGCCGAGAACGGCACCCTCGCCCACGAGGGCCGCTGGCTGCGCCTGACCCCCGTCGACGGCGGGCTCACCGAGGAGCAGCGGGAGGAGTTCCCGCACCTGGCCGACCACACCGCCTACCGCGTCGACCCGCGCGACCGCGACCGGGTGCGGGAGGCCCTGCGCGGCCAGGTCGTCGCCACCCAGCGGGCCGCGAACGGCGCCCTGCTCGCCGCGACCGGCGTGCAGATCCCCGGCGTGCTCGACGACGTCTACGGCGACCGCGCGGCCGACGCCGCTCTCGGGCCCGTCTTCGACGCCAAGGGACGTCCCACCCTGTCGGTGTGGGCGCCCACCGCGCAGAAGGTCGCGCTCGACCTGGACGGCCGCACCGTCCGCATGCACCGCGACGACGCCACGGGCGTGTGGAGCGCGCGCGGAAACCGGAGCTGGGAGGGCAAGCCCTACCGCTTCCACGTCACGGTCTGGGCGCCCGAGGCGGGCGAGGTCGTCACCAACAAGGTCACCGACCCGTACGCGACGGCGCTCACCACGGACTCCGAGCGCAGCCTCGTCGTCGACCTGGACGATCCGGAGCTCGCCCCGCGCGGCTGGGACGCGCTGGACAAGCCCGAGCCGGTCGCCCTGCGGGACGCGCAGATCCAGGAGCTGCACGTGCGGGACTTCTCCCTCGCCGACCCGACCTCCGAGCACCCGGGCACCTACCGGGCGTTCACGGAGAAGGACAGCGACGGCATGACGCACCTGCGGGAACTCGCCGACGCCGGCACCACCCACGTCCACCTGCTGCCGACCTACGACATCGCCACCACCCCCGAGCGCCCGGCCGACCAGGCCACGCCCGGCTGCGACCTGGCCTCCCTGCCCGCCGACTCCGAGAAGCAGCAGGAGTGCGTGGGCGAGGTGCGGGACGAGGACGCCTACAACTGGGGCTACGACCCGCTGCACTACACCGTCCCCGAGGGCTCCTACGCCACCGACCCCGAGGGGCCGGTCCGCACCCGCGAGTATCGGGAGATGGTGCGCAGCCTGAACGAGGAGGGGCTGGGCGTCGTCCTGGACGTCGTCTACAACCACACCTTCGCGGCCGGGCAGGACGAGAAGTCCGTCCTCGACCGCATCGTGCCGGGCTACTACCACCGGCTCCTGGAGGACGGCACCGTCGCGACCTCCACGTGCTGCGCCAACACCGCGCCCGAGCACACCATGATGGGCAAGCTCACGGTCGACTCGATCGTCACCTGGGCCAAGCAGTACAAGGTCGACGGCTTCCGCTTCGACCTCATGGGCCACCACCCGAAGGAGAACATCCTCGCCGTCCGCGCCGCGCTGGACGAGCTGACGCCGGAGAAGGACGGCGTCGACGGCAAGAGCATCATCCTCTACGGCGAGGGCTGGAACTTCGGGGAGGTCGCCGACGACGCCCGCTTCGTCCAGGCCACGCAGAAGAACATGGCCGGTACCGGCATCGCCACCTTCTCCGACCGGGCCCGCGACGCCGTGCGCGGCGGCGGTCCCTTCGACGAGGACCCCGGCGTGCAGGGCTTCGCCTCCGGCCTCTACACCGACCCCAACGACTCGGAGGCGAACGGCTCGGAGGCCGAGCAGAAGGCGCGGCTGCTCCAGTACCAGGACCTCATCAAGGTCGGCCTCACCGGCAACCTCGCCGACTACCGGTTCACCGACAGCTCCGGCCGCACGGTGACCGGCGCCGAGGTCGACTACAACGGCTCACCCGCCGGGTACGCCGACGCCCCCGGCGACGCGCTCGCCTACGCCGACGCCCACGACAACGAGACGCTCTACGACGCGCTCACCTTCAAACTGCCCACCGACACCCCCGCCGCCGACCGGGCGCGCATGCAGGTCCTCGCCATGGCGACGGCCGCGCTCTCCCAGGGCCCGGCGCTCAGCCAGGCCGGCAGCGACCTGCTGCGCAGCAAGTCCCTGGACCGCAACAGCTACAACTCCGGCGACTGGTTCAACGTCATCAACTGGGACTGCTCGGCCGGCAACGGCTTCGCCCGGGGCCTGCCCCCGGCCTGGGACAACGAGGACAAGTGGTCCTTCGCCCGGCCGCTGCTGACCCTCCCGCAGGCCAACCCCGGCTGCGCGGAGATCGACGGCGCCTCGGCCGCCTACCGCGACCTGCTGACGATCCGCTCCTCCGAGGACGCCTTCTCCCTGACCGACGCGGCCGAGGTACAGCGCGCGCTGTCCTTCCCGCTCTCGGGCGAGGGGGAGACGCCGGGCGTCATCACGATGCGGCTCGACGACCTCGTCGTCGTCTTCAACGCGACGCCCGAGAGCCAGGAGCAGCGCCTGACCGACACGGCCGGGACGGCGTACACGCTGCACGAGGCGCAGGCCACGGGCTCGGACGAGACCGTGAAGTCCGCGTCGCACGCGCAGGACACCGGCACCTTCACCGTCCCCGCCCGTACCGTCGCGGTCTTCCAGACCGCCTGACCCGCACCACACCGGCGGCCCGCTCCCTCGCCCGGGGGCGGGCCGCCGCCGTTCTCCGGGCGCTGGCCACCACACCGCCGGTCGGTCCGGCGGGGACGCGGGCCGTCAGGGCTTCGGTGTCTCCACGGGCAGGGCGAAGACCTCGCCGTCGGCGTTGGCCACGTGGACCCGCCCGTCCGCGACGACGGGGTCGGCGATGACCGCCTCCCCCGTGTCGAACGACCACAGCTGACGGCCGGTTTCCACGTCCACGGCGTGCAGGCGGTTGGTGTGGGCGCCCACGTAGAGCACGCCCCGGTGCAGGGCGGGTGTGGTGTGGATCTGCTCCCCGGCCTCGAACCTCCAGCGCAGCTCGCCGCTCTCGGCGTCCAGCGCGTACAGGAAGCCGTCGTCGCTGCCGGTGTACAGGGTGCCGTCCACCAGCAGCGGTGTGGCGTGGATGACCGCCCCCGTGGTGTAGGCCCAACGCCGGGCGCCGGTGGCGGCGTCGAAGGCGTACAGGCGGCGGGTCTCCCATCCACCGACGTAGACCGTCCCGCCCGCCACCAGGGGCGAGGCGAAGCCGAGGTCGCCCGGGGCGGCCGTCCACCGTTCCTCGCCGGTCTCGGCGTCCAGGGCGTAGAGCCGCCGGTCGTGGCTGGTGACGTACACGGTGCCGTCCGCCACCGCCGGAGTGGTGTCCACGTCGTCCCCGGTGGTGAAGGTCCAGCGCGTCGCGCCGGTGGCGGTGTCCAGCGCGTACACCCGGTGGTCGTCGCTGCCGATGTACAGCGTGCCGTCCACGACGGCGGGGGAGGAGTCGATCCACGTCCCGCGTTTGACCCGCCAGCGTTCCTGACCGGTGATGGCATCGACGGCGTGCACCTCCCCCGAGGTGTCCGCGAAGTACACCGCGCCTCCGCCGAAAGCGGGTTCGGATATGACGCCGGCACCCGCCGGGAAGGACCAGCGCCGCTTCCCGGTGGCCGGGTCGAGGGCGTGGAGGTGGTCGTCGAAGCTGCCGACGTACAGGGTCTCCCCGGCCCAGGTGAGATCGGCGTACACCGAGTCGTCCGCGGCGAAGCTCCACAGGGCGGCCGGGCCCTGCGGCGGCCGCTCGCCCACGGTCACGCCGGCGATCAGCGCCGCGAGCGCGGCGGCGGTCGCGCCGCGCCGCACGCGGCGCCGGGCCGGGAGACGCCGCCGGGGTGGTGTCCCTGGCAGTACGGCCGGTGCCGTCGGGGCGGGTGGGACGGTGGGTGAAGGCGGTACGGCTGGGGACTCGGCGGTCCGTGGCGTGCGCAGGGCCTCCCGGGGGTCGACGGGGGCGGGAGCGGGGGCGAGCTCGTCCAGCACCGCTTCGACGGCCGGGCGGTCCGACGGGTCCTTCGCCAGGCAGCGGCGGACGACCCCGGCGATCCGTGCGGGCACCCCGGACAGGTCCGGTTCCTCGTGCACCACCCGGTAGCCCAGCCCGTGGGAGGAGCCGCCGCCGAACGGTCCGCGCCCGGTCGCCGCGAAGACGAGGACGGCGCCGAGGGCGAAGACGTCGCAGGCGGGCCCGACCGGCGCCCCGGTCAGCTGCTCGGGGGCCATGAAGCCGGGCGTGCCCACCAGGACGCCGGTGCGGGTGAGCACGGTGTCGTCGGCCGCCACCGAGATGCCGAAGTCGATGACGCGCGGGCCGTCGTCGGTGACCAGGACGTTGGACGGCTTCAGGTCCCGGTGCACCACCCCCGCCGCGTGCACGGCGTGCAGGGCCTCGGCCAGTCCGGCGCCGAGGGCGGCGACGGACGCGGCGTCGAGGGGGCCGTCCCGCCGCACGGCGGTGTCCAGGGACGGGCCGGGCACGTAGGCCGTCGCCAGCCACGGCGGTTCCCCGTCGGGGTCGGCGTCGACCACGGCGGCGGTGAAGAAGCCGTTGACGCGGCGGGCCGCCGCCACCTCGCGGGCGAAGCGCCGCCGGAAGTCGGGGTCCTCGGCCAGTTCGGGCCGGACCACCTTGACGGCCACCGAGCGTCCGCTGGGCGAGCGGGCCAGATACACCCGGCCCATGCCGCCCGCGCCGATCCGCCGCACCACGCGGTACCGGCCCACCCGCTCCGGGTCGTCCATCGTCCCCCTCACCCCGCTGGATCGTGCGTCACCCGTGCCCGCCCCGGCGATCACACCGGAACGGACCCGGCACCGTCATGGGTTCCGAGGAATTCACGGGGCCGCACGGCGCGTTCCTCACACGATGACGTGGCGTCCCTTGCGGCCGGTTCCGCCCGAGGGCCCCGTCAGCACCGGATCGGGTCGGCTGACGCCCAGGTGGCCGGGCGCCATGAACGCCAGCACGAGGGTGGTCGCCGTCAGCGCCGCCCCGGCGAGCCCGAAGAACACGGAGGGCGGGTGGCCGAGCAGCAGGGCCACCAGGGTCCACGAGACGACGGACGCCAGTCCGGTGACCGCCGCCCACCGCCACAGCGTGCGGCGGCGTGCCCGGGTCTCCCGGACACCGAGGACGTGCACCCGCAGTCGCTGACGGCATTCCGGATGGCCGCAGACGATCTCGCGGGTCGCGCCGCCCGTCTCCGGCCGCTCGAGCTCCAGCGTGCTGGAGTGGTCGACCAGCGCTGTCGCCGTACGTCCGGTACTCATGCTGCCGACCACGAAGTCGAGCCTCACCGGAACACTTCGCCCCACCTGTGCCACCCGCCGCCTCCCCGTCCGGTTCCCGTGCCACGCCGCACGCGGGGCTCCACGGGGAGACCTTCCCGCCCGGCACGGCGGTGAACCGGGGGCCCCGCACCGGGACGCCCCGGGCCGGCCCGGCCCGCTCGGCCCGTGCGCGGTACTCGTCCTCCGTGCGCTCGGTGATCGCCGCCCGTACGGCCTCGTGGACAGTCGGCGCGACGCGGTCATACCCTCCGATGCACCGAGGCAACTCATTGATGAGGGGTGGTGTGGTGCATCCGTTCCGCAAGGCCGTCGAGGACCGTGACGCGGTCGCCGTCGAGGCGTTGCTCGCCGAGGACGTCGTCTTCGTCAGCCCCGTCGCCTTCTCGCCCTACCCGGGCAAGGCGATCACCGCCGCCATCCTGCGGGGGGTCATGCGCGTCTTCGAGGACTTCACCTACGTCCGTGAGATCGCGCAACCCGGCTCCCGCGACCACGCGTTGGTCTTCACCGCCACGGTGAACGGGCGGCAGGTCCAGGGCTGCGACCTCCTCCACTTCGACGAGGAGGGGAAGATCGACGAGTTCACCGTCATGGTCCGGCCGCTCTCCGCCGCCACGGCGCTCGCCGAGGCGATGGGCGCCCAGTTCGACCGGATCGCCGCCGAGGCCGCCGAGGCCGGAGCGTGAATCACCTCCAGGCGCTCGGTGCCGGACGCCGACCCCCTGGAGGACGAGCGGCCGGGTGCGGCTGACATCGCGCCTGTACTCCAGCTGCTTGACACCGATGTCATGCAGCAGGCTGAGGCCCGACGACTGCTGGGTTGAGCCGGGCGAAGCCTTCCTGGCGCTGGTAGGGGAAGTACGGGTAGGGCGCCGTCTTGCTGCTCGCCGCATCGAGTTTCGCCATCTGGTCGGGCGTGAGCGTCCAGCCGACGGCGCCGAGGTTCTGGCGGAGCTGCTCCTCGTTGCGGGCGCCGATGATGACGGAGGAGACGGTCGGTCGCTGCAGCAGCCAGTTGATGGCGATTTGCGGAATGGTCTTGCCGGTCTCCTGTGCGATCTCGTCGAGGGTGTCGACCACGCGGTAGAGGTGCTCGTCCTCGACCGGCGGGCCGTAGTCCGCGGTGTGGTGGAGTCGGCTATTGGCCGGTAGCGGCTGGTCGCGGCGGACTTTGCCGGTGAGCCGTCCCCAGCCGAGGGGGCTCCAGGCGAGGGCTCCGAGGCCCTGATCCAGCCCGAGGGGCATCAGCTCCCATTCGTAGTCGCGGCCGATGAGGGAGTAGTAGACCTGGTGTGCGACGTAGCGCGGGTGGCCGTACCCCTCCGCGATCGCGAGGGACTTCATCGCCTGCCATCCGGAGAAGTTGGAGATGCCGAGGTAGCGGATCTTTCCTGCTCGTACGAGACCGTCGAGTGTGGACAGGACTTCCTCGATCGGCGTGCCGGCGTCAAAGGCGTGCAGCTGGAACAAGTCGATGTAGTCGGTGCCGAGTCGACGCAGGGCGTCCTCGCATGCGGTGATCAGACGTGAACGGGAGGAGCCTGCATCGCCTGGGCCGTCGCCCATCGGCAGGCTGGTCTTGGTGGACACGATCACCTGGTCCCTGCGGCCTTTGATCGCTTGGCCCAGGACCTCCTCCGAGGCGCCGCCGGAGTAGACGTCGGCGGTGTCGAACATCGTGATCCCGGCGTCGAGACAGATGTCCACGAGACGGCGCGCTTCTTGCGCATCGGTGTTTCCCCAGGCGCCGAACAGCGGTCCTCGGCCTCCGAAGGTGCCGGCGCCGAAGCTCAGCGCGGGGACCTTGAGGCCGGATGCACCCAGCCGCCTGTATTCCATGGCTGTTCCTCTCTCGTTGACTGACCTGGCTAATGGTTCCAGAGTTCCGTTAGCGTGTCCCTCAACGTAGCAGGTGTAAGCACTTAACGAAACTGGAGTCCCGTTATGGGGTTTGAGGGTGCGGATCCGGGAACCGTCCGTCCCGGAGGGCGCACGGCGCGGGTACGGGCGGCGGTGCTGCAGGCGGCTGGGGACGCCTTGGCGGAGCATGGCTTCGCCCACCTGGACCTCGCCGCCATCGCGAGCCGTGCCGAGGTGGGCAAGACCACCGTCTACCGCCGCTGGGGAACGGTGACCAGTCTGGTGGCCGACTTGCTGCTGGACATGGCCGAGCAGTCACTGCCACGTACCGAGACCGGCTCGCTGCTCGGCGATCTCAAGGCCAATGCTCGGCTCGTGCAGCGCACCTTGGCCGACCCGCGGCAGGGAGCGCTGTTCAAGGCAGTGATCGCGGCCGCCACCTGCGAGGCGAAGACGGCCGAGGCCCTGCACCGCTTCTACGACATCCGTGTCGAGGAGTGGGCACCCTGCGTCCAGCAGGCCATCGACCGGGGCGAGGTGCCTGAGGGCACCGATGTCCACGAGGTGATTCGTGCCGTCTCCGCCCCCCTCTACTACCGCCTGCTGACCAGTGGCGAGAGCCTCGACGAAGCCGCAGCAGACCGGGCCGCCGAGGCCGCCGCAGCTGCGGCGCGCGCGGGAGCATACCTGCGGGGCGAAGGAGGTCCTGCGTGACCGGCTTCCCGTACCGTCGCCACATGCGGGTCACCGTGCGTGATCTCCGGGCCCGTACTAACGAGCGCGGCCGCGACCCGTTAGTACGGGCCCGGCTCGTCGGTCGCCTCGTCCTCGGGCCGCTCCTCCTCGATCGGCTCGCCGTCGGGGCCGACGACGTACCACAGCCCGCCGAAGCCGTCGACGGCCTGGCCGCCGACATCGCCCGGTTCGGTGTCGGGCTCGTAGTAGTACAGGGGGTGGTCGTTGTAGGTGACGCCGGTGGTGCCGTCGGTGCGTTCCACCGTGCCCAGCAGGTCGGCGTCCACCCGGTCGCCCGCGTTCGGTTCGCCGTCCGTGGTCAGCGGGGGCCAGACCTCGGCGCAGGCCTCGTCGCAGGCGGACTCGCCGGGTGAGTCCGCTTCGAACATGTACAGCGCGTACCCGTCCTCGCCCACCAGGATGTCGCCGTAGGGGCTGGACTCCACCGCGACGGTCGCGGGGCCGGTGGCGTCCTCCGGGCTCGGGGGTCCGTCCTCACCGCCGTCGTCGCCGCAGCCGCCCAGCAGCAGCGCGGCGGCCGCCGCTCCCGCCGCCACGGCCTTTCCGTACGTCCGTCGCCGCATGTCCGCACACCTCCGTCGGTCGGTCCGGCGGCCGGGGTGCGCCCCCGTCCGTCCGGAGCCGGGCTCACTCTTCCGCAGCCGGCGGAGCGGGCGGGGCAGGACACGGCCGCCCGCCGCGCACGCCGTTCGGACGGCGGACACCGACGCGGGGAGGCCGTCCGCGGTTCAGGGGACGAGCGCCAGCAGCCGGGACACCAGCTCCGCGAAGGGGCTGTCCGGCGGCTCCTGGGCGATGACGTGCCGCACCAGAGTGGCCGTCTCCTCGTCCGTGGTGGCGGTGACGGCCGCCAACGCCAGGAAGTCGTGGACGAGTTGACGCTCCAGCTCGGCACGGGGGACGGCCCGGTCCTGCAGCCAGGTCAGCGCCGTCGTCTCGGCGACGCCGACCCAGGAGCGGATGACGAGGGCCAGCCGGGGGCCGGGCGTGCCGACCCCGAGGTGGGAGAGCAGCTCCTCGTAGGCGCGCTGGCGCACGTGGTCGATCATGGCGTTGGCCTGGGCCGGTCCGATGGCCATGCCGCCGCGCAGCAGGGCGGAGAAGCCGGGGCCGTTCTTCGCGACGAAGTCGAAGTATCGGCCCATCACGCGCAGCAGCCGGGCGCCGAGCGGCCCTTCGCGCGGCTCCTGGAAGTGGTCGGCCAGCTCCTCGGCCGCCACGCGCACCGCCGCTTCGTAGAGGCTGTGCTTGCCGGGGAAGTAGTGGTAGACCAGCGGACGCGAGATGCCCGCCGCCGTCGCGATGTCGTCGATGGACACCTCGTCGGGCGAGCGTTCGCTGAACAGCTCCAGCGCCACCGTGATGAGCTGCTGCCGCCGCTCCTCCACACCCATCCTGCGCCGTACCCCGGTAGCCATGGGGCCACCCTAACGAGACGCGGGCGGGCGCGACACCGCCCCCGAAGCCGTCCGGCCGGGGGCGGTGGCCGGTCTCAGAGGTCGCCCACGAGGGCGGCGACCGAGCCGTGCTCGAAGATCTCCCGCACCGCGTGGGCGAGCAGCGGCGCCACCGACAGCACGGTGATCTTGTCCAGCTCCACCTCGCTCGGGGTGGGGAGCGTGTCGGTGAAGACGAACTCGCTGACGCGGGAGTTCTTCAGTCGGTCGACGGCCGGTCCGGACAGGATGCCGTGCGTCGCGGCGACGATGACGCGTTCGGCGCCGTGCGCGTACAGGGCGTCGGCCGCCGCGCAGATGGTGCCGGCGGTGTCGATCATGTCGTCGACCAGCACGCAGACCCGTCCCGCCACCTCGCCGACGACCTCGTGGACCGTCGCCTGGTTGGGGACGAGGGGGTCGCGGCGCTTGTGCACGATGGCGAGCGGCGCGTGCAGCCGGTCGCACCAGTGGTCGGCCACGCGGACGCGGCCCGCGTCCGGTGAGACGACGGTGAGCCGGTCGGCGTCGACGCGCTCGCGCACGTGGTCGGCGAGGACGGGCAGGGCGAACAGGTGGTCGACCGGCCCGTCGAAGAAGCCGACGATCTGGTCGGTGTGCAGGTCCACCGTCACGATGCGGTCGGCGCCGGCCGCGCTGAGCAGGTCGGCCATGAGGCGGGCCGAGATCGGCTCCCGCCCCAGGTGCTTCTTGTCCTGCCGGGCGTAGCCGTAGAACGGCACGAGGACGGTGATGCTCCGCGCCGAGGCCCGCTTCAACGCGTCGATCATGATGAGCTGTTCCATGATCCATTTGTTGATGGGGGCGGTGTGGCTCTGGAGGAGGAAGCAGTCGGCCCCGCGTACCGACTCCTCGTAGCGCACGTAGATCTCGCCGTTGGCGAAGTCGACGGCCTTGGTGGGCACCAGGCCGGTGCCGAGGTGGCCCGCGATCTTCTCGGCCAGCTCCGGGTGCGAACGCCCGGAGAAGAGGAGGAGCTTGCGCTCCTCGCGCTGCACGGTCCCGCTCATGTGGTGTGTCCTGCCTTCCGGTGGTCCGAAGCCTGCGGCACGCTCACGCGAGGGTGGGGTAGTCGGTGTAGCCCCGGTGGTCGCCGCCGTAGAAGGTGCCCTCGTCCAGCGCGTTGTACGGGCCTCCGGCGCGGATGCGCGCGGGCAGGTCCGGGTTGGCCAGGAAGAGGGCGCCGAGGGCGACGGCGTCGGCCAGCCCCTCCTCCAGCACCTCGGCGGCGACCTCGGGGGTGACGGCGCCGGCCTGCGCGTCCCGGTGCGGGTTGAGGACGAGCGCACCCTGCCACGCCTCGCGCACCGTCCGCGTCACCGGGCGGCACTGGGCCTCCATCACGTGGAGGAAGGCCAGCGGCGGCAGCGCCCGCAGCAGCGCGCCGTACAGCTCGTCGGTGTCGCTCTCGACGATGTCGTTGTACGGGTTGGCGGGGGAGACGCGCAGGCCGACGCGGTCGGCGCCGATCGCCTCGGCGGCGGCCTCGGCCACCTCGACGGTGAGCCGGATGCGCCCGGCGAGGTCGCCGCCGTAGCCGTCGGTGCGGTGGTTGGTGTTGTCGGAGAGGAACTGGTGCAGCAGGAAGCCGTTCCCCGCGTGCAGCTCGACCCCGTCGAACCCGGCGTCGACCGCCCGGCGGGAGGCGTCGGCGAAGTCCTCGACGGTGGCGGCGATCTCCTCGACCGTCAGCTCGTGCGGCACCTCGTAGTCCGTCATGCCCTGCGGCGTGAAGCACTGCCCGCCGGCGGCCAGCGGCGAGGGCGCGACGGAGCGGTGGGCGCTCGGGTAGAGGGACGGGTGGCCGATGCGCCCGGAGTGCATCAGCTGCACGACGATGCGGCCCCCGGCGGCGTGGACCGCGTCGGTGACCTGCCGCCAGGACGCGGTCTGCTCGTCGGTGTGCAGGCCGGGGGTGTTGAGGAAGCCCTGGCCGACCTGGCTGGGCTGCACGCCCTCGGTGACGATGAGCCCGGCCTGCGCCCGCTGGGCGTAGTACTCGGCCATCAGGGGCGTGGCGAGGCCGTCCACGGTCGCCCGGTTGCGGGTCATGGGCGCCATGACGAGGCGGTTGCGCAGGGCGATCTTGCCCAGGGTCAGGGGCTCGAACAGCGCGGAGTGCGGTGGGGTGGCGGTCATGTGGGCCGTCCTTCGGTCGGTGGGTGGTCGGGTGGTGGGTGGGTGCGGGCGTCAGGAGGGCCGCGCGCGGCGCAGCCGGGCGTGGGCGGCGGCGAGCCGCCCGCCGACCTCCGCCGTGCTGATCAGCACGGCCATGTTGGCCTCGGCCGTCCGGCCGTCGGTGGCCCGGTCGACCGCGCGCATCAGGTACTTGGTGATCGCCTGGCCAAAGACGCCGTCGCGTTCGGCGGCCTCCAGAGCCTCCGCGATGGCCGCCTCCGTCTCGGCTCGGTCCACCGCGTCCTCGGCGCGCGGCGGCGTCGTCACCAGGACGCCGCCGGGTGCGCCCGCCGCCCAGTGGTTCTCCACGACGCGCGCGACCACGTCCGCGTCGTCGATCCGGTGCGGGCTGCGGATGCCGCTGGAGACGCAGTAGAAGGCCGGGAAGTCGTCGGAGCGGTAGGAGATCACCGGGACGCACTGCGTCTCCAGGTACTCCATCGTCAGCCGCAGGTCGAGGATCATCTTCGCCCCGGCGCAGACCACGGCCACCTTGGAGCGGGTGAACTGGATGAGGTCGGAGGAGACGTCCATCGACGACTCGGCGCCCCGGTGGACGCCGCCGATCCCCGCCGACGAGAAGAACGGGATGCCGGCAAGCTCGGCCGCGACGACCGAGGAGGCGACCGTCGTCGCACCCGTCCCGCCGCGCGCGAGGACGACCGGCAGGTCCCGGCTGCTGACCTTCGGGATGCCGGACGCCTGCGCGAAGCGCTCGATCCGCTCCTCGCTCATGCCGACGACGACGCGGCCCTCGTCGATGCAGATCGTCGCCGGGACCGCGCCGCCCGCCCGGACGGCGTCCTCGACCTTCTTCGCGGTCGCGGCGTTGTCCGGATAGGCCAGGCCGTGGGTGATGACGTTGGACTCCAGGGCGACGACCGGCTCCCCGGCGTGCAGGGCCTCCCGCACCTCCTCGCTGTACTCCAGCGGGATCGTGGTGCGCGGGGCGGTGTGTTCGGGCATCGGATGCCGCCTCAGTTTCCGTAGTCGGGGGTCTTGATGAGCAGGTCGGGACGGGCGCTGATCTCCGGCGCGTCGACCCTCTCCCGCCACTGCGCCGGGTCGACGGCCTCCAGGGCGACGGAGACGACGTTCTCCGGCACCTCGAAGTGCTCGACGACGAGGCGGGTGACGGCGTCCGCCAGCCGCTGCTTCTGCTCGGGCGTGAAGTCGCGGGGGTAGTGCTTGAGGCTCACGTGGGGCATGACTGCTGCTCCTCGGTGGATCGGGCGTGCCCGGTGCCCGGCCGCGCGGGCCGGGCACCGGACACGTGTCTCACGGTGCGGCGGGCGCGGGCTCAGCCGCCGATGCGCTCGCGGATCGCCGACGCCAACTCGCCGACGCCCTGTTCCTTCAGCACGCTGTAGTGGTCGCCGTCGAGGTCGACGATGGTGGGCCGGGGCCCGTCGCCGTCGATGGTGCCGTCCTCGATGAACGAGTACTCGTCCCCGGTGGCGCGGAAGATCGTCACCGGGGCGCGCAGCTTGCGCTCGGCCATCTCCTCGAAGGTGTACTCGAACTGGTAGGTCTCGCCGACGATGCGGGTGATCCGCCGGATCGTCTGCTCGTCCAGCGCGGGCACGACCTCCTCGATGAAGTCGACGAAGCTGTCCTCGTCACGCGACCTGGCGAGACAGCGCTCCAGGTCCTCACCGCCGAGCGAGGCGACGAAGACGGAGAACAGGATCGCCACGTAGGCCGGGTTGTCGAACGAGGACTGCCGGCCGAACATGTCGCCGTCCGCCCACCGGATGCTCGGGTTGCCCGGGCAGATGAGCAGGACGTTCTCCACCTCCTTGCCCAGCTGCTCCAGCTGCCAGGCCGTCTCGAACGCCACCCGGGCACCGAAGGAGTAGCCCCACAGGGTGTAGGGGCCCTCCGGCTGCACGGACAGGATCTCCGAGACGTCGGCCGAGGCCATCTCCCGGATCGTCCGGTAGGGCACCTCACCGGCGTTGATGCCGTAGGCCTGGACGCCGTAGAACGGCCGTCCGCCGCCGGCCTCGCCGCTCAGCAGCCGCAGGTTCATCGGATACCCACCGAGCCCCGGCCAGCAGAAGACGGGCCGCTTCGCCGCGCCGCCCTCCACCTGCCCGGACCCCTCGGTGGGGCGGCCGTTGAGCAGCAGCAGCCGCGAGGACGACTCCTCCGTGTCGTTCTCGATGCGGGCGGCCAGCTCGCCCAGCTTCGGGCACTGGAAGACGCTCTGCATCGGCAGCCGCGTCCCGAACTCCCGGTTCACCTTGTTGATGAGCGACACGGCGATGAGGGAGTTGCCGCCGGAGGCGAAGAAGTCGTCCTCCACCGAGACGTGGTCGTACTTCAGGGCCTTGCCCCACTCCTTGGCCAACCAGCGCTCCGCCCGCGTGCCCGGCGCCACGTACGGCGTGGTGACCTCGGCGGAGGTGACGGCGTCGGAGGCGGCCAGCGCCTTGCTGTCGACCTTGCCGTTCGCCGTCAGCGGCAGCTCGGACAGGACGAGGACCTGGTTGGGCAGCATGTAGTCGGGCAGGATGCCGGCCAGCTCGTCCTTGATCATCTCGGCCGGGCCCTTCATGTGGACCGCGTCCTCGTGCATGCCCTCGCTGGCCAGCTGCTCCTCGCTGACCCGGCCGCCGACGAAGAAGTACAGCGGGCCGGTGTCGAAACCGCTGCCGGTGAGGATGTCGTCCATCCGCCGCGCGGCCGGCAGCGGGTTGCCCGTCTTGGAGCTGTAGCCCGCCGACATGAAGCCCAGGCCGAGCCCGGACGCCTGGAGGTGGTGCAGCTTGGCCCCCAGGCTCACGTACTCCAGCCACGGCTCCGGCGCCCGGCTGACGGCGGTGATGCCGAAGCCGGCCCGGTCGTAGACGGCCTGGTTGATCGCGATGACGTGCTTGGACTGCACCAGCTCGTCCGAGATCCGCTCCAGCGCGCCGTCCGCGTAGCGGTACTGGCCCTCGGGGAGCCCGGCGACGCGGTCGCCGTGCGCCTGGACGAACACCTCCGTCGGGTCCGCCTGGGGCCGCCCGTCCGCGGCGCGGATCTCGAAGGTGCCGAGGTAGTAGTCCTCCGCCGCCACGTCCAGCCGCTCGCGCACCGACTCCCGGTACTCCAGCGGGCGGATGTCGAGCCCGTACTCCGGCAGCACCTCCTCGAACAGCCCGACCATGTGCCCGGCCTCGAACTCCAGCACCTCGCGGATGTTGTTCTTGTACACCGGCTCGATCGCGCTGCGCTTGCCCGAGAAGTGCACCACCAGCCGCCCGGGCGGCACCTCGGGTGTGCCGGGTATCGCCACCAGCGTGTGGTCGGCCGGGTGGTAGTAGTAGACGCCCGCCTCGACGCCGCACTCCAACCCGCCGGTCTCCAGGTACATCTGGGTCGCGTACAGGGCGCCGGGGGAGGCGTGCGCGTACTTCGGCAGCAGCCGCTCGTCACTGTGGAACTGGCCGAACCAGCGCAGGACCGTCCCCAGCTCCGGGAACGTCAGCTCCTCCAGCGGCCGGGAGCGCGCCGCCCCGCCGCGCGGGGCCAGCAGGCTGAGCAGGTCCTCCCGGACGACGTCGCCGCCCTCGTAGAAGCGGTACGTCTTGCGGGCGAACGCGCGGCGCCGCTGCTCGGCCGGCTCCGCGCGGCCCGGCAGCGCCAGCACCGGGCGCCCCCCGGCGTCCTCGCGCAGACCGGCGCCCGACAGCTGCGCCTTCACCTGGAGCTTGCTCGACTTGGACATGTGGTGGCCGCCCTGGACGCCCTGGTCCATCAGGGCGGCCTCCTTCGGGTTCAGCTCCACACAGGCGACCAGCCGCTGGAACCCGGTCCGCGCGTCGTCGGTCACCAGGGCCGCCGCCCGGCGCACCCAGGTGTGCTCCTCGATCGCGAGGGCGATCTCCTCCAGCTCCACCCGGTAGCCGCGCAGCTTGACCTGGTTGTCGGCCCGGCCCGCGAACTGGATGGTGCCGTCCGGGTTCCAGGAGGCCAGGTCCCCGGTGCGGTAGAGCCGCTCGGTGGGGACGAACGGGGACGCCACGAAGCGTTCCCGCGTCTGCTCCGGCTTGTGGAGGTAGCCCCGGGCGAGCTGGACACCGCCGATGTACAGCTCACCGGTCTCCCCGATGCTCGCGGGGGCCATGTTCTCGTCGAGGATGTAGCACTGCGTGCTGTCCACCGGTATGCCGATGGGCACCGAGCCGGCGCCCTCCTCCAGCGTCTCCGGGTCCGTCAGGTACGCCGTCGCGTTGATGGTGCACTCGGTCGGGCCGTAGAGGTTGACCAGCGACGCCTCCGGGAGCTGCTCGGCGAACTGCCGCGCGAGCTGGTTGGACAGCGCCTCACCGCCGGAGAAGACCCGCTGCAGGCTGGTGCACGCGGGCAGCGCCTCGGTGTCCAGCAGCGCCTGGAGCAGGGTGGGGACGCACTGGAGCGTCGTCACCTCGTGCTTGGCGATGGCCGTGACCAGCGCCTCCGGGTCCCGGTAGATGCCGGGCGTGCCCATGACCACACGGCTGCCCGTCGCGGGGGCGAGGATCTCCCACTGCGCCGCGTCGAACGACATCGGGGTCTTCTGCAGCACCGTCGTCCCCGGGCCCAGATGACCGCTCGTCAGCAGCCACCGCATCTGCGCCACGATGCTGTTGTGCTCGATCATCACGCCCTTGGGCTTGCCGGTGCTGCCCGAGGTGTAGATGACGTAGGCCAGCGTGCTCGGGCACGCCGCCGGCGGCTGCGGCCCGGTGAACTCCTCGGCCTCCGCCACCGTGACGATCCGGGTGCCCTGCGGGGCGAGCGCCGTCAGCCGTGCGACGAGGCTCTCCTCGGTCACGACGATCCGCGTCCGGCTGTCCTCGATCATGTACCGCAGCCGGTCCTCCGGGTACTCCGGGGACAGCGGCAGGTAGGCCGCCCCGGAGCCGAGAATGCCCCACACGCCCGTCATCAGCTCCACCGACGGGTCCACGAACAGGCCGACGCAGTCGTCGGGCCGGGCGCCGAGGTGGTGGAGGTAGGCCGCCAGCCGACCGCTCGTCCGGGACAGCTCCTGGTAGCTGAGCGTCCGGTCGTGCGCCACCACGGCGATGTCGTCCGGCCGTGCCTCAGCCTGCTGGTTCAGCAGGCTGGGCAGGCAGGTGACAAGGCGTCTACAGAGAATGCGTGCGTAGTTTTCTGTCTCCACGGAGATCCCCCTGATCGACTGATGGACGGTGGTGCGGGGTGACGGACGGCTGCGGCGCCTCGCCCGAGGCGGCCTGCGGCGTGTCCGGGGACGTGTCCTGCGGCGCGGGCGGGGGTGTCCCGCCCGCCCGGGGACCGCCCCGCCGGGACGGCTTCGGCTGCGCCATGACCACGGCCGCGACGACGGCCGCCGCACCGGCGAGCTGGGCCGCCGACAGGGACTCGCCGAGGAAGACGTAGCCGAGGATCGTCGCGGCGAGCGGGCTGGCGAAGGCGAGGAAGGAGACGGCCAGCGCCGGCAACCGCTCGATGCCGCGGAACCAGACCGCGTAGGCGATCAGGGCCCCGATGACGCTCAGATACAGGAAGCCGGTGACGTTCTCGCCCGTGATCTCGGAGGGCAGCCCCTCCGCCAGGAGCGCCACGGGCAGCAGCACCAGACCGCCGAACGTCAGCTGCCACCCGGTGAACGTCAGCAGGCCGACGCCCTCGGGCCGGCCCCAGCGCTTGGTGAACACGATGCCGGCCGCCATGCACAACGCGCCGCCCAGCCCGGCCGCGACGCCGACGGCGTCCAGCGCCGCCTGTGGCTGGAGCACCAGCAGCGCCACACCGAGGGCGCCGAGCGCGCACGAGGCGACCTGGATCGCCTTGATCCGCTGCCGCAGCAGGCCGACGCCCAGCAGCAGCACGATCATCGGCTGCACGGACATGACCAGCGCGGCCACACCGCCCGGCAGGTGGTACGCGGCGACGAACAGCAGGTAGAAGAACGCCCCGATGTTCAGCACGCCGAGGACCAGAGCCCGCCACCACCACTCACCGCGCGGCAGCGTGCGCCCGATGGCCACCAGCACCAGCCCGGCGGGCAGCGCCCGGATCATCGCCGCGAGCAGCGGCCGGTCGGGCGGCAGCAGCTCCGTCGTCACCAGGTACGTGCTGCCCCACACGGCCGGAGCCAGCGCGGTCAGCGCGGAGTCCCCGATGACGCGGTGACCGCTCATCGCGCACCCGAGTCGACGGTGCCGAAGTAGCGGTCGCCGAAGTCACCGATGCCCGGGATCATGAAGGCGTGCTCGTTGAGCCGCTGCTCCACGGAGGACGTCACCAGCCGCAGCCGGGGATGGGCCGCCATGACCTTCTCCAGCCCCTCGGGCGAGGTGAGGAAGTTGACGAAGACGATGTTCTCCTCCCGCACGCCGGCCTTCAGCAGGACGTCGATCGCGGCGAGCGCCGAGCCGCCGGTGGCCAGCATCGGTTCCAGCAGCAGCACGTGCCGCTCGGCGATGTCGTCGGGCAGGTGGGAGTAGTACAGGTGCGGCAGCTTGGTCTGCTTGTCCCGCTGGATCAGCACCTTGCCGATGCGGACGCCCGGCAGGACGTCGCGCACCTCCGCCTCCATGCTCTCCCCGGCCCGGATGACCGGCACCGCGCAGAGCTTCGCGGCGGACCGCAGCCCGCGGTACGTCTCGCCCACCGGGGTGGTGACGTCGTGCTCCTCGAAGGGCAGCAGATCCAGGGCCGACTCCACGAGCATCCGGATGATGCGGCGCGAGTGGAAGACGAAGTCCTCGCGGCGCGCGTCGCGGTTCCGGATGACCGTGTGCAGTGCGCGGAGCTGGTCGGTCTGGGGCAGTAAGTGAACGTTTGCATGCGTCGTCATGATCGGTCCCTCCCCGAGGTGTGACGATCGTCGGTACGGGGGCCGGGGCGCGGCCGGGCCGGCACGCGCCCCGGAGCCCGGGGCGTCAGTCGAGCTCGGCGAAGGCGCGGCGCGACTCGCTGACGAACCGCCGGACCTTGGCGCGGTCCTTGCGGCCGTCCGCGCCCTCCAGCCCGGTGTGCGCGTCGACGGCGGCCGGCCGCACCTGGCGGATCGCCTCCGCGACGTTGTCCGGGTTCAGGCCGCCGGCCATCATCAGCGGCTTGGGGGAGCGGCGTACCAGCTCGGCGCTGACCGACCAGTCGTGCGTCAGCCCGGTCGCGCCCTTGGCGCCGGTGGCCGGGTTGAAGGTGTCGGTGATGAACATGTCGACACAGTCGGCGACCTCGTCCACGAGCTTCAGCAGCTCGTCGGCGTTGTCCTCCTTGACCACCAGGCTCTTGAGCACGTACAGCTCGGGCCGGGCCGCCTTCAGCGCCCGCAGCTCCGCCGCCTCCACGTCCCCGTGCAGCTGCACGGCCGTGACGCCGAGTTCGGAGCAGAAGGCGGCGACCTCGTCCGCCTTCGTCAGGTAGCTGATCAGCACTCCGGCGTGCGGGGGCCGCAGGCCGGAGATGATCTCGGTGGCGGCGGCCTCGGATATGTCGTCCTTGCCGGACGGCAGCCGCAGCGGGAAGCCCAGCCAGTCCGTCTTCTCCTCGACCAGCATGGCCGCCTCGGCAGCATCGATGACGCCTGCGACTTGCACCAGGTTCTTCACGGACAACACGCCTTTCTCATCCGGTACTTGCGGATCTTCCGGGGTTCGGGTGGTTCTTCGTCCGGTGGTACGTCGGGGCCCGTGGGAGCCCTGACGGCGCGGATCGCAGCGGGGACGTGTGGGGCCGTGTGCCGTGGACCGCGGTCGGTGGGGTGGCGCCGCCGGAGCTCACGTGCCGTAGCGGTCGTGGAAGACCTTCCGCTCCCGTGGGCGGCGTCCGGGGTGGATCCGTTCCTCGGCGGGGTGGCCGACGGCCAGCAGCAGCGCGACGGCCAGGTCGTCCCGGTCGTCGACGCCGATGACCTTCTTGACCTCCTGCTCGTCCCAGCCGTTCATCGGCGAGGTGGCCAGACCGGCCCCGGCGGCGGCGAGCATGAAGAACGACGCGGCGATCATGGCGTCCTTGACCGCGTACTCCCGCAGCAGCCCGCGCTCGGCCAGATCCCGCTGGAACGCCTGCCCGCCCTCCTGGAAGGAGGCGATGAACGCCTCGTTCCAGGCCCCGCGCTCGCGGGCCTGCGCGTAGATGTCGTCGAGGTCGCCCTCCCAGGCCGTGCTCTCGGCGACGAACACCAGGGTGACCGGCGCCTCCCTCGGCTGCGGCTGCCCACCGGTGGCCGCGACGAGCCCGTCCCGCACCTCCGGATCGGAGACCACGACGATGGACCGGCTCTGGTGGTTCCAGCTCGACGGCGCCTCCAAGGCGAGGTCGAGCAGTTCGCCCAGTTGCTCCGGCGGGACGGGTCGGGAGGAGTAGTGACGCAAGCTACGGCGGGCCCGGATGGCATCGGCGACCGAGGGGGGAACCGGAGCGTTCATGGGGAGTGGCGCACCTTTCGCGTCGAGACAAAGCACCGCCATCCTGGGCAGGCCGGATGGTGCCCTGGTCGAGAGGCGATGGACCCGCCCCAGCCGCAACGTTTCTCCTCCCTCCGCCCTCCCCTCCGCCCCGCCCGTTCCCCCGCCAGGACGGCACCGGCCACTGGGCTGCGGGCGACGCCGACGCCCTCCTCGGTGACGACGAGGAGCTGAGGCTTTCCGGGAGCCGGGTGGTCACCGGAAACGGGTACCACCTCTCCGTGCTCGATCTCTGGTACGTGCGGGAACCGGAGCCGCCGGAGGGCGAGGAGGACTGATCCGCGCCGGTGCGCCGAGCGTCGCCCGCCCACGGCCGGACGGGCTCGTCCGCGCCGCACGCCGTGGCGCGTCCCGGAGCCGCCGAAGGTGCCGGACGTGGCGGACGCCCGTCGCGGGGAGGGTGCGACGGGCGTCCGGACGGCCCTACGGCCGCGTGGGTGGGGCGGGCGTCGGCGTCAGGGCGCCTCACCGGCCAGGGGCGTGAGCTCGCCGCCGCCCTCCAGCGACGCCGTGAGGTCGGCCTTGGCGCCCTGCGTCGCCTCGGCGGCCAGCAGATGCCCCTGGGCGCTGGCCTCGACGTCCCCCGAGGCCGTGATCGAGGTGACCTCGGAGCTGCCCGCCGCCAGCAGGTACCAGGTGCCGCCCGAGGCCTTCCACAGCACGCCGCTGAGCACCCGGGGCTCGCGGGGGCCGCACGCCGGACGGTCCTCCACCCGTACCGTCACGGCGCCGGGCGTGGCCGGGTCCTCGGCGGGCGGCAGGAACTGCACCGACGCCCGCGAACCCGTGCCGCGCCAGGTCTCCGCGCGGGCGCAGACCCAGCGACCCGTGCCGTTGTCCTCGGGCAGTTCCTGCGTCGCGAAGGCCCAGGTGTTGACCGTGCGCACCCCGGCGGTGGCCACCGAGGACAGCTGGCACGCCGTACGGGCCAGCGCCGCCTCCGCATCGGCGCTCAGCGGGTCCTGCGGCGTCTCGCCCGGCTCCCCGTAGGTCAGGTGTGTCGGGGTGATCTCGCCGAGGTCCGTCACCAGGTACGGGTCCTTCCGCCCGGCCGAGGAGACGCGCAGCGCGGACCAGGCCGTGCACGTCCCCTGCCCGAGCGGCGGGCTGGTCACGGGGTCGGTGACGCCGTCGGCGCGGCGCTTGACGGCGGTGCCGGTGTCGCCCGGGTTGAGCAGGTCGGTCACCGCCAGCTCGGTCACCCAGGGAGCCATCAGGTAGCGGGCGTTGCCGTCGCCGCGGGTCAGCAGGACGGCGCTGGCCGACGCTCCGGACGCCGCGTCCGCGCGGGCGAAGTCCAGCGCCACCGGGCCCTCCGTCCCGTCCTGCGGCTCGGCGTACCGGACGACCCGCAGCCCGTCGTGCAGCAGCACGACCGAGGCACCGTCCACCACGCCCGCGTACAGCAGCTGCGGGGGGCCGGCCGCCGGGCCGGGGGCCGTGCCCGGCGTCGCCGTCACGGCCACCCCCTCGCCCGGCCGCGCCCACACCGCGAGGGCCCGCCGCAGCAACTCCCGGTCCTCGGCCAGCTCACCCCGCGTGGGCCACACCGAGTAGTCGGAGCGGGTGGCGTCCCGCCAGGCGGCGGGCTCGACGCGGCCGAGCTTCGCCGGATCCAGCGCGAGCTCCGCCGAGAGGTTCTGCGCGTAGAGGGGCGCCGCCGCGCCGTCCCGCCCCCAGCCGTCCCCGGGGACGCCGAGCAGGACGCCGCACACCCCGAGGGCCACGGCCGCCACGAGGGCCGCCCGGCCGTGCTGGCGCCGCCGCATCAGGTCCGTGGGCCGCGCCTGGAGCGAACACGCGTCGAACTCGGGGGACTCCAGCAGCGGACGGTCCCGGCTCCCGGCCGGCGCCTGGACGCCGTTCGCCTCGGTCAGCGCCTCCTCGGGCGCGGCGACCCCCGCCGCGTCCAGGAGCCGGACCACGTCCCCGTCGCCGAGCCCTTCCAGACCGCGCAGGACGAAGGCCGCGCGGCCCGGCCCGCTGACCGCCGAGAGGGCCTGTTCGAGGGCCACTTCGTCCGCGCCGCCCGCCCCGGGGAACAGCCGCAGACCGGCCACCTGCGGCAGCAGCGGACGCCGCCCCGGCAGCCAGCCCAGCTCCCACCGGCCCAGCCGGGGCGGGCGCGGTGCCGTCAGCGCACCGCGCACCACGCGCATCCGCAGGTAGGCGTACTCGGTGTCGGCGCCCGCGGCGGACGCGGAAGCCGGGCCGGGCCCTCGCTGCGCGGGCAGCGGCGGCTTCTCCTTGGCGGCCCGGCCGCGCGGCAGGGCGCTCTGCGCCAGGGCGTGCGCGGTCAGCGATCTGCGGTGCCGACCGAGCGCGGGCGGCAGCAGCAGATAGCCGAGGCGCACCAACCGTGGGTAGTGCTCGACGAGCGCCGCCTCGGCCCGCTCGACATCCACGGGACCGGCGGACGGGGACGGGGGAGAGGTCGCATCCTTCAGAGCCACGCTCAGCTGAACGAGCGAACCCCGTGTCGGTCACGATGCCGCGTCGAGCGGGGCCGGTCTCAGCCCCGGTCGAGGTGCGCGAGGACGGCCAGCACACGCCGGTTGTCGTCGTCGGAGACCGGCAGGCCCAGCTTCCCGAAGATGTTGGACGTGTGCTTCGCCACGGACCGCTCGGTGATGACCAGGCGCTCGGCTATGGCGGCGTTGGACCGGCCCTGGGCCATCAGCTCCATGACCTCCCGCTCACGCGGCGTCAGCGTCTCCGTCGGACGGTCCCGTCTGGCCAACAGCTGCCGGATGACCTGCGGATCCATCGCGGTGCCCCCGGCCGCCACCCGGCGGACGGCCTCGACGAACTGCCCGGCGTCGAACACCCGGTCCTTGAGCAGGTAGCCCACGCCGCCGCTGCCGTCCGCCAGAAGTTCCCGCGCGTAGAGCTGCTCCACGTGCTGGGAGAGCACGAGCACCGGCATGCCCGGACGTTCCCGCCGCGCCGCGAGGGCGCACTGCAGCCCCTCGTCCGTGAACGACGGCGGCAGCCGGACGTCCACGACGGCGACGTCCGGCCGCAGCTCGCGCAGTGCCCGGCTCAGATCGGGCCCGTTGTCCACGGCGGCGGCGATCTCGAAGTCGTACGCCTCCAGCAGCCGCACGAGTCCGTCGCGCAGCAGGAAGAGGTCTTCGGCGAGGACGACGCGCAACGTGGCTCCGAGCGGGGCGAGGACAGAGGAGGTACGACCAGGGCGAATCTATCGCGCCGGGGCACCGGGCGGCGGGGGAGCCGCCACCGGGCAGGGCACCTCCAGCACCACGCGCGTCGGCCCGCCCGGCGGGCTGCTGACGGCCAGCGTCCCGTCGAACTGGCCCAGCCGGCGCCGGACCCCGGCCAGCCCGGAGCCGCGCGCCGGGTCGGCCCCGCCCCGGCCGTCGTCGGTCACGGTCACCCGCAGTACACCGGTGCTCGTGCCCCCGTGCCGCAGGACGGCCCGCACCTCCGTGGCCTCCGCGTGCTTGGCCGCGTTCGTCAGGACCTCGCTGACGGCGAAGTAGACGGCCGTCTCCATCGGTTCGGGCAGCCGCCCGGGCAACTCCACCTCCACGGTGACGGGGAGAGGCAGCCGCAGCGCGAGTGCCCGCACGGCGTCCCCCAGCCCGCGCTCGGCCAGCACCGGTGGGTGGATGCCGCGCACCAGGTCGCGCAGCTCGGTCAGCGCCTCGGCCGAGTTCTGCCGGACCTGGGCGAGCAGGGCCCTGGCCTGTTGCGGGTCCTGCTCGATCAGCGCCTCCACCGCGCCGAGGTTCATGCCCATCGCCACCAGCCGGGCCTGGGCGCCGTCGTGCAGGTCGCGTTCGATGCGGCGCAGTTCGGCGGCGGAGGAGTCGACCGCGTCGTGCCGGCTCTCCTGGAGGCGCTCCACCCGCCGGGCCAATGCGGCCTTCCGCGTGGGTCGCAGGAGCGCGCGGGTCAGCCGGGCGTTGCAGCGCAGCAGCGCCGGGCCCCAGCGCAGGGACACCGCGACCCACCCGAGTCCGAGGGCCGCCGCGAGCAGCGCCGTCCCCTGCGAGTCCACGGGGACGAAGGCGTACCAGTACGTCCCGTCCTCCGTCGCGACGACGGGACGCCACAGCCCGACGCCGAGCAGCACGCCGAGGACCCCGTTCAGCAGCAGCGCGGCGGGAAGGACGGCGGTGAGGAACCCGGCCGTCATGTCCACGAGCAGCCACTGGAGGTCGCGCCAGGTGGCCGGATCCCGCAGCAGGGCCACGCACGGCCCCACCCGGCCGGTGAGCCCGGTGCCGCGCTCCGGCTCCGGTGGGTGGGGAAGCGGCCGGTACGGGGACGCGACGGGCACCCCGCCCCACGCCACGGCCCCCGCGCGCCGCCGGTCGGCGTACGCCCGCAGGGTGCGGACCAGCACCGGGGTCGTCACCAGGCCGATCCCGAGGGGAATGAGCGCCAGGGAGACGGCCGTCGCCGCGAAGAGGAACGCTCCCGCGACGACGCCGGAGACCGCCAGCCAGCCCCCGCGTACCGCCACGACCACGGCCTCGCCGACGTGTCCTGCCCGCATCCCCGTCCCCCTTCGTCACCGTGGCGCTCCTGTCGTTGTGGGAGCCGCCCACGTCCCAGTCTGGGCGGGCGGCTCCCACGACGACATGGGCCCACGTCCCCGGCCCGGGGTGTAGCTGACACCACCCCGGGCCGGCCTCGGTGCCTCGGTGACAAAAACCCGCACGGGCGGGGGGAGAAACGTCCCGCCCGTGCCATGATGCCGGACCACGGCACGGTGGCGCCGAGCCCCTCCCCAGCTCGGCGCCGCGCCGCCGCCCCCCCCCGGAGGGCCGTGGCCTCGTGCGGCTCAGACGAGGTCCAGCGCCTCCAGCTCCGCGCAGCAGGTCTCCACCAGCAGCCGCGTGACGACGTACGGGTCGATGTTGGCGTTCGGGCGGCGGTCCTCGATGTAGCCCTTCTTGTCCACCTCGACCTGCCACGGGATGCGCACCGAGGCGCCCCGGTCGGAGACGCCGTAGCTGTACTCGCTCCAGGGGGCCGTCTCGTGGGCGCCGGTCAGCCGCGCCTCGACGCCCGCGCCGTACTGGCGGATGTGCTCGGCGGGCTTGTCGCCCTTGCCCAGGGCCTCGCAGGCGGCGACGATCGCGTCGTAGCCCTCGCGCATGGCCCGGGTGGAGAAGTTGGTGTGGGCCCCGGCGCCGTTCCAGTCGCCCTTGGCCGGCTTGGGGTCGAGCGTCGCGGAGACGCCGTGGTCCTCGGCCGTGCGGTACAGCAGCCAGCGGGCGACCCACAGCTGGTCGGAGACCTCCAGCGGCGAGAGCGGGCCGACCTGGAACTCCCACTGCCCCGGCATCACCTCGGCGTTGATGCCGCTGATGCCCAGCCCTGCGGCCAGGCAGTTGTCCAGGTGCCGCTCGACGATCTCGCGGCCGAAGATCTCGTCCGCGCCGACACCGCAGTAGTAGCCCCCCTGCGGAGCGGGGAAGCCGCCCTCGGGGAAGCCGAGCGGGCGGGCGCCGTCGAAGAAGGTGTACTCCTGCTCGATGCCGAAGACCGGCTCCTGCGCGGCGTACTTCTCGGCGAGCGGGCGCAGCAGGGCCCGGGTGTTCGAGGAGTGCGGCCGGTCGTCGGTCGTGAAGACCTCGCACAGCACGAGCCGGTGCGCGCCGCCGCGGATCGGGTCCGGATAGGAGGCGACGGGCTTGAGCACGAGGTCGGACGCGTGCCCCTCCGCCTGGCTGGTGCTGGAGCCGTCGAAGCCCCACACCGGCGGCTCGGCGCCGTCGGCGAGGATCTTCGTCTTGGACCGCAGCTTGGCGGTCGGCTCGGTGCCGTCGATCCAGATGTACTCGGCCTTGTAGCTCACGTGACGGTGTCCTTCGGCAGCTCGGGGCGGATGTCGCGCTGCCGTCACTGTCGGCGGGAGCGGTTTCCCGGCAGTTGCCCGGCTGTTAAGCGGCTGTGACATCGCTCTCCGGGACACCACGAGCGGGACTGGAGGTCCGTGGGAGGGACACCCCCTTAGTCTGGGCCTGTACCGCGCATCCCATGGGAGGTCTCCACCGTGCCGCAGATCACCGTCGACTACGCGGCGCCGCTCGCCGCGGCCTTCGACCGCGCCGCGTTCGGCAAGGAGCTGCACGCCGTCACCGAGGACGCCATCGGTGCTTCGGTCGCCGCCTGCAAGACGCGCTTCCGCCGCATCGAGGAGTGCGTCATCGCCGACGGGGACGGGGAGGTCGACATGGTCCACATCGAGGTCGCCGTCCTCTCCGGCCGCACCCAGGAGGCGAAGACGGAGCTGGCCCGCTCCGTCATGGACCTGGCCCGCAAGCGGATCGGTCCCGCCGCGGGCCGCCGCCTGGACCTCTCCGTCCACATCACCGACATGGACCGGCAGGCGTACGTCGCCCACCAGGAGGACGCCCGCGAGAAGGGGGTGCTCGCGTGAGGTTCGGTCTCCTGGGCACCGGGACGTGGGCCGAGAACACCCACGGTCTCGCCCTCGCCGCCCATCCGCACGCCGAGCTGGCCGGGGTGTGGGGGCGCCGTCCCGAGGCCGCCGCCGCGCTGGCCGAACGCCACGGCACCCGCCCCTACACCGACGTCGACGCCCTGTTCGCCGACTGCGACGCCGTCGCCGTCGCCCTGCCGCCCGACGTCCAGGCGGGGCTCGCCGTCCGTGCCGCGGCGGCGGGCAAGCACCTGCTGCTCGACAAGCCGCTGGCCACCACGGTGCCCGGGGCCCGGCAGGTCGCCGACGCCGTGCGGCGGGCCGGGGTGCGCTCCGTGGTGTTCTTCACCCTCCGCTTCGCCCCGACCTCCGCCCGCTGGATAGCCGAACAGCGCGTCACCGGCGACTGGTTCACCGGCCGCGCCGACTGGTACTCGCCCGTCTTCGGCGGCGCCGACAGCCCCTACACCGCCTCACCGTGGCGGCGCGAGAAGGGCGCGCTGTGGGACGTCGGCCCGCACGCCCTGTCGGTGCTGACCGCCGTGCTCGGCGACGTCGACCCGGACGACCCGGGCGCCGTCACCGCCGCGCGCGGCCCCGGGGACACCGTCCACCTGGCGCTGCGGCACACGGGCGGCGCCTCCAGCACCGTGACCGTCACCCACTCCGTGCCCCCGGCCGCCGCCGGGGTCGTCGCCGAACTGCGGGGGACGTCCGGCGTCGTCTCCCTGCCGGAGCGGGACGAACCGGCCCCTGTCGCCTTCGCCGCCGCCGTGGACGCACTCCTCGCGGACGAGCCGCACCCCTGCGACGCCGCGTACGCGCTGCGCGTCACGGAGATCCTCGCCGCCGCCGAGGCCCGGCTGCGGTGACCGCCGGGCCCGGCGGGCTCAGTACGTCATCAGTACGTCACCGTGATCCGCCGGGCCGGGCCGTCCACGCGGATCGTCCCGCCGTAGGGCAGCACCTGCTGCGGGTCCGTGTGGCCGAAGTCCACGTCGAAGACCGCCATCGTCTCCGGCGCGTACTCCCGCAGGGCCCGCAGCACCGCCGCCCGCTGCTCCGCGCGGTAGGCGGCGCGCGCGGCGTCCTCGCGCTGGTCGAAGACCGACGCCGTGCGTGCCCGGGCCATCAGCAGCGCGGGGAAGCGGCGCAGCAGCCCGCGCTCGCCCAGCGCGCGCAGCGTCCGGTAGACATCCTCGGCGCGCGGCAGCTCCTCGGAGGTCTCCAGGAACAGCACCCGGCCGTCGTAGCGCTCCGGTGGCTCCGTCTCCCGGTCGGCCATCAGCAGCCAGGCCAGGATCTCCAGGCAGCCGCCCCAGCCCCGGCCCTCCACCACGCGGTGCGGCTCGTGCCACCACCAGCCGCCGCACGGGTCCATGCGCGGCTCGGCGGCGAACGTCGCGGGGTCGTCCCACGGGGTGTTCACGTCCCCGTACACCGGCGACTCGCGCAGCTCGAACGGGCCCGAGGTGAACAGCGCCGCCCGCAGGGAACGGCTGGTCAGCTCGCTCATCCGCCCCGGCCGGCCGAACTCCACCATCACGCTGCCGCCGTGGTAGCCGACGACGCCCGCCGACCGGCTGAGCCACGCCAGCAGGTTCGTGTTGTCGCTGTAGCCGAAGAACGGCTTCGGGTGCGCCCGCACCAACGCGGCGTCCAGGTGGGGCAGGACGGTGATCTGGTCGTCGCCCCCGATGGTGGCGATCAGCGCCTTCACCGTCGGGTCCGTGAACGCCGCGTGCAGCTCCGCCGCCCGCTCCGCCGGCCCGAGGCCCGCCGCCCGGCTGCCCGGGTACTCGACGACGTCGAGGTCGAACTCCTCGCGCAGCCGCCGCAGTCCGAGCTCGTAGGGCAGCGGGAACGTTTCTCCGAGCCCGCCGGAGGGCGAGACCACCGCGACGCGGTCCCCGGGCCGGGGTTTGGGCGGGTACACCGGCTCCGTCGCCGGTTCCACTGAGGCAACCATCCCCGCACGCTAGCCGTCGGCCCCGCGCGGCGTCACCCGGATAGCGGGGCCGGGGCGGTGGCCGGTCCCCGCGCGACGACGCCCGGCCGGGTGCGACACCCGGCCGGGCGCGGGCGTCAGCCCAGGGCCGCGACGCGCTCGCGGTACCCCCGTGCGGCCGCCGTGTCCCGGTAGGGCTCCAGCCGCCGTTCGAAGTCCCGCACGTACTCGTGGGCCCGCACCGAGCGCAGCTCGAAGGCCCCGCGCGCCGCCTCCGCGGCGAGCTCGCACGCCCGCTCGAGCTCGCCCAGACCCAGGCGCGCCGTGGCCAGCACGATCCGGCCGAGCACCGTGCCACGCCCCTGCCCCTCACCGCGCAGCCGCAGGGCCCGCTCGGCGTGCTCGGCGGCCGTCCGGTACTGCTGGAGGTCCCGGTGGCAGTGGCCCGACTCATCGGCGAAGCGGGCCTCGTCGAAGGCCCGTGTCCAATGCCCCTCGCCTTCGTCCCGGTCGTCCCGCCCCACCGTCTCCAGGGCACGCTCCGCACGGGTCAGCGCCGCCGCTGCCGACCGTGCCTCGCCCAGCAGGGCGTGCCCGCGCGCCTCGACCGCGTGCAGCAGACCCTGCACGGCGGCCGGCCCGCCCGGACCCAGACCCTGCTGCGCGACCCGAGCCAGCTGCACCGCTTCCCGGCCGTGCCCCAGGTAGACCGCCTGCGCGCTCATCGTCGCCAGCACGTACGCGCCGTACGCCCGGTCCCCGGCCGCCTGCGAGAGCCGCAGGGCCTGCACGTAGTACCGCTGCGCCAGCCCGTGCGCGGCGACGTCGTACGCCGTCCAGCCCGCCAGCCGCGTCAGGTCGGCCGCCGCCGCGAACAGCCGCCGACCGAGCGCGTCCCCGAAGGTGCCGCGCAGCATCGGCTCGGCCTCGTGCTCCAGGTACCGCACCAGCGCCTGCCGGGCGTGGCCGCCGCCGTGCGCCTCGTCCAGCGAGTGGAACAGCTCCGCGACGGAGCGCAGCGCCGTCACGTCACCGGGGGTGACCCGCTGGCCCGGGCAGCGTTCCACCAGCTCCGGCCGCTCCGCCCGCTCCGCGCGCTCCGCGTGCGGCACCCGGCCGCCCGGCGGTCCGCCGCCGAGCGGTCCGCCGCCGGGTCCGCCGGCGAGCGGCCCGACCCGGCTGCCCTGCACGGGGACGCGGGCGGGTGGCGGTTGCGGGGCGGGCTCCCCGCGTCCCACCCGGTCGTCGGGGCGGCCGATCAGCCAGTCCCGGCTCGGCACGACGAGGCCGGCCGGGGTGAACGCGATCTTCCGTAGCTCGCGATGGCTGCCGGCGTCCTTGCGCCACAGGCCGCTCACGATGTCCACGGCCTCCGCGCTCGTCGCCGCGAACTCCAGCCCGGCGTAGACCGGGGCGCACGGATCGAGGCCGAGGTCCTGGGCCGACAGGCGGCGGCCCAGCCGTCGGGTGAAGACTTCGGCGATCAGGGCGGGTGTCGTGCCGCGCGGTTGCTGTCCGCGCAGCCACCGGGTGACGGACGTCTTGTCGTAGCGCAGGTCGAGCCCGTGTTCCAGGCCCAGCTGGTCCACCCGCCGGGCGAGGCCGGCGTTGGAGAATCCGGCCTCGGCGATGAGCGCGGCGAGCTGCCGGTTGTGGGTGCGCTGCGGGGACGGTCGGGTCCCGGGTGGTTCCGTCGGCATAGGCTGTGCTGTCTCCTGCCCCTCGGTCATGTGGGGACGCCTGGGCGCCCTGCGGAACGGGCGTGAACTTAGCCCTCTGAACAGGGCTTATGGAGGGTGACCTCCGGTATTCATCCATACGTGTGAGGAAGGAACGGTTCCGTGCAGCCCGGGCACCGCCGTCCCCCGTTCGGGTGCCGCCGTAGAGTGAGGGGGCGGGCGCGTCGGGGCCGCCGGGCGGGAACGTCGCGAACGTCGAGAAAGTCGAGAAGGGAAGCTGCCGTGAGTGAGCTGGCCTACGTCCACCTGGGCTTCGGCGCGGACGCCGTGGACTACCGCGAGGCGTGGCAGCGGCAGCGGGAGGTGCACGCCGCGCGGTTCGCGGACGAGATCCCCGACACGTGCCTGCTGCTGGAGCACCAGCCCGTCTACACCGCCGGGCGCCGGACGCTCGAGAGCGAGCGCCCCCTGGACGGCACCCCGGTCGTCGACGTGGACCGCGGCGGCAAGATCACCTGGCACGGTCCCGGCCAGCTCGTCGGCTACCCGATCCTGAAACTCCCGCGTCCCGTCGACGTCGTCGCGCACGTGCGGCGCCTGGAGGAGGCGCTGATCCGCACCTGCGCCGAGTTCGGCCTGGAGACCTCCCGTCTGGAGGGCCGCAGCGGCGTGTGGGTCCTCGGCGCGCCGACCGGGGAGGGCGAGGGCGGCCCGTCACTGGGCGGCCTCGCGCTGGACTTCGACCCCCGCCTCCAGGGCGAGGAGTACGACACCCGTCTCATGGGGCCGGAGTACGCCCCCTCCAACGCCGGGCAGCGCGGCGAGGACCGCAAGCTCGCCGCCATCGGCATCCGCGTCGCCAAGGGCGTCACCATGCACGGCTTCTCCCTGAACTGTGATTCCGACAACACCTCCTTCGACCGCATCGTGCCCTGCGGCATCCGGGACGCGGGCGTCACCTCGCTCTCCGGGGAGCTCGGCCGCCCGGTGAGCGTCACCGAGGTGCTGCCGGTCGTCGAGAAGCACCTGCGGGCCGTCCTGGAGGAGTCCGTGCCGCTGCCGCGCGCGGTCTGATCGCACGGGCGTTCTACCGGCGGGTAGCCGCCGGGGTGAAGTGCCCTGCGATTCCGCCGGCCGACCGTGGTGGGAGGACCACCGAAGACGGGGCGTACCCTGGGACGCGCCGAGGAATCGAAACCTGAGGAGCCGGACGTGTCCGCTGTCGCACCCGACGGTCGCAAGATGCTCCGACTGGAGGTCCGCAACAGCCAGACCCCCATCGAGCGCAAGCCCGAGTGGATCAAGACCCGGGCGAAGATGGGGCCGGAGTACAACGCCCTCCAGTCCCTGGTGAAGCGGGAGGGGCTGCACACGGTCTGCCAGGAGGCGGGCTGCCCCAACATCTTCGAGTGCTGGGAGGACCGCGAGGCGACGTTCCTCATCGGCGGTGAGCAGTGCACCCGGCGCTGCGACTTCTGCCAGATCGACACCGGCAAGCCGGCCGAGCTGGACCGGGACGAGCCGCGCCGCGTCGCCGAGTCCGTCCAGCAGATGGAACTGCGGTACGCCACCATCACCGGCGTCGCCCGCGACGACCTGGAGGACGGCGGCTCCTGGCTCTACGCCGAAACGGTCCGCCAGATCCACGCCCTCATGCCCGGCACGGGCGTCGAGCTGCTGATCCCCGACTTCAACGCCGTTCCCGAGCAGCTGGCGGAGGTCTTCTCCTCCCGTCCCGAGGTGCTGGCCCACAACGTCGAGACCGTTCCGCGCATCTTCAAGCGCATCCGGCCGGCCTTCCGCTACGAGCGGTCGCTGGAGGTCATCACCCGCGCCCGCGAGGACGGCCTCGTCACCAAGTCGAACCTCATCCTCGGTATGGGCGAGACCCGCGAAGAGGTCAGCCAGGCCCTGCGCGACCTGCACGACGCGGGCTGCGAGCTCATCACCATCACGCAGTACCTGCGCCCCACGCCGCGCCACCACCCCGTCGAGCGCTGGGTGAAGCCGCACGAGTTCGTGGAGCTCCAGGAGGAGGCGGAGGAGATGGGCTACGCCGGTGTCATGTCCGGCCCCCTGGTCCGCTCGTCCTACCGCGCCGGCCGCCTCTACCAGCAGGCCATCGACCGCCGCGCGGAGGCGTCCTCCGCCGCCTGACGGACCGGCGGCGGGTGCCGCACCCCACTCGGCTCAGTGGCCCCGCGCCCGGCGCGGGGCCGGCAGGGTTCGGGCTCCCGGCGCCCCTGCGGGAAAACCGTTCGGTCCGTTTTGACCGTCGGGTCATACGGTGGTAACACCGTTCGGTGATGCTGTTGTCACGTACCGCGTATGCCGACGCCACTCCTCGTGGAGGAACAGCCATGCCGCCCCGCCCCGTTCGCGACGACGTCACGGTGACCCCCGTTCGTCCCGGCCTCTCCACGGCGCTGCTGGCCCTGGAGTCCGTCCTGCTGCGCGGCGGCCACGCCACGGCCCGCCGCAACGCCTGGACCTCCGTCCTGGAGGACCGCCGCCGGGCCCAGGACCGCAGGGAGGCCGCCCACGTCCTGGAGGCCGCAGCGGAAGGCACTTCCCAGGCCACGTAAACTTCCTCCTATGGCGAGGAAGGAACAATCCGAGACCCCAGGGCGACTCAAGCAGATCGGCCTGACCTACAAGATGACCCGGCGGGCTGATCGCTGGATCGGGTTCATCCTGCTGGGCGTGGGGCTGATCACCTTCGGCGTCGTCCTCGCGATCGGCTTCCTGATCGGGCACCCGATCTACCTGGGCATCCTCGGATTCCTGCTGGCCTTCCTCGCGGTGGCGATCGTCTTCGGGCGCCGCGCCGAGCGGGCGGCCTTCGGACAGATGGAGGGCCAGCCGGGAGCGGCGGCGGCGGTACTGGACAACATCGGGCGGGGGTGGAACGTCACCCCGGCCGTCGCGATCACCCGCAGCCAGGACGTCGTCCACCGGGCGGTCGGCCGCCCCGGCGTCGTCCTCGTGGCCGAGGGCAACCCGAACCGGCTGCGCAACCTGCTGGGATCCGAGAAGCGGAAGATGGCCCGCCTGCTCGGCGACGTCCCGGTGCACCAGATCATCGTCGGCAACGGCGAGGGCGAGGTGCCGCTCAAGAAGCTGCGCACGACGATCGTCAAGAAGCCGCGCGTCCTCGCGGGCTCGCAGGTGACGGAGATCAACGACCGGCTCCGGGCCGTCGGGGATTTGATGAGCAACATGCCGATCCCGAAGGGACCCATGCCGAAGGGGATGCGGATGCCGAAGGGGCCCAGCGGCGGCGGGCGCCGCTGAGCCGCACCGATGACACGAACGGCCGTGGGGCCCGCCCGGAGATTCCCGGGCGGGCCCCACGGCCGTTCCACGACGTGCGCGCGCCGCGACGGGCTCGCGGCCCGGTCACCGGCCCCTTGAGCCCGGCTGCGGACGCGTCCGTCTCACATGCGGACCTGCACCGCGTGCGCGAGCCGGTCGTGCAGCCCCCGCGCGTCGCGATCCCACACCACCGCCGGGATGAACAGGAGCAGCAGGACCGTCCGCAGCGCCGTCCGGGGGAACGTCAGCCGTCCGCCGTGCACCGATACCACCCGCAGGCCCAGCAGCCGCTTGCCCGGCGTGAAGCCCAGCGTGCCCACCAGCAGCAGCGACATCACACCGAAGACGAGCAGCGCCCAGTTACCCGCGCTCGACATGCCGTCGCCGGACAGCAGCCCGTACCCGATGAGCAGGCACAGCATCCAGTCGATGAAGATCGCGCCGATCCGGCGCCCGGTGGGTGCGACGGACCCGGGCCCGTCCTGGGGCAGCCCCAGCCGCTCGCCCCGGTAACCGAAGTCCGCACCCAGCAAGTCCTCGGCCGCGGCCTGCGGGCCGGACAGCCATGATCCGATTGCCTGCCTTTTGTCCACCCGACCACGGTAACCCGGACGGCCCAGGCGTCCGACGGCGGCCGGGTGCACCCTGGAGGTATACGACGCGACGGGCGCCGCGAGCCTCAAGCGCCGCACCAGCCGAAATCGGAGCGGCCTGGTTAACATCGGCGAAACAATCGGGTCATGCTGGAGAAATCCCGCATGCCTAGGGTCGAGCCCAGCGGACCACCGCACTGGGCTGCGACCTTAAGCTGCAATCCCGTCCCGTCGAGGCGGGACTAGGAGGACTTGGATGTTCCAGAACGCCGACGAAGCGAAGAAGTTCATTTCGGACAACGACGTGAAATTCGTCGACGTCCGCTTCTGCGACCTTCCCGGGATCATGCAGCACTTCACGGTGCCGGCCGCCACGTTCGACCCGGCCGAGAACCTGATGTTCGACGGCTCCTCGATCCGCGGCTTCCAGGCCATCCACGAGTCGGACATGGCGCTCGTCGCCGACCTGTCCACCGCCCGCCTGGACCCGTTCCGCAAGGACGCCACCCTCAACGTCAACTTCTTCATCCACGACCCGATCACCGGCGAGCAGTACAGCCGTGACCCGCGGAACGTGGCGAAGAAGGCCGAGGCCTACCTGGCCTCCTCCGGCATCGCCGACACCGCCTTCTTCGGCCCCGAGGCCGAGTTCTACGTCTTCGACGACGTCCGCTTCGAGACCAAGGCCAACGCGGGCTACTACCACATCGACTCCGTGGCCGGCGCCTGGAACACCGGCGCGATCGAGGACGGCGGCAACCGCGGGTACAAGGTCCGCTACAAGGGCGGCTACTTCCCGGCCCCGCCGGTCGACCACTTCGCCGACCTGCGCGCCGAGATCTCCCTGGAGCTGGCCAAGGCCGGCCTGGAGGTCGAGCGTCAGCACCACGAGGTGGGCACCGCCGGCCAGGCCGAGATCAACTACAAGTTCAACACGCTCCTCGCCGCCGCCGACGACCTGATGCTCTTCAAGTACATCGTGAAGAACGTCGCCTGGCGCAACAACAAGACCGCCACCTTCATGCCCAAGCCGATCTTCGGTGACAACGGCTCCGGCATGCACGTCCACCAGTCGCTGTGGAGCGGCGGCGAGCCCCTCTTCTACGACGAGCAGGGCTACGCGGGCCTCTCGGACACCGCCCGCTACTACATCGGCGGCATCCTCAAGCACGCCCCGTCGCTGCTGGCCTTCACCAACCCGACGGTGAACTCCTACCACCGCCTGGTGCCCGGCTTCGAGGCCCCGGTCAACCTGGTGTACTCGCAGCGCAACCGCTCCGCCGCGATGCGCATCCCGATCACCGGCTCGAACCCGAAGGCCAAGCGCGTCGAGTTCCGCGCCCCGGACCCGTCCTCCAACCCGTACCTGGCCTTCGCCGCCCTCCTGATGGCCGGCCTGGACGGCGTGAAGAACAAGATCGAGCCGGCCGAGCCGATTGACAAGGACCTCTACGAGCTCGCCCCCGAGGAGCACGCGGGCGTCCCGCAGGTGCCCACCTCCCTCCCGGCCGTCCTCGACGCCCTGGAGGAGGACAACGAGTACCTGCAGGCCGGCGGCGTCTTCACGAGCGACCTCATCGAGACCTGGATCGACTACAAGCGCACCAACGAGATCGCCCCGATGCAGCTCCGCCCGCACCCCCACGAGTTCGAGCTGTACTTCGACATCTGAGACGCGGGGTCGGGTGACCTGGGTGTAAGCCATAGAAACAAGCTGTGACCTGCGGAAACTCTCCTCAGTAGTTCTCACTGTCACCGCTTGTTCTCCACCCCCTTGCGCACCGGGTGTTCACCGCCCGGCCGATTCACTGTCGTGAGGTCAGAACGCTGCGAGGGCCGCTACTCCATAGCCGGGGTAGCGGCCCTCGCAGGCTCGTCCACGTTCTTCGTGCGGCGGCAGCCTCCTTGATCTCCTGGTGCTGAGGCGGTAGTTCCAGGTAGCGCAGGAGCTCGGCATCTCGCGGGAGACGGTGAGTAAGTGGCCCTCCCGGTTCGCCGCCGACCGCCTTGAGGGACTGGTCGACGCTCCGCGCTCCGGAGCCCCGCGTCAGATCACGGACGAGCAGATCGAGTCGCTGGTCGTCCGGACGCTCGGCTGACGGTGATCGCTTCCCCGCGCCGCGGGGAGACGCCTCTCACCGGGTGATGGCGGGCTGGGGCCGGCCCACTTCCGCCCTACCCCTTGTCGACATCCGCAAGGAAATAGCGGATGACGGGGTCCTCACCGCCGCCGGACCGGAGAAAGGTGTCGAACCGCTCCTCGTGCACCCGATGGGTGAAGTTCCAGGTGAGGGAGACGCTGTCATCGAGCGCGATGGCCGTGTGATACCAGCCCTGGGGGATGAAGATGGCGTCTCCCGGCGACAGGACCTCGTCGAGCGTGGGCACCGCCTGCTTCCAGCGGGGGAACCTGCTCTCGTCGGGGTGGTCGAGATCCACGGTGCCGCCCTCCGAGTCGGTCAGGAACTCGCCGGCCTCCGGCCCGTACATGATGAAGCGCTTCCTGCCGGTCACCTGGCACAGGCACGCGTCGCTGGCCCAGGGGTCGACGTGCAGGCGCGTCCGCCCGCCCTGGCCGCAGACGAACATGCCCCGCGCTGGGAAGCGGTCACGGGAGGCGTCCACGGGCCCGACGGCCGGCGGGAGCAGATAGTCCCCCTCGGGCAGCCAGGACGGCATCGACCAGTCGTTCGCGAGTTCCGCGAACGCGTCATCGGCGACGATCATCTGATCATGGCTCTGCTGAGTGAACCAGCGCAGATAGGGCGGTATCCCGGCGTCCCCCTGACCGGTGTGCTCGTCGACGTAGTCGCCGAAGGTGGCCACTTCCTCGAGGGTGAAGAGCGTGTCGAACAGTGAGACTTCGGCGTCGCGGAAGCGCTCCTTGAGGTCCTGCAGTCCCCAGGGAGGGGGAACCCTCCAGCCGTTCAGAGCTCCCCTCACCACGACCGGCTGGCCAGGCTCCAGGTGATTCCGCAGAAAATCCGCCGCGCTGAGCGCTTCGACCACATGCGAGGGTGCCATGAGGGTGCTCCGTCCGTGTTCTGGGCCCGGTTCCTGTGAGTGGAGCGTGCTTGACGTGTGCCGGCCGCGGCACGGCCCACCGGCGGAATTCTACGAGCGATCTCGCTTCCGCCGCGTAGCCGACCGGGCCGTCTCTCCTTCCTGAGGCAACCTGCCCGGTCGGGCACGTCCATCGGTCAGGCCCTTTCGCTACGGTCGCCGAGCCGCATCGAGTCCTGCGGTTCCCCAGGGCTGGATCAAGTTCCTTGTGGGGCCGGGTTGGTGGTGACGCCCGGGGCGGAGAGTGCTCACTGGAGTGCGGCGGTCCGGGTGGTCTTGGTGATGTTGTCGGCTCCAGGGGTTTCAGCGTGCCGATGGCGAGGTTGCGGACAGTGGCCATGGCGTGGGATGCGGTCCCGGTGTGGACGGCGGAGGCGTCCTCGGCGAAGGTCACGTCCGCGACGTCCGGGCTGCCTGAGTGGTCCGCTCCTGTCCGTCGGCCGTGTCCTTCCTTGGCGGAAGGCACGGCCGACGGCCGTTTCCGGCAGCGTCCGGGCTGACGGTGGGGCGCGCGAGGGGGGTTTTCCCCGTTGCCGTCAGGTGTGCTGGGCGCCCATGAGCCGGGTGAAGGACTGGGGGTCCGTGTCGAAGCCGCGGACGGTGCTGCGCCGCGTCCAGGGGCCGCCGGAGTCGCGGACGAACTCCACCAGCGTCGCGGCGGTCGCGTCGGGGACGTCGGTGAAGTCGTGGGTCTGCAGCTCGGTGTAGCCCTCGTGGACGGAGCACCGGGGGCGGGCGATGTCGGCGAACGTGACCCGTCCGCCGCCCTGCTGGATGGCGACGCCCACGACCACGCGTCCGTAGGCGGACGAGAGGCGGTCGAGCTCCAGCGTCATCGACTCGTCGACCCCGAGGCCGAGGCCGTTCCGGCTGTCCCTGCCGAGCGTGATGGTGCCGTCCGGGGAGCGGCTGTCGAAGTGCGCCAGGTAGACGGGTGTTCCGTGGAGGTCGTCCGTGCCGTAGACGGCGGCGATGATGTCGAGGTCGTGGTCGGGGGCGTCGGCGGCGCTCGGGTCCCACTTGAGCGTCACCTCGACCTTGCCCAGCCCCTTGTTGGGATTGCTCACCGGATTCCCCTCTCGTACGGTCCAGGGTCAACTGCACCAGGACACAGGCGTGTTCGCCATCGTGTCACGTCGCGGCGGCGTGAGGTGCGCGGCGCGGACCGGGGTGGGGGGAGAGAGAAAGACGAAAGGCAAGGAGATCGGACGCTCCTTGCCACTCTCAACGTATAGCGCACCGGGGGGCTTGCGGCAAGGCCCCGGTGGTGGCGCAGAATCCTCGGCCTGGACCGGACGGCGCGGTGCGGCCCGTGAGGGCGCGTCGCGGCGCCGGGTGCACCACGCCGGTCCTTCAGGCAGTGCCGCGCGCGACCGGCGCGGGCGCACCCCCGAGCGGAGCTGATGACGTGACCACCTTGACCAGCCGTGCCTTCGACCTGCCGGATGACCGCGCGGCCAAGGCCGTCCCGGAGCTGATCGCCGATGACGAGCGGCACTTCGCGGCCCTCGAGGCGTGCCTGGCGGAGTCGGTCGCCGAGGTGTCCGCCCGGCTGGACGCCGCGCGCCGGGCGCCGGGCGGGGCCGGGCGGCAGGCGATGGACCGGGACGCGGAGGTCCACCGGCTGACCGGTCGTCTGGGTGCGCTGCGCCGTTTCGGGCTGGACCTGTGCCTCGGACGCATGGTGGGTGCGGACGGCGGTGAGCCCGGGTACGTCGGACGGGTCGGCCTCACCGACGGCGCGGGACGCCGGTTGCTGCTCGACTGGCGCTCGCCGGCCGCCGAGCCGTTCTTCGGAGCCACGCACGCCGACCCGATGGGGCTGGCCAGCCGCCGCCGCTACCGCTGGACGGGGGGACGGGTCAGCGACTACTGGGACGAGGTCTTCACCCCGGAGGGGCTGGCCGGTCACGCCGCGCTGGACGACCAGTCGGCGTTCGTCGCGAGCCTGGGCGGGCACCGCTCGGCGCGGATGCGGGACGTGCTGGGCACGATCCAGGCGGATCAGGACGCCGTCATCCGCGCCGGTTCCCGGGGTGCGCTCGTCGTCGACGGGGGCCCGGGGACGGGCAAGACGGTCGTCGCCCTGCACCGCGCCGCCTACCTGCTGCACTCCGACCCGCGTCTGGGCCATCGCAGGGGCGGTGTGCTGTTCGTCGGCCCGCACGAGCCGTACCTGGGGTACGTGGCCGACGTGCTGCCGAGCCTCGGGGAGGAGGGGGTGCGGACGTGCACGCTGCGGCACCTGGTCCCCGAGGGGGCCACGGCGGTCGCCGAGGCCGATCCGGAGGTGGCGCGGCTGAAGTCCTCGGCCCGCCTGGTCGGGGCGGTCGAGGCCGCCGTCCGCTTCTACGAGGAGCCGCCCGCCGAGGTGACGACGGTGGCGACGGAGCTGGGGGACGTGCGGCTGGGTCCTGGTGAGTGGGCCCGGGCCTTCGCGGCGGTGGAGCCGGGGACCCCGCACAACGAGGCACACGGGCAGATCCTGGACGAGATGCTCGCGGTCGTGGTGGACGAGCCGGGCGACAGCGTTCCGGCCGAGGTCCCGGCCGAGGTGCTGCGCCGGTCGTTGCGGCGCAGCCGGGAGCTCCTGACGGCCCTCCACCGCGCGTGGCCGCTGATCGAGGCGGCCGACCTCGTCGGTGACCTGTGGTCGGTGCCCGCCTACCTGCGCCGGTGCGCGCCCTGGCTCGGCCCGGCGGAGATCCGGGCGCTGCGGCGGGCCGACGCGCAGGCGTGGACCGTGTCCGACCTGCCGTTCCTGGACGCCGCCCGGCAGCGGCTGGGCGATCCGGAGGCGTCGCGGCGTGCGCGGCGGCACGCGGCGGCCCGGGCCGCCGAACGCGAGCGGATGTCCGCGGTCGTCGACACGCTGCTGGCGAGCGACGACGACGGCGAGGGCGTCGTGACGATGCTGCACGGCGCTGACCTGCGCGACGCGCTGGCCGACGCGAGCGGGGCGCCCGGCGTCGAACCGGACCTGCTCGCCGGGCCGTTCGCGCACGTCGTCGTGGACGAGGCGCAGGAGCTGACGGACGCGGAGTGGCGGATGCTGCTCCTGCGGTGTCCGTCGCGCAGCTTCACCGTCGTGGGGGACCGGGCGCAGGCGCGGCGGGGGTTCTCGGAGTCGTGGCGGGAGCGGCTGGGGCGGCTCGGGTTCGACCGTATCGACGTGGCGTCGCTGCGCGTCAACTACCGCACGCCGCAGGAGGTCATGGCCGAGGCCGAGCCGGTGATCCGGGCGGTGCTCCCGGACGCCAACGTGCCGACGTCCGTGCGGAGGAGCGGTGTGCCCGTCGTCCACGGGGACGTGACGGAGCTGGGGCCGTTGCTGGCGGAGTGGCTCGCCGGGCACGCCGAGGGGACCGCGTGCGTCATCGGCGACCCGACGTTCCGTGCGACGCCCCGCGTCCGGTCGCTGACGCCGGAGCTGGCGAAGGGGCTGGAGTTCGACCTGGTCGTCCTGGTGGAACCGGAGGCGTTCGGGGAGGGCGTGGCGGGGACGGTCGACCGCTACGTCGCCATGACGCGGGCCACGCGGCGGCTCGTGGTCCTCTCCCGCTCCTGAGACCGGCCGGTCGGGCGGGCGGTCGTCACTCCCGGAATCCTCCGGCGATTCCTGGACAATGCGGGCATGGAGCATCCGGAGACCCTGATCCTGATCATGGCGGCGGCGGTCCTGGCGCCCCTGCTGGCCTACGGGCTCGGCCGCTGGGTCCGCGTGCCGCTGGTCATCTTCGAGATCGCGCTGGGCGTGCTGCTCGGCCCGGCCGTCCTGGGGTGGGCGCACCCGAGCACGGTGCTGGACACCCTGGCCGACCTGGGGCTGGCCATGCTCATCTTCCTCGCGGGCTACGAGTTGGGCCTCGGCGAGGTGCGCGGCCCCACGATGCGGCGCTCGGCGGTCGCCTGGCTCCTCGCGCTGGCCCTGGGCCTGGGGATCGCACTGGTGCTCACCGGCGCGGACATCGACAAGAGCTTCGTGCTGGGCACCGCGCTGACCAGCACCGCGCTGGGGACGATCCTGCCGGTCCTGCGGGACGCGGGGGACCTGGACGGCCGGTTCGGCAGGGTCGTCCTCGCCTTCGGGGCGGTGGGGGAGTTCGGGCCGATCATCGCCATCGCGCTGCTGCTGAGCGGGCGTCAGCCGGTGGAGTCGGCCGCGCTGCTGGTGGCGTTCGCCGTGATCACGGCGGTGGCGGTCGTCTGGGCGCTGCGGCCCCGGCCGCCGTGGTTCGCGGATCTCGTCGCCAGGACGCTGCACACCAGCGGGCAGTTCGCCGTGCGCTTCGTGATGCTGCTGCTGTTCTCCATGCTGGCGCTGTCGGCGGCGTTCGGTCTGGACGTGCTGCTGGGGGCGTTCGCGGCGGGCCTGCTGACGCGGCTGGTCCTGGCCGGTGCGCCCGAGAGCAGTGGGGAGGTGCTGGGCAAGGTGGAGGCGATGGGCTTCGGCTTCCTGGTGCCGCTGTTCTTCGTCGTCACCGGCGTTGAGTTCGACCTCGACGCGCTGCTGTCCGGCGGCCGGGCGCTGCTCCTGGTGCCCACGTTCCTCCTGCTCTTCCTCCTGGTGCGCGGTCTGCCCGTCCTCCTGGCGGCGCCGCGCGATCTCGGGAGGGCGGACCGGGCCGCGTTGACGCTGCATATGGCGACCTGTCTGCCGCTGGTGGTCGCCATCACCACCATCGGGCTCGACGACGACCTCATCGGGACGGACGAGGCGGCGGCGCTCGTGGGCGCGGCCATGGTGTCGGTTCTGGTCTTCCCGCTGCTCGCGCTGAGGCTTCGCCGACGGGCCGGGGTGCCGGGCGGGGCGGAGAACGAGGCCTGGTGAGGCGGGCCGTCCCCGGTGTGACGCGGAGCCCCCCGGCCGGTGGCGCGGGGGGCTCCGTCGGTGGGCCGGTCGGTCAGGACGCGGCGCGGTAGGCGGTGGTGAGCGAGCGGAGCGCCTGGGTCAGGCGGCCCGCGGTGAGGTGCCGGTCGGCCGCCGCGAAGGGTGCGGAGACGGCGGGGGTGAGGTCCTGCCCGATGCGGTGCTGGGTGATGGCGCGGGCCGTGGCCTCGATCCGGTGAGCGGCGGGGGAGTCGGCGCGGCCCACGCGTTCGAGGGCCGAGGCGGCGAGGGTGAGGGTCTTGAGGGTGGCCAGGCCGCCCTGCGGGGCCCGGGCCGAGGTGGTCAGGCCCCAGCCGTAGGGGTACTGCGGGTCGTAGGTGGAGTCGCCCACGTTGATGGGCAGTTGGGACTCGGTACGCGGCCAGGTGACCGGGAGGCGGCCGGTGAAGGGCCGCTCGCCGTAGAGCACGTCGGCGACCCCGGTGCCCTCGGTGCCGGGGAGCCAGGAGGCGACGAGGGCGTCGATGGCGTCGAGCCGGTCCCCGATGAGCTGCGGTCGTCCCGAGACGATGAGCACGGCGCACTCCATGGCGGCGCACACGGTGTCGACGGCCCGCTGGTCGGCGGCGGAGAGTTCCAGGTCGTGGCCGTTGCCGACGTCCCCCATGCCTTCGGCGTAGGGGGTCTCGCCCACGACGACGACGCCGACGTCGTGCCCGTCGGTGGGGGCCGAGGCGTCGGCGGAGTGGGTGAGGGCGGCGTCGGGGGCGACGGCGCGCAGCCCGTCGAGGATCGTCGTGCCCTCGGTGATGTCGCCCGAGGAGCCCTGCCAGCTGATGGTCCAGCCGCCGGCCTGGTTGCCGAGGTCGTCGGCGTTGGATCCGGCGACGTAGACCTTCTGGTCCCGGCGCAGGGGCAGGACGCCGTCGTTCTTCAGGAGCACCTGGGACGCCGCGACCGCCTCGCGGGCGACGGCGCGGTGTTCGGGCGAGCCGACGGCGTCGAGGTGGGTGGTGTCGGCGAACGGCTTCTCGAACAGGCCGAGGCGGAACTTCTGGGTGAGGATGCGGGCGACGGCGTCGTCGACGCGGGCCTCGGTGACGCGGCCCGCCTCGACCTCGGCGATGAGCGTGCTGCGGAAGTCGCGGTAGGCGGTCGGCACCATGACCATGTCGATGCCGGCGTTGACGGACGTGCGCACGTCGCTCGCGTAGTCGCCGGGGATCTGGTCGATGGCCTGCCAGTCGCTGATGACGAAGCCGGTGAAGCCCATGCGGTCCTTGAGGACGCCGTTGATCCGCTCGGCGTCGGCGTGCATCTTCACCGGCCCGGCGCCGTCGCCGATGACGTCCAGGGAGGAGTAGGAGGGCATGACGGTGCCGACGCCCCGGTCGACGGCGTCCTCGAAGGGCGCGAGGTGGACGGCCTCCAGTTCCTCGGGCGTCACGCGGGTGACGCCCTGGTCGATGGTGTAGTCGCCGGTCGTGGACGAGCCGTAGGTGGTGCCGCCGTCGCCGACGAAGTGCTTGGCGGTGGCGAGGACCTTGTCGTTGCGGGCCAGGTCGCTGCCGTCGGCGTCGCCCTGGAGCCCCTGGACGACGGTGTTCATGGCGGTCACGAGGTCGGGGTCCTCGCCGAAGGACTCGTAGGCGCGGCCCCAGCGTTCGTCGCGGCTGACGCACAGGCAGGGCGCGAAGTTCCACGGGACTCCGGTGGCGCGGACCTCGGTGGCGGTCACCTCTCCGGTGCGCCGGGCGAGCTCGGGGTCGCGGGTGGCGCCGAGGCCGATGTTGTGCGGCATGACGGTGGCGCCGACGACGTTGTTGTGCCCGTGCACGGCGTCGACGCCGTAGATCAGCGGGATCTGCAGGCGGCTCGCCCGCGTCCGGAGCTGGTAGTCGTCCGTCATCCGGGCCCAGGCCTCGGGGGTGTTGGGCGTCGGGACGGAGCCGCCCCCGGAGAGCAGGGAGCCCAGGTGGTGGGCGGCGATGTCGCCGGGTGCGCGCAGCGCGTTGCGTTCGGCCTGGGTCATCTGCCCGGCCTTCTCGTCCAGCGTCATCCGGTCGAGCAGGTCCGCCACGCGGTCCGCGACGGGGAGCGTGGCGTCGAGGTAGGGCAGCCCGTGGGCGTCGATGACCACGACGGGCGGCTCGGGGGGCGCGGTGGCGCCGGCGACGTCCAGGGTGACGGGCACGGTCTCGGCCGTCTCGTCGTCCTCGTCGCGCAGGGTGGTGACGGCGATCTCGCGGGTGGTGCCGGACGGCGTCCCGGCGGGGAAGGTGAGGGTGCCGGAGGCGGCGGTGTGGTCGGTGCCGGGGGTCGCGGTGCCGCCCTCGGTGGCGTAGTCGACCGTGACGGGCGCGGCCAGGGGCGCCGCGCCGGTGGTGGTGACGGTGACGCCGACCCGGGCGGTCTCGCCCTCCTGGACGGGATGGACGGCGGAGTCCAGGACGATCCGGGCGTCCGGGGCGGGATCGGCGGTGCCGTACAGCTCGACGCCGTCCATGGCGAACGTGCCGGGCGCGCCGGTCGGCAGGGTGACGGCGTAGCCCCACACGCGGTCCAGGCCGAGGACCTGGTCGATGCCGCCCACGGGCTGGTGGTCGGTGCGGTACTCGAACCGGGAGAAGGGCAGTTCGACCAGGTGCCAGCCCTGCTGGTCGTCGGTGAAGGACGTCGTCCACAGCTCGGACGCCTCGCCGTGCTCGCCGCCGTCCTTCAGTTCGACGTGGATCCGGTCGCCGGAGCCGGGCGGCTGGGGTTCGTCGTTCTGCCCGTACCACCACAAGCGCAGGCCCCGGTGGGCACTCCAGTCGTGCGGAGGTTCGGCCGAGGCGAAGTTGTGGCTGAAGCCGCCCCACGCGCTGATGTCGTAGTCGCCTTCGAGGACGTGCTCGCCCTCGGGGGCGTCGGCGCGTTCGGCGAGCCGGAGCTCCGGGTGGTCGTCGGCGTCGCCGCCCCAGGTGAACAGGCCGCCGGCGGGCGGTTCGGCGAAGGGCACCTCGCCCTCGAAGCGGTCGACGGGGACGGGATCGGGTCCGGCGGCCGCCGCCGGGTTCGTCCCGGCGGGGGAGAAGGGCAGCAGTCCGGTGAGGACGGCCGCGGAGGCGAGGAGGGCGAGGCCGCCCCGCCCTCTCCTTGTCGTAGGCATGACACGTTCCCTTTCGTCGAGGACGAGGGTCGTACGCACGGCCTGGAGTTAACTGGTCCGGTCCTGAGCCGTCAACACTTCACGTCAACACCGTCCCGACATCGGGAACCACCGGACTCACGCGCCGTGTGTGTTCACCACTTGAACGGGTGATCCGTCCTGGGCCGCTCGGACAGGCCAGAAAGTGGCCGGTCGGCCGCCCCGCAGCGGGGCGGCCGACCGGGGGTCAGCACGCGGTCAGGGCGCAGTCAGCACGCGGTCAGGACGGCGAGAGCAGGGCGCGCAGCTGGGCGACGGCCTCGCGCAGGGCGTCGGCGAAGGTCTCCATCGCGGCGGCGACCGGCCGGGGCGTGCTCAGGTAGACGTGGAAGCGGTCGGGGAGCAGCACGTACGCCACGCCGATGCACTGCGGGCTCGTCGAACCGAAGCCGAAGTACTGGATGTGGGTGGAGGGTGCGGAGCTGGTGCTCAGGTAGTCGGCGCGCATCGTCAGCCAGCCGGGTGAGCGGAACAGGGCGGGCTGCGGGCCGCCCCGGCGGCGCTGGATCAGCTCCAGCTCCCACAGGTGCTGCTCGGGCGCCTGGCCGGCCTGGCACTGCCGGGCCCGGGCCACGTGGGCCCCGGCGGCCGCGTGGAAGGCGGCGCGGCGGGTCTCCGCGTCGGCCCCCCGGTCCTCCATCGCGCTCACGAACCGCCGCATCTCCGGGGTGACGACGCGCATCGCCTCGGTGCGCCCGTAGCGGTACTGGCGGGTCGCGATCGACTCGTACGTCGCGCCCAGGTGCCCCTTCGCGCGCTGGTGCGCGAGCTGGTAGGCGCACTGGACGAAGGCGTCGGGGGAGACACCGAGGGCCTTGGCGGCGGTGCTGCCGAAGTCGTCGAACGCGACGGTGGCGGTGGCCGTGGCGGCGCCGTGCTCGGCGAAGGAGGCGGCGGCCCCGGTGACGCGGGCGCGCAGCGCGGCGTCCAGGGTGAAGTCGAGCGGTGCCACGGCGGGCAGGCCCTGCGACCGGGCCCCCAGCGCGCGGGCACGCTCCTCGGCGGGGCTCTCCAGCAGGGCGTCGACGAAGCCGAGGACGGTCGTGCCGTCCAGCTCGCAGTGCTCGACGTTGACGCCCGCGCGGCCGTCGGCGAACACCACCAGCGACACCGCCTTGTCGAACCAGCGGTTGCCCCGGTCACCGTGCAGCAGCTCGTCGCAGGCTGCCTTGGCCCCGGCGGGGGCGACGTCCTCCAGGCAGAGGCAGAACAGCGCGGTCTCGATGTCCTCCAGCGCCTCGGCGTTGCCCGGGTCGAGGGCCTGGAGGGAGGCCCGCGCGCTCGCCCACTCGGCCCGCGCCAGGGTGGTGAGATGGCCGACGGGGAAGGGCTCCGGGGCGGCGGCCGTCCGCATCACGTGCCGCAGTCCGGCTTCGAGGTCCGCCAGGCTGTGCGGGACGCCGTCGGGGCCGAGGACGTCCATGCGCACCAGGTGGCCCCGGTGCAGCACGACGATGTGGCGCGCGTCGGACGGCCCCGGCCACGCCTCGCTCCACGGGGCGCGGACGGTGTCCTGCTCGGCGCCGGGGATGCGGGTGGTGGAGAACAGGTAGGCGCCCTGGACCATGGACTGCGGCACGCCGCGCTGCGTCGCGGGCGGCACGAGGTCGTCGTCGAGCCGCCGCTTGTGGTCGAGGGCCGCTGCGACGAGGCCGGCGGCGCGCGGCACCTGGGCCGCTTCGGCGTCCTCGAACAGGAAGAAGAAGTTGGCGTTCAGCGCGATCCGGTCCCGGCGGCCGAGGTAGCGGTAGGGCCAGAACGTGTCGAGCCAGCTGTGCACGCCCTCGCTCGCGTCGTACGCGCTCAGGGCCGCGTGCAGCTCGGGGCCGGGGCCGCCCGGCCCCTGGAAGGCCGCCACCTCCGCCTCGGTGGCGGCCAGTTCCTCGTCGGTCAGCAGCGGTGCGCACCAGCTGAGGAAGCGCTCGCAGCTCTCCTCAAGGGTGGGCAGGGGGACGCGCGGCAGCTCGGCCTCGCGGGCGAAGACGCTCTTCAAGGACGCTCTCGTTTCGGTTCGTCGGGACGGGAGAGGAAAAGCTGTGCGGCGAACCAGCCGTCCGCTTCGAGGTCGCCGGGCGGCACGCCCGCGGCCGCCATGCCGGCCAGCACGCGGTCCTGCTCCTGCGGGGAGGCGAAGCGCCGCTGCGGGAAGAGGCCCTCGACGCGGGTGGTGCGGTAGCCGAGCTCGGCCAGGGCCCGCGCGATGGGGTCGAAGGGGAACATCCGCAGCACGAAGTGGGCCATCCACGGGCGGCGGCCGCCCTGCGCCGCGACGACGCGGGTGAGGGTGCGCTCGGTGACGTAGCCGAGGCAGCCGGTGGAGACGACCAGGTCGGTGCCCGCGAGGAGCTCCCGCTGCGCGGCCGTGGGTTCCTCCTGCTCCAGGTCGGCGTGGACGGCGTCGTCGAGGTGGCCGGCCCGCACCGCGTAGGACAGGGCTTCGGCGGAGGTGTCCAGCCCGACGACCCGGACGGGGGCCGGGCGCCGGGTGCGCGCCCGCGCGCGGTCCTCGGCCAGGAGTTCGGCGCGGGTGCGCCGGTCCTCGCCGCCGGGGGCGTAGTGCTCGTACAGCGCCTCCATCGTCGTGTCCTGCTTCAGCAGCGCGGCGTTGATGCCGTACGAGCAGCCGATGTCCAGCACCTGCGGTACCGCGACGCCGTGGGTGTCGCGGTACTCCCGGACCAGCTTGGCGAAGTAGGGCTTGGCGTGCTGCGGGACGGTGTAGCCGAGCGGGCGGAGCGCGGTGAAGTAGGGGCGCGGGTCGGGCTGGGTGTAGATGTGGTCGAGCGAGACTTTGCCGGTCGCGTCGAAACGCACAGGGACGGCCTCCGTGAGTGCGGTGGGTGTCAGTCGAGCAGCCGGTCGCCCCGGACGGCGCGGCCCTCGGCCGCCAGGTGTGCGGGCAGGACGCGGCCGAAGAGCTGCCGGGTGCGGGCGACGCTGCCGATCACCCCGGGGCGCTCGCTGTACGCGAAGATGGCCGAGTGCCGGGCGGTGTCGCCGCCCACGGGGCTGACCCGGTGGAGCGCGTAGCGCCCCTGGAAGAGCTGGAGGTCCCCGGGGTGCAGGGGGAGCCGGCGGACCAGCCGCTCACCCCGGCCGTCGAGGACGGCGCGCACGTCCTCGAAGCGCTCGTCCTCGGCGGATCGGATGCCCGGACAGTACTCGAAGACGCCGCCCGTCTGCGGCTCCTGGGTCAGCATGCTGACGGTGAACTCGTTGGTGTCGAAGTGCCAGGGGTGTTCCATGCCGGGCGCGATCACGTTGAGGACGAGTCCGGACAGCGGGTCGGCCAGCTCGTGCAGGGCGGGGAGCCCGAAGCAGGCGGCGACGAACCGCTGGAAGACGGGGTGGGAGTAGAGGCGGCTGATGAGGGCGTCCTCCGGTACGCGGTCCCGGGCGACGAAGGCGTTGCCCCGCCGGAACGTGCGGCGGCCGGGGTGCCCCTCGGGCAGTTCGGCGCCGACGTCGACGTTGTAGACGTTGACGGTCTCGACGTCGAAGTAGGCCTGTGGGGCCATGGCGGCGCCCTCACGCCGCAGCACCTCGCGCAGGTCGGGGCGGACGAAGTCGGGCAGGACGGTGCAGCCGTCCGTGGCCAGCTCCCGGCGCGCGCGGGCCAGGATCGCCCGGCCCGCGGCGTTCCCGAGGTCCGTCAGCGGGTACCGCGAGGTGTCGACGATGCCCTCGAGGGTGGCGGAGGTCGTGCCTTCCAGGGTGCTCATGCGGTCCTCTCCGGGCGCGGGCAGGGCGTCGCGAGCCGTTGGTCCGGCAACTGTACTGAGGGGTAATGGAGTTGAAGTTCCCACAGGCACGCGTGCTTGTCTGTGACACGTCACACTGTGCCGATGGCTTGCCTCCGCACGGTGAACCCCTCTCGCGGGCCGGAGTGCGCCGGGGCGGCTCCGGTACCGCCGGCGCCGTTCAGCGCGGGCCGTTGTCAGTGCCTTCTGCAAGGATGGCGGGCATCGCGACACCAACCGGAGATTCCGGGCGACGAGAGGGCGGGACGATGGCGGAGAACCCGACGAAGACCCGGGTCGGCGAGGACTTCCCCCGCCTGGCGGACCCCTTCCGGCGGGAGCTGCTGGCCCACTGCTACCGCATGCTGGGCTCCGTGCACGACGCCGAGGACCTCGTGCAGGAGACCTACCTGCGGGCCTGGCGCGCGTACGACCGCTTCGAGGGCCGCTCCTCGATGCGTACCTGGCTGCACCGGATCGCCACCAACACCTGCCTCGACGCCCTGGAGAGCCGCAGCAGGCGCCCGCTGCCCACCGGTCTGGGCGCGCCCAGCTCCGACCCCTCGGACGAGCTGGTCGAGCAGGGCGAGGTGCCGTGGCTGGAGCCCGTGCCCGACGCCCTGGTCGGTGCCGACGGCGCCGACCCGGCGGCCGTCGTCACCTCCCGGGAGAGCATCCGCCTGGCGTTCGTGGCCGCCCTGCAGCACCTGCCGGCCCGGCAGCGCGCCGTCCTGCTGCTGCGGGACGTCCTCAAGTGGCGGGCCGCCGAGGTCGCCGAGCTGCTGGAGACCTCGACGGCGTCGGTGAACAGCGCCCTGCAGCGCGCCCGCGCCCAGCTCAAGCAGGTCGCGCCCGCCGAGGACACGGTGACCGAGCCGAGTCAGGGGGAGCGGCGCGAGCTGCTGGAGCGCTACGTCGCCGCGTTCGAGGTGAAGGACGTCGCGGAGATCGTCAAGCTCCTCAGCCAGGAGGTCGTCTGGGAGATGCCGCCGTTCACCGGCTGGTACCAGGGGCAGGCCGCCGTCGGCGAGCTCATCGGAACCCGTTGCCCGGGCGGCCCCGGCGAGATGAGGCTCATCCCGGCCGGCTCCAACGGCCAGCCCGCCTTCGGCCTCTACATGCTGGCGGAGGACGGCACCTACCGGCCCTTCCACCTCCAGGTCCTCACGCTCTCGCAGGGCGGCGTCTCGCACGTCGCCGCCTTCTTCGACACGCGGCTGTTCGCCACCTTCGGCCTGCCGGAGTTCCTCCCGGCCGACCGAGGGTGACGCGGCCCGGCGCACGACACGCGACACACGACACAGGGAAGGCGACGGTGGACACGAAACTCCTGCGGCTGATCGGGGCCGCCACGACCGCGTACGGGCTGCTGCTCACCGCCCGCCCCCAGCTGCTGGCCCGGTCGGCCGGCCTGGTGGACGCCGAGGGGCGGACGGCGCCGCACACGGCGGTCTCGCTGCGCCCCCTGGTGTGGCGTGACGCCGCGAGCGGCCTGGCGATGCTCGCCGCCCGCGACGAGCGGACGCTGCGGACGGCCACGGCCCTGCGCGTCGCGGCGGACTTCGGGGACGCCGCGCTGCTCGGTGCCACGCTCCCGCGCGGGGGCAGGCGCTGGGCCGCCGTGGCCGTGTCGGTGGGCTGGGGCTCCCTCACGCTGGCCGCGCTGCTGCGCACCCCACGCGGGCGCTGAGCCCGCCGCCGACGCGGGGCGCGCCGCCGCTCGCCCGTCCGGCCCGGCACGATCCGGACCCGTCCGCCGGGCCCCGGGCACCGAATCACCGGTGTGGTCGTTGGTGGATACGCTGCACCGCGCAGCGCGCCCGCCCCGGACAGTTAGGCAGCCCACCGGTGGATCATCCTCGCTACGCGACCTCCGTACGCCCCGAGCGCCCCGGCGCCCTCGTACTGCTCCTGCACGGGGGGCGCTCGGACGCGCTGGAGCCGCCCCCGCGCTGGAACCTGCCCGGTCTGCGGATGCGGCCCTTCGCCCGGGCCGTCGCCCGGTCCTGCGCGGCCGAGCGGCCCGTCGTCGCGCGCGTGCGCTACCGCCACCGAGGCTGGAACGGCGAGCGGGCGGACGCCGCCCGGGACGCCGAGGTGGCGCTGGACGCCCTCCTGGAGGAGCTCGGGGACGTGCCGGTCGTGCTGGTGGGGCACTCCATGGGCGGCCGGGCCGCGCTGCGCGTCGGCGGCCACCCGCGGGTGCGCGGCGTCGTCGGGCTCGCTCCGTGGTGCCCGGCCGGTGAGCCCGTCGACCACCTCGCGGGGCGCAGCCTGGTCCTGCTGCACGACGAGAGCGACCGCATGACCGATCCCCGGGGCACCTGGAGCCTCGCCGCCCGGGCCCGCGCGGCCGGGGCCCGCGCCTGCGGCGTCGTCCTGGCGGGCAGCGACCACGCGATGCTGCGCCGCGCGGGGGACTGGCACGCCCTGACCGCCGCCGTGACCCGGGGGCTGCTCGATCCCGCCGCCATGCCGCCGAGGGTCGCGGCGGCGCTCGGCCCGCCCGCCGGAGCCCCGGCCACGCTGCTGACGCCCCGGGACGTCCTCACCGGCGCCCCGGCCCCCACGCCCGTCGGGGGCGCCGGGCGGGAGCGGGGCCGGGAGGGCTGAGCGTCCGGCGGTGGGCGTCCCGGTGCGCGGCGGCTCAGCGGGCCCGGCGCGCCGCCGACAGGAAGCTGCGGTTCATCGCGGCGATCGAGGGCAGCGGGATGCCCTTGGGGCAGGCCGTCGCGCACGCGCCGGTGTTGGTGCAGCCGCCGAAGCCCTCCGCGTCCATCGTTTCCACCATGGCCAGCACGCGCCGGTCCCCCTCCACCCGCCCCTGCGGCAACGCGCCCAGGTGCTCGGCCTTGGCGGCGGTGAACAGCATGGCGGAGCCGTTCGGGCACGCGGCCACGCAGGCGCCGCAGCCGATGCACGCGGCGTTCTCGAACGCCCGCTCGGCGTCCTCCTTGGGCACCGGCGTGGCGTGCGCCTCGGGGGCGCTGCCGGTGGGGGCGGTGACGTAGCCGCCGGAGGCGACGATGCGGTCGAGCGCCGAGCGGTCGACCATGAGGTCCTTGACGACGGGGAAGGCCGCCGCCCGCCACGGTTCGACGTCGATGGTGTCGCCGTCGGAGAAGTGCCGCATGTGGAGCTGGCAGGCCGTCGTGCGTTCCGGTCCGTGGGCCTGCCCGTTCACGACCACGCCGCAGGCCCCGCAGATGCCCTCCCGGCAGTCGTGGTCGAACGCCACGGGCTCCTCCCCGCGCAGGGTCAGCTCCTCGTTGAGGACGTCGAGCACTTCGAGGAAGGACATGTCGGGGGAGACGTCGGCGACCTCGTAGCGGGCCATCCGGCCGGGGGTGTCCGGGCCGGCCTGTCGCCAGACGCGCAGGGTGAGCCTCATGCGTAGCTCCGTCGGGTGGGGTGGACGTGGTCGAAGGCCAGCTGCTCGCGGTGGAGCACGGGTGGCCGGCCGGTGCCGGTGAACTCCCACGCGGCGACGTAGGAGAACTCCTCGTCCCGGCGGGCGGCCTCGCCGTCCTCGGTCCGGCTCTCCGTGCGGAAGTGGCCGCCGCAGGACTCGGCGCGGTGCAGGGCGTCCAGGCACATCAGCTCGGCCAGCTCCAGGTGGTCGGCGATGCGTCCGGCCCGCTCCAGCGACTGGTTGACCTCGGTGCCGCTGCCCGGTACCCGCACGCGGCGCCAGAACTCCTCGCGCAGCTCCGGGATGCGGGTGAGGGCGTGCCGCAGCCCGTCCGCGTCCCGGGCCATGCCGCACCGGTCCCACAGCAGGGCGCCGAGTTCGCGGTGGAAGGAGTCGGCGGTGCGGTCGCCGTTGTTGGACAGCAGCGCGTACTGCCGGTCGGTGACGGCGAACATGGCCTCCCGCACGGCCGGGTGGTCCTCGTCCACCTGCCACGCCGCGCCGCGCGGCAGCCGCGCCAGGTAGTCGCCGAGGACGGGTGGCAGGACGAAGTAGCCGTCGGCCAGCCCCTGCATGAGCGCGGAGGCCCCGAGCCGGTTCGCTCCGTGGTCGGAGAAGTTGGCCTCGCCGATGGCGAACAGGCCGGGGACGGTGGTCTGGAGGTCGTAGTCCACCCACAGACCGCCCATCGTGTAGTGGATGGCCGGGTAGATGCGCATCGGCACCTCGTACGGGTTCTCGCCGGTGATGCGCTCGTACATCTCGAAGAGGTTCCCGTACCGCTCCTCGATCGCCGCGCGGCCGAGCCGCGCGAGTGCGTCGGCGAAGTCCAGGTACACGCCCTGGCCGCCGGGGCCCACGCCCCGGCCGTCGTCGCACACGTTCTTCGCCGCCCGGGAGGCGATGTCGCGCGGGACGAGGTTGCCGAAGGCCGGGTAGAGGCGCTCCAGGTAGTAGTCGCGCTCGTCCTCGGGGATCTCGTGCGCCGGGCGGGCGTCGCCCGGCGTCACCGGCACCCAGATGCGGCCGTCGTTGCGCAGCGACTCGCTCATCAGCGTCAGCTTCGCCTGGTGCTCGCCGGAGCGCGGGATGCAGGTGGGGTGGATCTGGGTGAAGCAGGGGTTCGCGAAGTGCGCGCCGCGCCGGTGGGCCCGCCAGATGGCGGTGGCGTTGGAGTTCTTGGCGTTGGTGGAGAGGTAGAAGACGTTGCCGTAGCCGCCGGTGGCGAGGACGACGGCGTCGGCGAGGTAGGTGTCGATCCGTCCGTTCACGAGGTCGCGGGTGATGATGCCGCGCGCCCGGCCGTCGATGACGACGAGGTCCAGCATCTCCGTGCGCGCGTGCATGGTCACGGTGCCGGCCGCGATCTGCCGGGACAGCGCCTGGTAGGCGCCGAGCAGGAGCTGCTGGCCGGTCTGGCCCCGGGCGTAGAAGGTGCGCGAGACCTGCGCGCCGCCGAAGGAGCGGGTGTCGAGCAGCCCGCCGTACTCGCGGGCGAAGGGCACGCCCTGGGCGACGCACTGGTCGATGATCTCCGCCGAGACCTGCGCCAGCCGGTGGACGTTGGACTCGCGGGCGCGGAAGTCGCCGCCCTTGACGGTGTCGTGGAAGAGCCGCCGTACGGAGTCGCCGTCGTTGCGGTAGTTCTTGGCGGCGTTGATGCCGCCCTGCGCGGCGATGGAGTGGGCGCGGCGCGGGGAGTCCTGGAAGCAGAACTGCTCGACGCGGTAGCCCTGCTCGGCCAGGGTCGCGCCGGCCGCGCTGCCCGCCAGGCCGGTGCCGACGACGATGACGGTGTGCCGCCGTCGGGCGGCCGGGCTCACCAGCCGCGCCTCGAAGCGGCGCCGGTCCCAGCGTTCGGCGAGCGGCCCGTCGGGCACGGCGGTGTCGCGCAGCGGCGCACCGACGCGGTAGGCGGCCTGCTCGGGGGGTGCGGGCGTGGACGTCATCTCAGTTCACCACTCCGGTCATGACGGCGAGGGGGACGGCGAGGAATCCGGCGGTCAGGGTGAGGGCGAGCGTCTCCGAGGCGACGCGCACGGCGTGCTGGGAGCGGCGGCCGACGGCGCCGAGTGTGCGTCCGGCGCTGAGCAGGCCGTGCCGCACGTGCAGCCCCACGGCGAGCATGGCCACGCAGTAGATCGTGTTGCCGTACCAGGTGCTGAACGTGGCGACGACGTTCCCGTACGGGTTGCCGGCCTCGCCGCGCGGGTTCACCGTGCCCGTCGTGAGGTCGAGGATGTGCCAGACCACGAACAGCGCGAGGATCACGCCGCCCCAGCGCATCGTGCGGGTGGCGTAGTCGCGGCGGGCGTCCCGGTGCACGTAGGCGACCGGACGGGCCGCCCGGTCGAGCCGGGTCAGCTGGTACGCCGCCAGGCCGTGCAGCACGACGGACGCCAGCAGGCCCGCCCGGGCGAACCACAGGAACCACTCGTAGCGCAGGAAGGGTTCGCCGATGGTACGCAGCCAGTGCGCGTACCCGTTGAAGTCCCCGGGGCCGAAGAAGATCTTGAGGTTGCCCAGCATGTGCACGACCAGATACAGCAGCATCGCCACGCCGGTCACGGCCATGACGGCCTTCTTGCCCACGGTCGTGCGCCAGATCAGCGTCACGGTGGAGGGACGGGTGTCGGTCCTCGTCGCCGGTGCCATGCCGATGACGCTAGAAGCGCCGACCGTGATCCGTCCAAGACATGAACCAGCTCATAACGATAGGCATGGCCTATGACACCTCCTAGCATGGGCGCATGCAGCTCCAGCAGCTCCGCTACTTCGCCGCCGTGGCCGACACCCGGCACTTCACCCGCGCCGCCCAGCGCGAGCACGTCGCCCAGCCCTCGCTCTCCCAGCAGATCCGCGCACTGGAGCGGGAGCTGGGCACGGAGCTGTTCCACCGGGCGCGCGGGCACGTGACCCTCACCGACGCCGGGGAGGCGCTGCTGCCCCTGGCCCGCCGCATCCTCGCCGACACGGAGACCGCACGCCGGGAGGTGCAGGAGGTCGCCCTGCTGCGGCGCGGCCGGGTCCGGCTCGGCGCGCCGCCCAGCCTGTGCGCCAGCGTCGTGCCGGACGTGCTGCGCGTCTTCCACGACCGCTACCCGGGCGTGGAACTCCTCGTGCACGAGGGCGGCTCGCGCGATCTGGTCGCCGTGCTGGCCGCCGGGGAGCTGGACCTGGCCCTCGTCATCACCCCGCTGCCCGGCCAGGCGCCCGCCCTCGTCACGGCGGAGCTGCTGCGGGAGGAACTGGTCGTCGTGTCGGCCCCGGCCGGGCCCGCGCCCACCACCGGGAAGCGGCTGCACGTCGCCGAGTTGCGGGACCGGCCGCTGGTGATGTTCCGGCACGGCTACGACCTGCGGGAGCTGACGCTCTCCGCGTGCCGCGCGGCCGGATTCGAGCCCCGGTTCAGCGTGGAGGGCGGCGAGATGGACGCCGTGCTCGGCTTCGTCCGCGCCGGGCTCGGGCTCGCCGTCGTGCCGCGCATGGTGGCCGACCGCTCGGGGCTGCGGACGACGCCGCTGGCCCCGCCGGGACTGCACCGCACGGTCTCGGTGGCGCACCGCGCGGACGTCTCCCCGCCCCGGGCGGCGCGGGAGCTGCGGCGCATCCTCGCCGACCACCTCGCCGACCACCTCGCCGGGCCCCCTCCCGGCGCCCCCGGGGTCAGCCCCCGGCCGGACCCGGAGGGCTGACGCCACCGGCGCGGGACGGGGCCCCGGCGCGCCGCACGGCGTACGCCGCGAGGTAGCCGAACGCGTTGAGCGCGGTGTGTGTCAGGGCCGGGGCCAGCAGGCTGCCGCTGCGCCGCCGCAGCAGCCCGAACAACGCGCCCCCGGCGGCGGTGACCACGACGTTGCCCGCCGCCGTGGCGGCCCGGCCGGGGCGTGCGCCGCCCCCGGAAGCACGGGCCAGGGCCGGGTTCGCCTCGACCAGTGCGGCGGACGGCAGGACGTGCCACAGCCCGAACAGGACGGCCGCGACGGCGTCCGCACCCGCCGGGCCGCACCGTTCCCGCAGCAGGGCGGGCAGTACGGCCCGGAAGCCGGTCTCCTCCAGCAGGACGGTGCCGAGCGGAACGTCGACGCAGGCCTGGCGCAGCGCGCCGGGGAACGTCCGGGCGGCCCTGCGGTCCGCGAACAGCGCGCGCGTCACCGGCAGCGCCGCGCCGACGGCGTAGCCGACGCCCACGGCGGCGGCGGGCGCGCCCCCGAGCCGCGCGCCCGCCCGCAGCCGGGACGGCGCGAGGCCGAGGTCGTCGCGGCCCAGCCCCGCCGCGCGGGCGACGCCGAGCAGCGCGGCCGTCGCCGTGACCGAGACGCCGGGGACGGCGCGCGGGGGTGACCGGATGCCGAGCCACTGGGCCGCGCCGAGGATGCCGAGTGCCGCTCCCACCGCCGGGATGGTCCGCAGAGCCATGCGGGAGAGCCTACGGCGGTCGGTCCCCCGCCCGCCGGTCCGGACAGGCGGCGGCGCCGCTCCGCATCGGGCTGGAGAGGGGAGCGGCGCCGCCGGTGAGGGACCTCCTGTCCGCCTTGGAGGGATGGGTGAACGTTCGCGAAGAGACGGGCCGCCGTCCCGCTCCGTGCGGGACGGCTCCGGCTAGCCGTTCGCCCGCTTGACGCGCATCGCCGTCGCGGCGCAGGCCAGCCCCAGGAGGAAGGCGATACCGCCGACGATGACCTGGTTCAGGATGACGCCCGCGTCCGGGCTGGTTCCGACCACCCACGGTGAGATGACGAGCCATGCGCCGACGGCGCAGATGGCCCAGCTCAGGCCGTACATCCGGGCCGGTGCCATGGTGAAGCCGAGGGCCATCAGCCCGAGGGCGATACCGATGATGAGGTTGTGGGTCGTCAGCGACGCCTGGTTGCCGGAGAAGTGCACGACCCAGGGGGACACGGCGCAGTACAGACCGAGCAGGAAGACCGGCCCGTCCACCAGCGCCACGTCCTTGCCACCGAGCACGCGGTCGTAGCGTTCCCGCATTTCGGTGGCGTCGGGGTGACCGGCCAGGTCACCCCGCCGGTGTGAGACTGAGGCCATTTCGACTCGCCCCCTTCAGAGCTTGGATACGCAAGCCTTGGCCGCGCTTTCATTGTGCGCCTGACAAGACCAGATCGATACTTTTCCGGTGAAACCGTGACCTACCTGCTGGTAGCCTCGCGCGTCGTTCCGATCCTGTCCGGCCGGTGCGGGGAGCGGGCGTCGGCGCCGTAGATTGGTCCGCATGGAGATCTGGATCAACCCCTCCTGCTCGAAGTGCCGCGGCGCCCTCACCGAGCTGGACGCGGCCGGAGCCGGATACACGGTCCGCCGGTACCTGGAGGACCCGCCGAGCGAGGCCGAACTGGAGGCCGTCCTCGCCCGACTCGGCCTCGAACCGTGGGACATCACCCGCGTCCAGGAGCCGGTGGCGCGGGACCTGGGGCTGCGGGACTGGCCGCGCGACGCGGAGACCCGGCCGAAGTGGACGGCGGCGCTGGCCGCCCACCCGCGCCTGATCCAGCGGCCGATCATCACGGCCGACGACGGCACCGCCCTCGTGGCCCGCACCGACGACGCCGTGCGGGAGGCCCTGCGCCGCCGGGCGTGAGCCCCGGCCGCGTCACGCCGTCAGCAGCACGCCCCCGTACGACAGCCCCGCGACGACGACCCAGGCGGCCGCCCCCAGGGCGGCCATGCGGCGTCCCGTTCCGGTCAGCGTGGGCAGGAAGACGCCGCTGCCGAGGCCGAACAGCGCGGCGGCGAGCAGGACCTCGCGGACCGTGGCGGCGCCGTCCAGCAGGCCCGCCGGGAGGACGCCGGTGGTGCGCAGGGCGGCGGCGGCGAGGAATCCGGCGACGAACAGCGGCAGCAGCGGCGGACGCCGCACCCCCGCCGCACGGCCGGTGCGGTGTCGCGCCACCACGCCGGCCAGCACCGCGACCAGCGGGGCGAGCAGGACGACGCGCAGGAGCTTCACCAGCACGGCCTCGCCCAGGGCCGCCGACCCGGCGGTCTGCGCCGTCGCCACGACCTGCCCCACGTCGTGGACGCCGGCCCCCACCCAGCGCCCGAACTCCGCGTCGCTCAGCCCCAGCGGCTGGTGCAGCAGCGGCAGGACGGCGATGGCCAGCGTCCCGCACAGCGTCACCAGCGCGACGGAGGCCGCGACGTCCCGCTCGTCGCTGCGTCGGACCTCGCTCACGGCCCCGATCGCGGACGCGCCGCAGATCGCGTAGCCGGTCGCCACGAGCAGCGGCTGATCGCCTGTCAGCCCCAGTCTGCGCCCCAGCCAGAGAGTGCCGAAGAAGGTCGCGACGACCACGCCGAGCACCATCGTGGCCGTCCCCCAGCCCAGCTCCAGCACCTGGCCGAGGCTCAGTTCGAGGCCGAGGAGCACGATGCCGACCCGCATGAGGCGCCGCCCGGCCAGCGAGAGCCCGCGCCGCCCCCGGCCTCGCACGAAGCGGCCCACACGCGGCAGGTGGGCGACGGCCACGCCGAGGACGATCGCGGCGGTGAGCACGGGCACCGCCGGCACCAGCAGATGCACGCCCCACGCGGCGGTGACGCCCGCCGCGACGAGGGCGAGCCCCGGCAGCGGCCCGGCCGCGCGCTCCGGCCCGCCCGCCTTCCCCCGGACGCCTCGCCCCGCGCCGTGCCCCGCGCCGCGCCGAACGGCCCACCGGGCGCCGCGCGGCGCGTCGGCGCGGGCGGCCGGTGCCGCCATCAGCGGTCGGCGGGGACGTCGTAGACGCGCCGGACGCTGGTGCCCAGCCGGGAGATGTCGGCGCCGTAGACGTGCAGGGATATCGCGGTGTCCGCGCACCCGTTCCACACCCGGTGGATGTCGCCGGGAGGGGCGAAGCCGCACACGGCGCCGCGCGGGTTCACCACCTCCTCGGTGGCGACGAGACGGGCCCGGCCGCCGTTCGTCGTCGCGGGCACGAGCCGGTAGCGGCGTTCCCGCTCCTCGCCCTCGTGGACACCGGTCACGCACCAGGAGACGTGGTCGTGCACCGACGTGCGCTGCCCGGGGAGCCACACCAGCGCCACGACGGAGAACCCGCCGCCCGGCTCGGCGTGCAGGAGGTGCTGGCGGTAGTGCTCGGGGTCGCCCTCGCGCTGCTGCGGCGTGAGCAGGTCACCGGCGCCCAGGTGGGGGCCGAGCCGCTCGCCCACGAGGTAGGCGGTGATGTCGGGCGGCAGGCCCCGGCCGACGACGTCGCGGATCTCGTCGACCAGACCGGTGAGACGGTCGGTGGTGCGGGTTCCGAAGGCGGTGGAGTCGGTTGAGGGGGTCATGACCGCAGCGTCCCGCCACCCGGTCATCACGTCCAACGAGGGTTCTTTCGCGTTCCCCCAATCCCCGCTTATGGAACGAGGGAGGGTCAGCAACCGACCCGGTTCGCCGCCACGGATCTCAGCTCGTCAAGCACGAGCGCCGTGGCCGGCACCTCCAGGTGCTCGCGCAGCACATAAGCGGATATCTGGCGTCGCGAAGCGGGGTCCATGGCCCGGCCGACGACCTTGCGGTGCACCAGGAACGACAGCACGAGCCCCGGCATCATCGCGATGCCCAGCCCCTCGGCGACCAGGCTCTGCACCACCAGGTTGTCGTCCGTGGTGAAGACGATGTCGGGGGCGAAGCCCAACTCGGCGCACTCGTGAAGGAAGTTGGTCCGGCAGCGCAGACAGCCCGCGATCCAGCGCTCGTCCGCCAGCTCCGCGAGCCTCACCGCCCGGCGGCGGGCCATGGCGTGCCCGGCGGGCAGCAGGACCGTCAACTGGTCCTCCAGCAGCGGGATCTCCACCAGCTCCGGCGGCACCTCCTCGTGCAGCCCGGGATAGGTGAAGGCCAGCGCGATGTCGCACGCGCCCCGCACCACGCGGTGCAGGGAGTCCGGCGGTTCGCTCTCCTGGAGCTCGACGCGGACCCCGGCGCGGCCCGCCGTCAGCCGCGCCAGCGCCTCCGGGACGAGGGTCGCCCCCGCGCTGGGGAACGCGCACACCCGCACCCGCCCGGTCCGCAGCCCTTGCAGCGCCCGCATCTGCTGGTGCGCGACGGCCATCGTGTCCAGGATGACGCCCGCGTGCCGCGCCAGCGTCTCCCCGGCCTCGGTGAGCCGCATGCGCCGACCGACCCGGACGAACAGCGGTGCGCCGACGGCCCGTTCGAGCGCCTTGATCTGCTGGGTGATCGCGGGCTGGGTGTAGCCGAGCGCCCGGGCGGCGGCGGTGTACGACCCGGTCCGCACGACCTCGTGGAAGGTCTTGATGTGCCGCGATTCGAACATGCCCGAACGATAATCGGGCCCGGCCCCCCACCGCAGGGGGCGTCGTCAGCCGCGCGGCAGGACGGTGCCGAGGACCTGGGGGAGGGGCGTCCAGTCGGAGCTGACGACGGTGGCGTGGGCGCGCGCCAGCTCGCTCACGCGCTCCCGCGCCTCGGCCTCCGTCGGGTTGCGGGCGTCGACGGCGGGCGGGACGGCGTGGGCGTCGGTCATGACCAGCAGGTAGCCCCGGTCGGCGTACCAGCCGGTGTCGATCGCGCCGGCGGCGTACGCGGAGGCGTCCCCGTCGAACACGACGAACCAGGGCCGCAGCCCCGCGTCCGCGTAACGGGCCCTCGGGTCGCCGGGCTCCGCCCGCAGCACCGCCGGGAACGCGACGGCGCGCTCGATCGTGCCCGCCGCCGCCAGGGCCCGCAGGTGCCGGGCGTACTCGACGTCGGTCCACAGCGAGTCGAACGGGTTGCCCTGCTCGACCGTCCCCGGTATGAGGTGGATCAGGAACTTCCCGGCCAGTGCCTCCCGCGTGGGCCACCCGCCCGCGCGGGCGGCGTCGTCCAGCGTGGCGTGCGCGCCCAGCAGGTCGGCGGGCCGGAAGAGGGCGTCGCCCAGCTCGCGTTGCACCAGGGCGTCGAACGCGGCGGGACCGCGTCCGCCGGTGCCGTTGAAGCCGTCCTTCAGCTCGATCTTCAGCAGGACCGGACGGTGGCCGGGGTCGGCGTCGTGCCAGGCGCGCAGGTCCGCGAGGCAGCCGGCGAGGTCCTGGTTGCGGCTCCCGGTCCGCAGTTCGGCGGCGGTGGTGGCGTCGACGCAGTTGTTCTCGTTCCACAGCGGGGTGTTGTGGGCCACCCGCCAGCCGACGCCGAAGCCGTTGGTCCACACGTCGAGTTCGAGCATCGCCGCGCCCGAGTCGAGGGCGTCGGCGAGGTAGGAGTAGCGGCTCTGCTCGTAGGCGTTGTGCACGCCCACGCCGGTGCTCTGGGCGTAGGACAGGGAGCCGGCGTCGGACGTGCGGGGGTCGGCGTGGGCCGGAACGGCGACGGCGGCGGCCAGGAGGGCCGCCGCGGCCAGGGACGAGGACATGCGCACGGGGAGCCGCCTTCGCTGGTGGGGGAGACCAAGTCAGCGCAAGGCTAAGGCAGTTACCCATCAGTTGGGCAGAGGTCGGGTGGCCGGGGAGTGACGGCCCCGGGCCGTCGCGCCGGGCCGCCGCCCCGGTGCGGCGGCCCGGTGACGGCCCCCGGCCCCCGGCTACGCGGCGGCCGCGCCGGCCGGGGCGGCCGGGCTGCGGACACCGAAGTCCCGGCACACGGCGTCCGCCGCCCGGGCGGCCGACCGCAGCGCACCCTGCGGCGTCCCGACGTCACGGTGGTCGCCGCACACGTACAGCCCCGTGAGCACCCGGACCGCGCGGTGGGCGTCGTGCGGCGCGGGCACGGCGGGTGCCGCGTGCGCCCGGTGGTGGGCGCCCACCAGCTCCCAGGCGTCGGCGTCCACGCCGTGCAGCGCGCTCAGTTGACGGCGCGCCGCCTTGTCCAGCACGCCCGGCGGGTCGGCCGCCTCACGGCCCAGCACCACGGACGTCACCAGGGTGCGGCCGGGCAGCGCGCGGGAGGGGTCGACGGCGGAGGCCACCACGGAGTGCGCCACGGGGCCGCGCCGGTCGGCGTCGAGGACGAGGGCCCCGCCGACGCCGGGCGGGGCGGCGTCGGCGGCGTGGTGCAGCACGGTGACGGGGTGGAAGTCCGGTACCCGCAGCCCCGGCAGCAGCCGCGCGGCGTCGGGGGCGCCGGTGGCGATGACGACGGCGCGGCAGCCGAGCGTGCCGTGGTCCGCCGTCTCGACCGCGTTCGCCGAGACGGCGACGGCCCGCACCCCGGTGCGCACGGTGCCGCGCGGCAGCCCGGCCGCCAGCAGCCGGGGCACGGCCGCCGCACCGCCCGCCGGCAGGCACAGCCCGGCCCGCGCGAACGAGCGCAGCGCCAGGTCGACGACCCGGCTGGACGTCGTGAGCTCCGGGTCGCACAGCAGGGCGCCGACCAGCGGGCGCAGCATGGCCTCGACCACGCGCGCGGGCACGCCGCGCGCGGCCAGGGCCTGCCCGGCGGGCAGGTCGGCGCGGGCCAGGAGCCGCGCGGGCGGCGTGGTGGCCAGCCGGGCGAGCTGGTTCCGCAGCCGGGCGGCGTCCAGCGCACTGGTGAGGGCGCGCGCCGGGTGGCGTGCGCCTCCTGTGCTTCCGACGCCCGGCACGGTAGCGGCCGTCCCCGGCACGGGCCGGACGGCGCGGGCCCCGCTGATCCGCGCCGTGCGCTCGGTGCTGCGGATCACCACGCCGGGGGCCAGCGGCCGCAGCGCCAGCGCCTCCAGTCCCGGCGTCCCGGTTAGCTCGGGCCAGTCCGCGCAGAGGAACCGTCCGCCGTGGTCGAGCAGGAAGCCGTCCACCTCGTCGGTCGCCAGCCGTCCGCCGATCCCCGCGGCGGCCTCCAGCACGGTGACGGTGAGCCCGGCTCTCACCAGCCTGCGGGCCACCGCGAGCCCGGCGAGCCCGGCTCCTATGACGATGACGTCCGCGACGTCCGCGACGTCCGCGCCGTCCGTGCGACGTGTGCGTGCAGCGCTGAGCACGTGCCCTCCCCGGGGTCGGGAACCGTTGTGCGGCGGTGTGACGGTCGCGCTGTCCGGCTCATGCCCCCTGCGGGGCTCCGCCAAAGCTCCAGCGCCGTTCGACCCTACGGACCTACGGGATGCGGCGGACACGCGCATGGACAGGGCACGGGCGCACAGCGGTCGCACGGGTGGGCCGCACCGGCCCACGGCACGCGTCGGGGGCGGGGTCTCAGCTGCGGAACCGGGCCCAGAGCTGGGGGAAGCGCTCCGCCAGGACCCGGTCGTCCTCGAAGTTCAGCGGGGTGCCCTCCGGCTCGCGCGGCGGGTCGGGCAGGCCCAGCTCGGGCACTTCGGTGCCCAGGAGCTCCTCGTACGCCTCGTCCGCCGCGAAGCCCAGCTCCTCGGCGTCGCCGTCGACCTCGGGGTCGAAGTCCTCCAGCAGCTCGGCCAGGGCGTCGGGGTCGCGGTGCAGCGCGCCTTCGAAGACCTTGCGGCCCTGCCCGATCAGCCAGCAGCGGAACGCGTCGAAGACGTCGTCGCTCGCGCCGTCCAGCAGGACCCAGGCGGCGCCCCACACGTCCCACCGGTACGCCCGCCGGTACCGGGCCTCGAAGTGCCGTGCGAAGTCGGTGACGGTCTCCGGATCGAGCTCCGTCAGCCGCTCGACCAGCAGCTCCGCCTGTTCGTCCGGGTCGCCCTCGGCCGCCGTGCGGGCGCCGTCGATCAGCTCCCAGAACTCGTCCTCGTGCATCGTCACCCGACCAGCATCAGCCCCGGGACGTCCGGCCGCACGCGCAGTCCCCCGGCTGGCCGAAGGTCTCCCGGAAAACACGGGAATCGCGACAGTGGATGGCTCCTTTCGGTGCGAACGTGTGCGCTGAAGCCGACGTAAGGAGCGAATCGGGCATGACGGAACACAGCACCACCCCGCAGCGGAACGCCGACGGGTCGAAACCGCCGCAGGACGCCGACCGGCCGCTGCGGGGACGGGTCGCCCTCGTCGCGGGCGCGACGCGCGGGGCCGGCCGGGCCACCGCCGTCGAGCTGGGCCGGGCCGGGGCCACGGTCTACGCGACCGGCCGCACGACGCGCCGGCACGTGAGCGAGGTCGGACGGGCCACGGAGACGATCGAGGAGACGGCCGAGCTGGTCACCGCCGCCGGCGGTACGGGCATCGCCGTTCCCACCGACCACCTGGACCCCGCCCAGGTCGAGGCCACCGTCGCCAGGATCGAGCGGGAGCGGGGCCGGCTCGACGTCCTCGTCAACGACATCTGGGGCGGCGACCACCTCATCGGCTGGGGCCGGCCGATGTGGGAGCACGACCTGCGCGACGGGCTGCGGGCGCTGCGGCTGGGCGTCGAGACCCACCTCGTCACCAGCCACTACGCGATCCCGCTCCTCATCCGTGAGCCCGGCGGCCTCGTCGTGGAGGTCACGGACGGCACCGCCGAGTACAACCGCCGCTACCGCGAGCCCCTCTACTACGACCTGGCCAAGAGCGCGCCGCTGCGCATCGCCCACGGCCTGGCCCGGGAGCTGCCCGCCCACGGCGCGACGGCCGTGGTGGTCACCCCCGGCTGGCTGCGCTCGGAGACCATGCTCGACACCCACTTCAAGGTGACCGAGGACAGCTGGCGCGAGGGCGCGCGGCAGAATCCGGACTTCGCCGTCTCCGAGACACCGCGCTACCTGGCCCGAGGTCTCGCGGCGCTCGCCGCCGACCCGGACCGGGCCCGCTTCAACGGCCGGTCCCTCTCCAGCGCCTCGCTGGCCCGGGAGTACGGCGTGACCGACACGGACGGCTCACAGCCGGACGCGTGGGCCTACCTGCTCGACCTGCACGCGCACGAGGAGGCCGGGGACGCGGCCGGGCCGCGCCCGGACCCGGAGAAGTACCGCTAGTCAGGGGCCCGCCCGCCGCACGTCGGTGTAGAGCGCCGCCATGCGGCGGGCGGCCTCCGCGAAACGTTCCCGCAGGGCGTCCGGGGCCAGGACCTCCACCTCGGGGCCGAGCGTGAACAGCTCCCCGAACGCCACGTCCAGCGACTCGACGGGCAGCGTGACCGTCACGACGTTCCGCCCGCCCCGCTCCGTGCGCTCCCCGGCGGCGAGCGCCTCGTCGGCCGCCGTCCGGTCGCTGTGCACGTACCGCAGCCGCTGCGCCCCGGACTCCGTCAGCCGCACGACGACCTCCTCGCGCAGCAGCGAGCGGGCGAACGCCGACGCCCGCCGGGCCCAGAACGCGGGCAGTTCGAAGCCCTCCTCCCGACCGAACCGCTCCTCCTCCGCCACGACCGAGACCAGCCGGTCCACCCGGTACACGCGGAAGGCCCCCTCCCCGGGCGGCTCCGTGTCGGGGGCCGGCACGCGGGCCGCGAGGTACCAGACGCCGGCCTTCAGCACGAGCCCGTACGGCTCCAGCGTCCGCAGCACCGTCGTGTCCCGCCGCCGGTAGCGGACCGTCACCCGCCGGTCGTCCCAGACGGCGTCGGCGAGCCGGGGGAGCAGCTGAGGCGCCGTCGGCTCCTGCCACCAGCCCGGCGCGTCGAGGTGGAAGCGCTGGGCGACGCTGCGCCGGGCGTCGCCCAGGTGCGGGTCGAGCGCGGCGAGCACCTTCAGCTCCGCGGCCGACGCCGCGTCCGCCAGGCCGAGGTCGCGCAGGGCGCTCGGCACGCCGGAGAGGAACAGCGCCTCCGCCTCGTCCCGTCCCAGCCCCGTCAGCCGGGTGCGGTATCCGCCGATCAGGCGGTAGCCGCCCGCCCGGCCCCGGTCGGCGTAGACCGGCACCCCGGCCTCCGAGAGCGCCGCGACGTCCCGCACGACCGTGCGCCGTGACACCTCCAGTTCGGCGGCCAGTTCGGCGGCCGTCATCGCCCGCCGGTTCTGAAGGAGCAGTACCAGTCTGATGAGTCGTGCGGCCCGCATAACCGGGCATTGTGCCGGTCCGTCAGCGGCGGGCGCGCGGGCGGGCGTACGGCACGCGTGTCCGCGGGCGGCGGTCACAGGCCGCTGCTAGCGTGCAAAAGACCCATACCCATGCATTCCGTCACAAGGGGATCTGGATGATGAGCGATCAACCCCGCGAGAGGTGGGGCAGCCGAACGGGCTTCCTTTTGGCCGCGATCGGCTCGGCGGTCGGCCTGGGCAACATCTGGCGTTTCCCGGCCGAGGCGTACCGCAACGGCGGCGGGGCGTTCATGCTGCCGTACCTGATCGCCCTGGTGACGGCCGGTCTGCCGCTGCTGATCATGGAATACACGATCGGGCGGCGCTACCGGGGCTCCGCACCGGCCTCCTACCTCCGGCTCGGCCGCCCGGCGCAGTTCATCGGCTGGTGGCAGGTGGCGATCTGCTTCGTCATCGCCACCTACTACGCCCTCATCCTCGCCTGGGCCCTGCGCTACGTCGGCTTCTCCGTCGGGCAGAGCTGGGGGGACGACGCGGAGGGCTTCCTGTTCGGGACCTTCCTCCAGGTGGGCGACACCCCCGGCGAGCTCGGCGGCTACGTGGGCGGCGTCTTCTGGCCGCTCCTGGCGATCTGGGTCACGGTCCTGATCACGCTGGCCCTCGGCATCCGGCACGGGATCGAGACGGCGGCGAAGATCTTCATTCCGCTGCTGATCATCTTCTTCGTCGTCCTCGTCGTCCGGGCCCTCACCCTGGAAGGCGCCGATCTGGGCCTGGACGCTCTGTTCACCCCCGACTGGGACGCGTTGACCGACGGGGACGTCTGGGTGGCGGCCTACGGCCAGATCTTCTTCTCGCTGTCCGTCGGCTTCGGCATCATGATCACCTATGCCTCCTACCTGGGACGGCGCTCGGACCTCACCGGCTCCGCCCTGGTCGCGGGCTTCGCCAACAGCTCCTTCGAGATCCTCGCCGGCATCGGCGTCTTCGCCACCCTCGGCTTCCTCGCGGCGAGCAGCGGCGGCGCGGTCTTCGAGACCGAGGGCGGACTCGGGCTCGCCTTCGTCGCCTTCCCCACGATCATCTCGGAGATGCCGTGGGGCGGCTTCTTCGGCGTGCTGTTCTTCCTGTCGCTGGTGGTTGCCGGGTGGACGTCGCTCATCAGCATCATGCAGGTCATCGTCGCGGCCGTGCAGGAACGGCTGCGGGTCAGCCGGCTCGTCTCGGTGCTGATGGTGGGCACGCTGGTGGCGCTCGTCTCCCTGCTGCTCTACCCGACCAACGGCGGGCTGTACCTGCTGGACGCCGCCGACCGGTTCATCAACCGGTACGGGATCGCCCTCGCCTCGCTCATCTCCGTCATCGTCGTCGCCTGGCTCCTGCGCAAGCTGCCCGTCCTGCAGCGCGACGCCGACGCCACCTCCGCGGTCAAGCTGGGCCGCTGGTGGAAGCTGTGTCTGGGGATCATCACGCCGATCGTGCTCGGGCTGATGCTCATCGACTCCCTCGCGCAGGAGCTCGACGAGAACTACGGGGACTACCCGAGCAGCTTCCTGGCCTGGGCGGGCTGGGGCGTGGCCGGTGGCGCCCTGCTCATCGGGATCGTCCTGTCCCTGATCCCCTGGCGTCGCGGCGCGGAGGTCCCGCCGGACGTGGACGACGAGAAGAGGAGTGCCTGATGTCCGCCAGCGCCATCGTGATGCTGATCGTGTCGATCGTGGTCGTGTGGGGCGGGCTCGCCCTGGCCATCCTCAAACTGCGCGGCCACCCCGAGGTCGAGCTGCCTCCCGAGTCCCCGGAGGAGCACTCCATCTGACGCGTCGTGGGGCCGCGACCACCGGGTCGCGGCCCCACGTGTGCCACGGATCAGGCCAGGCCGTAGCGTTCGGCGGCCTCGCGGACGGTCTCCTGCTTCACCTCACCGCGCCGGGCCAGCCGCGCCAGCGCCGCGACGGTGACGGACCGCGCGTCCACGCCGAAGTGCCGGCGGGCGTTCTCCCGCGTGTCGGACAGGCCGAAGCCGTCCGTGCCCAGCGAGGAGTAGTCGCCCGGCACCCACTGGCTGATCTGGTCCGGCACCTGCCGCATCCAGTCGCTGACCGCCAGTACCGGCCCCGGCGCGTCCTGCAGGACCCGCGTGACGTACGGGGTGCGCTCCTCGCCGCGCAGCGCGGCGGCGTCGCACTCCAGCGCGTCGCGGCGCAGCTCGCCCCACGACGTCGCCGACCACACGTCCGCCGCGACGCCCCACTCCTCGGCCAGCAGCCGCTGCGCCTCCAGGACCCAGTGGATCGCCGTGCCCGAGCCGAGCAGCTGGACGCGCGGAACGTCGGCGTCGGGCTTCTCGGGGTTCTGGACGCTTCCCCGGTTGAAGCGGTAGAGCCCCTTGACGATGCCCTCCTCGACCCCCTCGGGCATGGCGGGCTGCGGCTTGGGCTCGTTGTAGACCGTCAGGTAGTAGAAGACGTCCTCGGGGTTTTCCCCGTACATGCGGCGCAGGCCGTCCTTGACGATGACGCCGATCTCGTACGCGAAGGCCGGGTCGTAGTTCAGCGCCGCCGGGTTCGTCGCCGCGATCAGGTGCGAGTGGCCGTCGGCGTGCTGGAGGCCCTCGCCCGTGAGCGTCGTGCGGCCCGCCGTCGCGCCGACCACGAACCCTCGGCCGAGCTGGTCGCCCAGCGCCCAGAACTGGTCGGCGGTGCGCTGCCAGCCGAACATCGAGTAGAAGATGTAGAACGGGATCATCGGCTCGCCGTGGGTGGCGTACGACGTCGCCGCCGCCGTGAAGTCGGCCATGGCGCCGGCCTCGGTGATCCCCTCGTTGAGGATCTGCCCGTCCTTGGCCTCCTTGTAGTACATCAGCTGGTCGCGGTCGACCGGCTCGTACGTCTGGCCCAGCGGTGAGTAGATGCCGGCGGAGGGGAACAGCGCCTCCATGCCGAAGGTGCGCGCCTCGTCCGGGACGATCGGCACCCAGCGCTTGCCGGTCTCCTTGTCCCGCATCAGGTCCTTCACCAGCCGGACGAACGCCATGGTGGTGGCGATCTCCTGGTTGCCGCTGCCCTTGGCGAGCGCGGCGAAGGGGCGGTCGGCCGGGGCCGGCAGCGCCACCGGGTGGACCCTGCGGGCCGGTGCCGGGCCGCCCAATTCGGCGCGTCGCTCCCGCAGGTAGCGCACCTCGGGGCTGTCGGCGCCCGGGTGCGCGTAGGGCACCAGCTCGTCGTCCAGCTTCGCGTCCGGGATCGGCAGCTCCAGCAGGTCCCGCATGGCGCGGAACTCCTTGCCGGAGAGCTTCTTCATCTGGTGGTTGGCGTTGCGCGACTCGAAGCCGGGGCCCAGCGTCCAGCCCTTGACCGTCTGGGCCAGGACGACGGTCGGCGCGCCCCGGTGCTCCACGGCCGCCCGGTAGGCCGCGTACACCTTGCGCGGCTCGTGGCCCGCGCGGGAGGTGTGGAAGCACTCGGCGATCTTCGCGTCCGACAGCCGCTTCGCCAGCTCGGCGAGGGCCGGATCGGCGCCGAAGAAGTGCTCGCGGATGTAGGCGGCGTCGCGGGTGGCGTACGTCTGGAACTGGGCGTCCGGCACCTCGCGCAGGCGGCGCAGCAGCGCACCGGTGGTGTCGAGCCGGATCAGCTCGTCCCAGGCCGAGCCCCACAGCGACTTCACGACGTTCCAGCCCGCCGCGCGGAACTGGGCCTCCAGCTCCTGCACGATCTTGAAGTTGGCGCGGACGGGGCCGTCGAGGCGCTGGAGGTTGCAGTTGATGACGAAGGTCAGGTTGTCGAGCTGCTCGCGGGCGGCGAGCGCGAGGGCGGCCGTCGACTCCGGCTCGTCCATCTCGCCGTCGCCGAGGAACGCCCAGACGTGGCTGCGGCTGGTGTCCTTGATGCCCCGGTGCTCCAGGTAGCGGTTGAACCGCGCCTGGTAGACGGCCGAAAGCGGACCGAGGCCCATCGAGACGGTCGGGAACTCCCACAGCCACGGCAGCCGCCGGGGGTGCGGGTAGGACGGCAGGCCCTTGCCACCGGCCTCCTGGCGGAAGTGGTCCAGGTTCTCCTCGGTGATCCGGCCCTCCAGGAAGGCGCGGGCGTAGATGCCGGGGGAGGCGTGGCCCTGGATGTAGAGCTGGTCACCGGAGCCGTGCCGCTCCGGGTCCTCCTTGCCGCGGAAGAAGTGCTGGAAGCCCGTCTCGTAGAGCCAGGCCGCCGAGGCGTAGGTGGCGATGTGGCCGCCGACGCCGTACCGGCTGCCGCGCGTCACCATGGCGGCGGCGTTCCAGCGGTTCCAGGCCGTGATGCGGGTCTCCATCTCCGTGTCGCCGGGCAGCTCCGGCTCGGCGGCGGTGGGGATCGTGTTGACGTACTCCGTCTCCAGCAGTGACGGCACGGCGAGGCCGCTGTGCCGGGCGTGCTCCACCGTCCGGCGCACCAGGTAGGCGGCGCGCTGCGGACCGGCTTCGGCCGCCACGGCGTCCAGGGACTCCCGCCATTCGGCGGTCTCCTGCGGATCGCGGTCGGGGAGCTGGTCCAGCTCGCTCGCCGGGGTGCGTACGGGACGGGTCATCGTGGGCCGCCTTCCGGGGATGAGGACGGTGGTGGGGCTGAAAGGTGCAGGGCAGGACAGGGGTGAGCCCGCGCCGATGACGATAAGCCTCGATCGATGATCGATCAAAGCCTGGGAGCCGAAAATATGTTCCGCAGGCCAAAATCGGCATTCCGTGCCACGAAACCGGGCACTCGGTGCCCCTGTCCGTCGAGGCGGCGCCGACCGCCACCCGTGGGGCCGGTGTGGGATCGTGGCCGGGTGAACCTGGACGACCTGGTCCGGCTGCGCCGGGCCCGCGACGCGATGGACCGCGACTACGCGGAGCCGCTCGACGTCCCCGCCCTCGCCCGCGTCGCCCTCATGTCACCGGGCCACTTCTCCCGCAGCTTCCGCGCGGCCTTCGGGGAGACGCCGTACAGCTATCTCATGACCCGCCGCATCGAGCGCGCCAAGGCGCTCCTGCGCCGGGGCGACCTGAGCGTGACCGACGTCTGCTGCGCCGTCGGCTGCACGTCGCTGGGGTCCTTCAGCTCGCGGTTCACCGAGCTGGTGGGGGAGACGCCGAGCGCGTACCGGGCCCGCGACCACGCGGAGGGCGCCGCCGTCCCGGCCTGCGTCGCCAAGGTCTACACACGACCGGTCAGGAACGGAGAAGCACGGACCGCGCCCCCGCCCGTAGCGTGACGGGCATGGAGATCAACCTTTCGCAGTGCTTCATCGCCGTCGACGACCACGACAAGGCGCTCGCCTTCTACCGGGACGCCCTCGGGCTGGAGGTCCGGGGCGACGTCGGGTTCGAGGGAATGCGCTGGGTGACCCTCGGGGCACCCACGCAGCCCGACGTCAGCATCGTGCTCGAACCGCCGGTGGCCGACCCGAACGCCTCGCCCGACGACCGGCGGGCCATGGCCGAACTGCTGGCCAAGGGCCTCCTGCGCGCCGTCATCTTCGCCACCGACGACTGCGACGCGACGTTCGAACGCCTCCGCGCCGCCGGCGCCGACGTGCTCCAGGAGCCGGTCGACCAGCCCTACGGCGTCCGGGACTGCGCCTTCCGCGACCCCGCCGGGAACATGGTGCGCTTCAGTCAGTCAGGCGGACGCTGAACCCGCCTCCGGGCGCCGGAGATCGACCTCCCGGCGCCCGGCGATATCGACCTGCGGACCACGCGCGGCGTGGCTACCGTGGAGCCGCGCGCGGCACCGCCCCCGCTGCCCCGGGGCCGCGCCCCGGCCCCGCCGACCCCCAGCAACCAGGCGTACCGCCCGCCGTCGCTCCCGCACCACCGGGCCGCCTCACGACGTACGGAGACAAGATGAGCAGGTCCACGACGCCGGACACGTCGACGCCCCCGGCGCGGGCGGCCGACCGCCACGATCTGATCCGCGTGCAGGGCGTGCGCGAGAACAACCTCAAGGACATCAGCGTCGAGATCCCCAAACGCCGGCTCACGGTGTTCACCGGTGTCTCCGGCTCGGGCAAGAGCTCGCTGGTCTTCGACACCATCGCCGCCGAGTCCCAGCGTCTGATCAACGAGACCTACAGCGCCTTCGTCCAGGGCTTCATGCCGACCCTCGCCCGGCCGGAGGCCGACGTCCTCGACGGACTGACCACCGCGATCATCGTCGACCAGCAGCGGATCGGCGCCGACCCCCGGTCCACGGTCGGCACCTCCACCGACGCCAACGCGATGCTGCGCATCCTCTTCAGCCGGCTCGGCCGGCCGCACATCGGCTCACCCAACGCGTACTCCTTCAACGTTCCCTCGGTCCGGGCGAGCGGAGCCGTCACCGTCGAACGCGGGGACGCCAGGACCGTCAAGCAGACCTACAGCCGCACCGGGGGCATGTGCCCGCACTGCGAGGGCCGGGGCACCGTCACCGACATCGACCTCGGCCAGCTCTACGACGACTCCAAGTCGATCGCCGAGGGCGCGTTCACCATCCCCGGCTGGAAGTCGGACAGTTGGTGGACCGTGCGCATCTACGCCGAGTCCGGGTTCCTCGATCCGAACAAGCCGATCCGCGAGTTCACCGAGCGGGAGATGCGGGACTTCCTCCACCGCGAGCCGACCAAGGTGAAGGTCGAGGGCGTGAACCTCACCTACGAGGGACTGATCCCCAAACTGCGCAAGTCGATGCTGTCCAAGGACCGGGAGGCGATGCAGCCCCACATCCGCGCCTTCGTCGACCGCGCCGTCACCTTCACCGCCTGCCCCGAGTGCGACGGCACCCGGCTGAGCGAGGGCGCCCGCTCCTCGAAGATCCGGGGCCTCAGCATCGCCGACGCCTGCGCCCTGCAGATCGACGACCTGGCCGACTGGGTGCGCGGCCTCGACGAGCCGTCGGTGGCACCGCTGCTCACCACCCTCCAGCGCACGCTCGACTCCTTCACCGAGATCGGCCTCGGCTACCTCTCCCTCGACCGGCCCTCGGGGACGCTCTCCGGCGGCGAGGCGCAACGCGTCAAGATGATCCGCCACCTCGGCTCCTCGCTCACCGACGTCACCTACGTCTTCGACGAGCCGACCGTCGGCCTGCACCCGCACGACATCCAGCGGATGAACGACCTGCTGCTGCGGCTGCGGGACAAGGGCAACACGGTGCTCGTCGTGGAGCACAAGCCGGAGACCATCGCGATCGCCGACCACGTCGTCGACCTCGGCCCCGGCGCGGGGACCGAGGGCGGCACCGTCTGCTTCGAGGGCACCGTCGAGGGGCTGCGCACCGGCGGCACCCTCACCGGCCGCCACTTCGACGACCGGGCCGCCCTCAAGGAGACCGTCCGCAAGCCCACCGGCACGCTGCCCATCCGGGGCGCCGACCGGCACAACCTGCACGACGTGGACGTGGACGTCCCGCTCGGGGTGCTCGTCGTCGTCACCGGCGTCGCGGGCTCGGGGAAGAGCTCCCTCGTGCACGGCTCGATCCCCGCCGGCGAGGGCGTGGTCTCGGTCGACCAGAGCCCCATCCGCGGCTCGCGGCGGAGCAACCCGGCGACCTACACCGGGCTGCTCGAACCCATTCGCAAGGCCTTCGCCAAGGCCAACGGCGTCAAGCCCGGGCTGTTCAGCGCCAACTCCGAGGGCGCCTGCCCGAACTGCAACGGCGCCGGCGTCGTCTACACCGACCTGGCGATGATGGCCGGAGTGGCGACCACCTGCGAGGAGTGCGAGGGCCGGCGCTTCGACGCCTCCGTGCTGGAGTACCACCTCGGCGGACGTGACATCAGCGAGGTGCTCGCGATGTCGGTGGCCGAGGCGGAGGAGTTCTTCGCCGCAGGTCCGGCGCGGACGCCGGCCGCCCACAAGGTCCTCACCCGGCTCGCCGACGTCGGCCTCGGCTACCTGGGGCTCGGCCAGCCGCTGACCACCCTCTCCGGCGGCGAGCGGCAGCGGCTCAAGCTCGCCACGCACATGGCCGACAAGGGCGGCGTCCACGTGCTCGACGAGCCGACCACCGGGCTCCACCTCGCGGACGTCGAACAGCTCCTCGGCCTGCTCGACCGGCTCGTCGACGCGGGCAAGTCCGTCATCGTCATCGAACACCACCAGGCCGTCATGGCCCACGCCGACTGGATCATCGACCTCGGCCCCGGCGCGGGCCACGACGGCGGCCGGGTCGTCTTCGAGGGCACGCCCGCCGACCTCGTCGCCGACCGCTCCACCCTCACCGGCGAGCACCTGGCCGCCTACGTCGGCGGCTGACCGGCCCCACGGAACGCGCCCCCCGGGCCCCGGGCCACGACGTCAGCGGACGTGCGGCTCCGGGGCAGGGGCGCAGCCCAGCACGTGCTCCTTCACCAGCTGCGCGACGTTCGGGTCCGCCCGGCGGAACGCGGCCACCACCGCGTCGTGCTCCTCGGCGTACGACTGCTGCACCGTGCCCAGCCAGCGGATCGACAGCGCGGTCCACACCTCGATGCCCAGCGACTCCCAGGTGTGCAGCAGCACGCTGTTGCCCGACGCCCGCACCAGCTCCCGGTGGAAGGCGACGGTGTGCCGCACCTGCGCCTCCCCGTCGCCCGCCCGGTCCGCCTCGTACAGCGCGGCGACGTGCGGCTCCAGGGCCGAGACGTCCCGGGCCAGACGCGGCGCGGCCAGCTCCGCCGCCATCTGCTCCAGGCCCGCCCGCACGGGGTAGATCTCCTCCAGGTCGGCCGCCGACAGCGCGCGCACCCGCACGCCCTTGTTCGGCGCCGACTCGATCAGCCGCAGTGTCTCCAGCTCGCGCAGCGCCTCCCGCACGGGCGTCTGGCTGACCTCCAGCTCCACCGCGATGCGGCGCTCCACGATCCGCTCGCCCGGCTTCCACCGGCCACTGACGATGCCCTCCACGATGTGCTCGCGGATCTGCTCCCGCAGTGAGTGGACGACGGGCGGTGCCATGGGCGCTCCTAACTGTCGACCTCCGACAATACGGCGCCCACCGCCCCGGCTACTCACCGGTCACCTCGGTGCGCCGTGCGGGCGGGCGGTAGGGTCCGTGGTCGTGCCGACGATCTCGCCGCTGTCCGGGTCGGACCTCCTCACCGAGGCCGACGCCCTCGCCCGTCTCCTGGTCGACGTGGTCGCCGACGGCGCCTCCGTCGGCTTCCTCGCCCCGCTGCCCCACGCCGACGCGCGCTCCTGGTGGCTCGCGCGGGCCGACGCCGTCGCCACCGGCGCAGCCCTCGTCTGGGTGGCCCGGACGCCGGACGGACGCACCGTGGGGACGATCACCCTGACCCCCGGCAGCATGCCCAACGGACGGCACCGCGCCGATGTGGCCAAGCTCATGGTCCACCCGGACGCCCGCGGCCGCGGCGTCGCCCGCGCCCTGCTGACGGCCGCCGAGGACGCCGGCCGCGAGGCCGGGTACGCCCTGCTCGTCCTCGACACCGAGACCGGCAGCCCCGCCGAACGCCTCTACCGGGCCGCCGGCTGGACGGAGGCGGGCACCGTGCCCGACTACGCCGCCGACCCCGCCGGGGTCCTGCGGCCGACCACGTACTACTACAAGCGGACGGCGTCGTGAGCGTCCTGGAGCTGACGGCCATCGCGGCCTCCGGCGTCGCGGCCGGCGCGATCAACGCCGTGGTCGGCTCCGGCACCCTCATCACCTTCCCCACGCTCCTCGCCTTCGGCTACCCACCGGTGCTCGCCAACGTCTCCAACAACGTCGGCCTGGTGCCGGGCGTCCTGAGCGCCGCCTGGGGCTACCGGCGGGAGCTGCGGGGCCAGCGCCGCCGCGTCCTGCGCTTCGGCGCGGGCTCCCTGATCGGCGGCCTCATCGGGGCGCTGCTCCTGCTGAAGCTGCCGCCCGAGACGTTCCAGGCCGTCGTCCCCGTCCTGATCCTGACGGCCTGCGTGCTCGTCGTGCTCCAACCGCGCCTGAACCGCTGGCTGGTCTCGCGCCGCCCGGACGGCGCGGACGCCGACGGCGGCGTCCCCCTGTGGCTCGGCGTCCTCGGGACCGGCGTGTACGGCGGCTACTTCGGCGCGGCTCAGGGCGTGCTGATGATGGGTCTGTTCGGCAGCGTCCTCGACGACGACCTGCAACGTCTGAACGCCGTGAAGAACGTGCTGTCGTCCATCGTCAACGGCGTCGCGGCGGTCGTCTTCATCGCCGTCACGCACATCGACTGGGCGGCCGCCGGAGCCATCGCCGTCGGCGCGACCGTCGGCGGCACGCTGGGCGCCCGCTTCGGCCGCCGGCTGCCCCCGACGGCCCTGCGCGCGGTCATCATCACCGTCGGCGTCATCGCCTCCGCCGCCCTGATCCTCGGCTAACGAGCTCGTGCACGGTAGGCAGTGAGGCATCGAGCTGCTGATCGCCGATCATGGTCGTGTGGTGGGGAACGCATCTCGTGCAGCGATCATCAGCGACCGAAGGATCACGGGCCTGTCGGCCGACGTGATCGCTGAAATCGTCGCCGAGTTGGGCCCGTTGTGGCATGAACGGCACCAGGCCAGGCTCACCTCCCGGCCGCGGAAGCGGGCGGTGGGCGCTGGCGCGAAGCACCGGCTGGTCTTCGTCGACCGGCTCCTGGCCACGCTCGTCCACCTCCGTCACGCCACCACGCATGACGTGCTGGCCTGCTGGTTCGGTGTGGAGCGCTCCACCATCACCCGCGCCGTCGGCGAAGTGCGGCCCCTGCTCGCCGAGCGCGGCTGCACCATCGCCCCCCGGCGTGCGGCTGCGGACTCTCGCCGAGGTCATCGACCACCTCGGTGCCAGCGGTAGGACCGGGATCATCGATGGCACCGAGATCCGCGTCCGGCGCCCGGCCGCCGGACGCAGGGACCGGGACAAATTCATCTCCGGCAAGACCAGGCAGAACGCCGTCAAGACCATGGTCGTCACCGACGCCAGCGGCCGGATGCTGTTCTGCAGCCCGACCCGGCCGGGCAGCTGCGCGGACATCACCCACGCCCGCCAGCTGGGGCTGGCCAGGCTCCTGGCCGACGGGTCGGCCGTGGAGATCCTCACCGACGCCGGATACCAGGGCCTGGGCGCGCAGACCGGCGGACGGGTCGTGACACCACCGCACCGGAAGTTCAAGAAGAACGCTCCCGACTGGTACGAGGAGATGTACCAGCGGCAGCGCACGGCGCACTCCTCGCGGCGCATCCGCGTCGAGCACGGCATCGCCCATCTGAAGAACTGGCGCGCCCTGGCCCGCCGCGAGCACATCAGCGACACCGTCCAAGCCGTCGCCGGCCTCCTCTCCCACCAGCAAACCGCGGACCTGACGCCGACACGACAGAGGTGAACACCGAGCCTCACCGAGGTCCTCGATGCCTCACCGCCTACCGTGCACGAGCTCGTTAGGCCGTTCGTTCGGTATTCCCTTTGGCCGGCAAGATGATCCGCCGGACAGTGCCTAGTGGAGGCGGATGAGGCGCGCCGATGCTGGGGAACTGAGAGCGCCAAGTGAACGTGTGAAACGAACGCCTAAATGTTCTCTCATGATGCTGCGCGGGCACCGAGCGCGGGGCTACTGTACTGACCAGTTCGTCTCTGGGAGGGCAGGACGGAGATGCTGGAAGAGGCTTTGACGGTACTGGCCGCGGCTGGCGGAACCGCAGTGGTCCAGGCGGCTGGGACAGACATGTGGACCGGCCTCCGGCAGGCGCTCGCACGCTGGTTCGGCCGCGGTGACGAGCAGCGCCAACGGGGCGAGCTGGAGCGTTTGGACCGGTCGGCTGAGGAGCTGCGGACCGCGCAGGCTGCTGACACGGAGCGGGTACGTATCCGTCAGGAAGCAGCATGGCAGACCCGCATTGCGGACTTGCTTGAGAGCTTGGACGACAACGAGCGAGCCCAGGCGGCCGAGGAACTGCGCGCTCTACTTTCCCAGTACAAGCCAGAAGGCGGAGTCTCGGCCGACCGTGGGGGAGCGGCTTTTGTCGGCCGCACCGAAATCAGCGCCCACACAGGGGGGATCGCCGCTGGTGCGATCAGCGGAGGTGCACGTACGGGCACCCCTTCGGAGCCGGATCCGTACCAGGGCTGAACGGACCGGCTGACCCATGCCCATCGCCCGCAGGACCGCTGTCGACTGAGGGCACGCCTGCGAACGTCGTGTCGCGGGCAGAGCAAGGCAGCTTCTCTGTCGGCATCGTGCGCGATGGCGCCCAGATCAACTACGTCGTTGCTCCTCCGCCGGAATTTGCCCTCCCTGGAGCAGTTGCTCCCTTGGCTGTTCCGCAACGCAGGGTCGCGGCGGATCGGCTGCGGGGACGCCAAGGGCTGGTGGCCGAGCTGACCGGTGCGGTGACACAGCGCGTCAAAGGTGACGCGGGTGTGCCGGGTGTGTGGCTGCTGTGCGGGATGGGCGGGTGCGGTAAGACGACGATCGCCCTGGAGGTGGCACACCGGCTGGCGAGCTCCTCGACCCGGGTTTGGTGGGTGTCAGGCGTGGATGGCGAAGGTTTGTCTGGGGCGCTGTGTGCAGTTGCGTTCGCCGCGGGCGCCAAGGCAGCCGACTTCGTCGGGGCTCATCAGGCAGACGTTCTATGGAGGCATCTCAACGCCCTCGCCACACCGTGGCTGCTGGTCCTCGACAACGTCGATGACCCCGCACTTCTCGGGGCAGCGCCCTCCCGAGCCGCCGAGGGCATCGGATGGCTGCGGCCACCCGCACACCCCTGGGGGACCGTGCTGATTACCAGCCAGGACTCCCGCGCCGAACGGTGGGGGCGGTGGGTGCAGATGGTCGGCGTCGACCTGCTCTCCAACGAGCATGGTGCCCAGGTCCTAGGCGACCTGGCTCCGGAGGCAGGCACCGTGCGGGACGCCCAGGACCTTGCCGAACACCTCGGGGGGCTTCCACTCGCGCTCAACCTTGCCGGCTCCTACTTGGCGCAGGTGCGGGAGGATCCCTGGCCGTCCCCATCGACGCCGGTCACATTCGCCGAGTATCTCCGCAACTTCGACACCCGCCTGGCGGAGATGGCGGCTGATCCGGACATGGACTTGGGGCCAGCTGAACGGAGTCGCCGAACCATTCTGAGCACGTGGGAACTCTCCCTCGATCTGCTGCACCACCAAGGTGCCCACCACGCCCGCCCGCTCCTGCGGCTGCTGTCCGCTTTCGGACCTGCTCCTATTCCCTATCAGAAACTGCTCAATCCGGAGATACTCGCGGCAAGCGGCCTCTTCACCGACCCGACGCAACCACGGATCAATGACGCGCTGAAGGGCCTGGCAGGCCTCAAGCTGATCACCATCGAGATGACGCGTGACAGCGAGGCCACGAACGGATCGACGGTTGGTCCGCTGAGGTGGATCACCCTGCACCCGATGGTCCGTGCCGCCAGCCGCAGCCACCCCGACTTCATCACCCGGGTACCGCTGCTGCTCAGACTGGTCACGGATTTGCTGCACCATTTCACCGACCCCCTGACAGAGAACAGCACCGCCGACTGGCCTCTGTGGCGGGCGATCGCGCCCCACTGTGTCGCCGCCCGCGTGCTGCTGCAAGAGCGCGAGACCAGCGTCGCCACGGAAGCCGACCTCGTCGCCGCGGCCACCGGGCCCGCCCTGCGCGCAGCCCAGTACCACACCTACTTGGGGATGTACTGCGAGGCTGTCACCGAACTCGCAGCCGTGGCCGAGGCCAGGGCGCGTCTGCTCGGTGACGAGGATCGCGCCACGATCGCCGCCCGTTTGTGCCTGGCCTGGGCACTGCGCGAAAACGGCGACCTCGACCAGGCCGACCGGCTCTACGAGGACGTGGACAGGACGTGCGAGCGGGTTCTGGAAGACGGGCATCCTCACGTGCAGTCGGCCAAGACCGGACGGGCCCTGGTCCTTCGGGAGTTGGGTCGGTACGAAGCCGCCGAGGTGGAGTTACTCGCCGCTCTCGCTATGCGCCAAAGTGATCCTCAGGCGGACCGGCGAGGCATCCTGCGGATCAAGCACGACCTGGCGACGCTCGCCCACAAGCGCGGTCGGGTCGCTGAAGCGGCCACTGAACTACGGATCGCCACCCGGCAGCATGAGGAACTGGCCGGGCCTGCGAACCGAGACACCCTTGCCATGAAGGTCAGCCTCGTGCGGGCCCTGCGCGATGCCGGTCACGCCGTTGAAGCCGGGAACGCCGCCGAAGACGTCGTACAGGTGTATCTGACCTTCCTGTCACACGACCACCCCGAGGTGCTCCTTGCCCGTCACGAACGCGCCCGGCTCATCAGGGATCACGAGTCCGATTCCGAGTCTCTGGAGCGGGCGCGGGACGAGTTCACCGAAATCTTGCAGATCAACGAGCGCCGGCTGGGACCAGAACATCCGGACACCATCGCCGCCCGGCATGAGCTCGCCACGGTCTGGCACCTGCTCGGACGGCCCGAACAGGCTGCGGAGCATTACCGGGCCGCTCTGGAGACCGGCAAGACGCGGCTGGGTGAGCACCACCCCGACGTCATCTTGTGTGCACGCAACCTCGCCACAGTGCTCGCCGAACTCAACGAGCAAGAAAGCCAATCGATGAACGGCCTGCGGGAGCCACAGGATGCCCTCACCCACCGCACCCTCGATCTGACCGCAGTCACGCTCGAACAGGCCCTGTCCGACACGCACTCGCCGGATGCGCGCCCTGATGCCGCACGACTCCTGGGCCGCTACCTCCGCCCCCGTATCTGCCGCGGCGGGGAAAGCCCTGCGGGCTATTCCGAGGGCACGGGCGGCGGAGAGAGCGGTACGCCCGTCGAGTATCGGCCGGTCGACAACCTCCGCACCCCCGAGCCCCGTCCCGTACTGCCCTTCCCCAGCCCCGCCGACGTGCGCAACGTCGCTGGCGGCCAGGAGGACCGATCACTGGTCGAGCGCCTACGGGCCGAGCAAAGCGGGACACGCACGGTGGCCTTGGCCGAACTGCTGCGCTTGCTACGTCCGGCGAATGGGACCTCACTGGGCCGCGAGGGCGGGCTGCCGAGGGTTGGTGAGGTTAGGGAACTGCTCCTGCAGGCCGAGCGGGCCAACGCCGGGGCAGTCGCCACCGTGCTGCTGCATCCGTCCGTCGGGCGATGGTTGAGTAGCGCGCTGCGCGCTCTGAACACTTCGCCCGGCGGGCCACGCATCGGAGTCGGCACACCATCGGAACACCTTCTTCACCTCCACGCTGTCGCGGCTGCAGCAGCTGTCAAGGCCAAAATCGCGTTCACGCTGCCCGTACCCGTACGCGACGGCTTGGTCTTCCTGCCCGCACTGGGAGCTGCCGACTTCCGCGGCACCACGGATACCACCGCATATGTCGTGTCGAAGGATGACTCAGCCCATATCAGGTGCTCGGGCGAGGTAGTGCGCCTGCCTAGCCTGAAGGATCCGTTCCCCCCAGGTTGGCTTCCTGTGCACCGTGTGCAGACGCCCGTCGGCCGAGGCCGCTTCGACCTCGTCTTGGAGGACATGGACCCATACCGGGAAGCCCACGGTGTCACGCCGTCGCGTCGCCTCGCCCCTGCGGACGTCACCCGATGGAGACAGAATATCGGCGACGCAGGAGAACTGTTGACCGATGTCGTTGACCCCGACCAGGCAGACGCCCTGGCGGCGGGCCTCATCGCCCTCACACCCCTGCCCGAGTCAAACGGCGGCACGGTGACCTCTGTCTCGTCGAGCGACGCTTTCGGTGGGGCCGGACTCAGCACACCACCGGATGCCGTAGAACTCGCCGTCACGTTGGTCCACGAATTCCGGCACATGAAACTGAACGCCGTGCTCGACTCGCTCGACCTGTACGACGACGAGGGACCGACGGAGCTGTACTACGCTCCGTGGCGCGACTACCCGCGTCCGCTTCCCGGCTTCTTCCATGGAGTCTTCGCCTTCCTCGGCGTAGTCGAATTCTGGCGGCGGCTGGCACACCGGGCTGACAACGAGAGGCTGCGTCGGCGTGCTCAGTTCCAATTGCTTTACTGGCGCGCGCAGACAGGGGAGGCGTACAACGAGCTTTGTTCGTCCCCTCGCCTGACGGAGGCCGGTCGAGAGTTCACCGTCAGGATGGGCGCCGACATGGCGCAGGCGAGGATCCCGACGGCCCTGCCCGACGAAGTGACTGTCCTCGCCGAGGAGGCCGTCGTCGCGCACCGCATCCGCTGGCGGCTGCACCACCTTCAGCCGGACCCCCGCACTGTGGCGGCCCTCGCCGAGGCATGGTCGTCCGGCGCGCCCCGACCGCCCTCTCCGGACATCCCCGGCGTGTTGGCACCCGACCCAGCCGTACCGTCCTTGAACGACTACACGGCATTGCTGGGCCGAATCGCGGCCGCCCCCTCCCCTCCTTACCGAACGTCGTTCGACGGAGCAGTCCACGACGCCCACGATCCCTCCGACCTGGCCCGCCATCGCGGCGATGCCGATGCGGCCCGCCGCCTCGCCACCGACCAGTGCACACGACGACCTCAGCACAACGAGCCCTGGGTCCGGCTCGCTCTCGCCTTGCGAAGGCCCGATCTCACGACGTGCCCTGGCACTGGCACGGCGAAGCGGGCGCTGACCCACCGTCCTGAAGCCATCCGCGCAGTCCACGCCCGCATCGCCACTCTCACCAAGGCACCACCGGATCCGACTGCCCTGGCTGCGTGGATCGGCATCTCAGACGTCGCCACAGATTTCCCCAGGACGCCACCGATGCGCGCGTTCTAAAAAAGCTCCTCTCAGGCTTTTTGGCACCGCTACCGCCGTCACCAGCCCGGGGGCAGGTCCGGCCACTCCCACAGGACGCCGTGGACGCCCACGGGGCACTTCGGCGGCAGCAGGTGCGCGGAGTGCGAGGCGTCCAGGGCGACGGGGCGCGTCTCGCGGACGTCGGTGTGGAAGCTCTCCCGGTAGGACCGGTAGCAGCGCGCGGGCGGCGCCGCCGGGTCGAAGTGCACGTGCAGCAGGTACTCGCGCAGGTCGACCCGGGTGCCGCGCTCGTAGCAGTGCTCGACGGCCGCCTCCGTACCGCTCAGCACCGTGTAGGCGATGATCGCGGTCTCGTTCCCGGCCAGGGGGCGGCCGAAGTGGATCTCCGCGATCAGGCACTTCCCCCCGGCGTCGAACCGGACGTCGCCGAGCTGCCCGCAGCTGACCTGGAGCGTGGGCGGCACGGCCTGCCCGAGGACGTGCGCCACGACCAGCCGGTCCACCCCGTCCCGCACCGCGCGCACCACCTGGGTGACGCTCGTCCGCCGCACCCGGCGCCGGGCGTCGAGGTGGATGGTGTCGTGGATGAACAGCGCGTGGAGGTCCGCGTTGAACCGCTCGAAGGACGCCCCGAGCAACTGCTCGACCGGGGAGTCGGCGCCGTACAGCCGCCGGGAGGAGCGCAGGTCCTGAACGGCCTGCGGAGTCCGTCCGCGCGGACGCCGCGCCCGCAGCAGCGACGTCAGCGCGCCGGGCGGCTGGCCGAGTATGCTCTCCAGCTCGCGCAGCGCGCGCAGCGACTGCGGCCGCTCGGGCAGGCTGCGGCCGCGCTGCCAGTGGCTGAGCGTGGCCGGGCTGACGCTGATGCCGCGCAGCGCCAGGTGGTCGCAGACGCGTTCCAGCGTCAGCCCGCGTCCCCGCAGCGCGCCGCGGAAGGCGTCCGCGAACGTCGCCGGACCGGCGGTGTCGCCCGCCCGGTGGTGCGGCTCGGACGTCATGGGTTCCTCCGGGAGGTGCGGCGCGGCGCGGAGCACCGCGTGGGGCGGCCCGCCTCGTGCGCGAGCCGCCCCGTTGTGCCGGTGGTGATCAGTTGGTGTTCAGGGTGAGGCCGTAGTGGTTCAGGGCGTCGTCCAGCGGCTGGAAGTGCGAGGTGCCCGAAGCGTAGACACTGCCGTCGCACCGCTGGTTCAGGGGCCCGCCGGAGGTCATGCCCTGGCCCTGGTCGCCGGAGATGTACGCTCCGCCGCTGTCGCCGCCCTCGGTGCACACCGAGGCCGAACCGAGGCCGGTCACCACCGTGTCGGGGCCGCCCGAGCGGTCGACGTAGGTGACCGTCTGGTTGTACGAGCTGATCTCTCCGCACGTCCAGCCGGTGGTGGCACCGGACTTGCAGACGGTCGAGCCCACGCGCGCGCGCTCGGAGCCGCGGACGGCGACGGGCCGGCTGTTGCCCCAGGTGCCGACCGAGGTGGCGATGGAGTCGCCGCGGTCCACCAGGGCGACGCCCATGTCCACGCTGCGGCTGCCGAGGCGGTAGCGGGTGTGCTCGCCGACGGCGAACCGGTCGCCGTCGAAGTACAGCCCCGTGCCCGGGTCGACGCAGTGCCCGGCGCTGACGAGGTACTGGCTTCCGGAGCGGTCGCGGGCCCCGAAGCCGACCGAGCACCAGCTGTTGCGGTTGTTGTTCGGGTTCATCCGGCTGCCCGGGTAGACCGTCGTCTGGGCGGTCAGTTGCTCGTCGGTCCGCTCGGTGCGCACGGCGTCGCCGAACTTCTCGGCCTTCTTCAGGAACGCCCGGGTGGCCGGGTCGCCGGCGTCGCGCACCTCGATGGTCACCGCGTCGTGTTCCAGGTCGACGCCGAACGACGTGACGCCCGAGGGCACCCGGTCGGCCGCGGCCTTGTTTAGCGTGCTCATGACACGCTGAAGGGCGTCATCACCGTGCTCGGGTATGCGGCCGTCGAGCCCGGCCTTCTCGACACGTGCCCGCGCGGCCGTGTCGGCGACGTTGACGACGAGGTCACCCCGGTCGTCGAAGAAGGCGCCCTCGGTCTCCAGGCCCTTCGCCTCCAGCGCGTTCAGCGCGTCCTGCTGCCGCGCCTGGTCGTCCAGCAGGGCCACGGCGTCGTCCTCGGTGACGTCGAGCGACGCCGCCAGGGCCGTGACCATCTCCGGCTGGTAGCGCGGGGTCCCGCCGGAGTCGCTCGCCTGGGCGCTGACCGGAGCGGTCACCGCCATGACCACGCCCGCTGCGACAGCCGCGACGACATGCTTCTTGGAGAGTCTCACCACATGCTCCTTCAGGTCACGGACCGCGGCCGGCTGGGGGGTTGAGGCATGCCGAAGAGGGCACGCGGGGTGGCCGGGGTCCGGCGGAACACCGGTGTGAACGGGTTCCGCGGCTGAGACTCTGCTCGTTCGCGCAGGCGCACCGCAAGGCTCCTGCGACCGCCGGTTTTTTACAGAGGATCAGCAACCTGTTGACGTCCGAGGACAACGCGTGGACGGGCGACGGGACGGAGCTTTCGGCGGCGGTCGTCCGGTGACGCGGCGTCAGAACGCACGGAACGTTCTCCTCCACGCCGATGTGCCGCAATCCTTGCGGCGCCGCCGCCCCTGCGATGGGGGCCGGTGGGCGGGGACCGGCGCCGCCGGGCCGGGCGTTTGCCAGGTCGGCAACGGCGCTCGCGTGGGACGGACGCCGCACCGCATGATCACGGGGACAACGGCCACCCCGCCGAGCGAGGAGAAGCCATGCACCAGCCCGCGTCGCCCGCCGCCACGCAGCACCGCACGATCGAGGCACCCGCCGGGCGCCTGCACCTCGTCGAACAGGGCACCGGACCAATGGTTCTGCTCGTCCACGGGTTCCCCGAGTCCTGGTACTCCTGGCGCCACCAGCTCCCGGCCCTCGCCGCGGCCGGATACCGGGCCGTGGCGCCGGACGTGCGGGGCTACGGACGCTCGTCCAGGCCCGCCGAGATCGACGCCTACCGGCTGCTGGAACTGGTCGAGGACAACGTCGCCCTCGTGCGCGCCCTGGGCGAGGAGAGAGCGGTGGTCGTCGGGCACGACTGGGGCTCCACCATCGCGGCGCTCTCCGCCCTGCTCCACCCCGAGGTCTTCCGCGCCGTCGGACTGCTGAGCGTCCCCTACGCGCCGCCGGGCGGCCCCCGCCCCAGCGACGTCTTCACGGGGATGGGCGGTGACGACGAGGAGTTCTACGTCTCGTACTTCCAGGAGCCCGGCCGCGCCGAGGCGGAGATCGAGCCCGACGTGCGGGGCTGGCTGGCGGGCTTCTACGCGGCCATGTCCGCCGACACCATGCCCGCCCGGGGCGAGCCCGACCCGCACTTCCTGGCCCGCCGCGGTGGCCGGCTGCGCGACCGCTTCCCTCGCGGTGCACGGCCCGCCTGGCTGAGCGAGGACGACCTCGACGTGTACGCCGGGGAGTTCGAGCGCACCGGTATGACCGGGGCGCTCAACCGCTACCGCGCCATGGACCGCGACTGGGAGGACCTCGCTCCCCACCGGGGTGCCCCGATCCCGCAGCCGTCCCTGTTCGTCGGCGGCTCCCTGGACGCCTCCACGACCTGGATGGCCGAGGCGATCGACGCCTACCCCGTCACCCTCCCCGGCCTGACCTCCTCGCACATCCTGGACGGCTGCGGGCACTGGATCCAGCAGGAGCGGCCCGACGAGGTCAACCGCCTGCTGACCGACTGGCTCGCCACCCTGCGGGACTGACGGCGTACGACGGCGGCCCGCCCCGAGGTGTTCGGGGCGGGCCGCCGGTGGTGCGGGAGGGTCAGAGGCCGAGTTCGCCCTCGAACTCCCCGGCCTCCAGGCGCGCCTTGACGTCCGCCAGGTAGCGGGCCGCGTCGGCACCGTCGACCAGCTGGTGGTCGTAGGAGAGCGTCAGGTAGGCCATGTCGCGGATCGCGATGGTCTCGCCCAGCTCCGGGTGGTTCACGACGACCGGGCGGCGCACGGTGGCGCCGATGCCCAGCTCCGCGACCTGCGGGTAGTTCACGATGATCGTGTCGAACAGCGCACCGCGCGAGCCGGTGTTGCTGATCGTGAACGTGCCGCCGGACATGTCGTCCGGGCTCAGGCCGCCGCCGCGCACCTTGCCGGCCAGCTCGGCCGTCCGCTTGGCGATGCCCGCCAGGCTCAGGTCGCCCGCGCCCTTGATGACGGGGACCATGAGGCCCTTCTCCGAGTCCACCGCGATCCCGACGTTCTCCACGTCGTGGTACGTGATGGTGCCGTCGTCGTTGATCTTGGCGTTGACGGCCGGGTGGACCTTCAGCGCCTCGGCGGCGGCCTTCACGAAGAACGGCATCGGCGAGAGCTTCACGCCCTCACGGGCCAGGAAGGACTCCTTCGCCCGCGCCCGGAGCCGCATGATCCGCGTGACGTCGACCTCGACCACGGTGGAGAGCTGCGCCTGGTTGTGCAGCGCCTTCATCATGTTCTCGGCGATGACCTTGCGGATGCGGGACATCTTCACCGTCTGGCCGCGCAGCTCGGACGGCTGGGCCGCCTGGGCCTTCGGCGCGGACGGGGCCGCCGCCGGAGCCGGTGCCTTGGCCGCCTCGGCCGCCGCGAGGACGTCCTGCTTGCGGATACGGCCGCCGACGCCGCTGCCCTTCACCGTGGACAGGTCCACGTTGTTCTCGCCCGCGAGCTTGCGGACGAGCGGGGTGACGTAGGCGCCGCCGTCACCGGCCGAGGGGGCCGGGGCGGGCTGCGCCGCCGGGGCAGGCGCCGGCTGCGGGGCCGGTGCGGGGGCCTCCTGGGCCGGGGCCGGAGCGGGCTCCGGCTGGGCCTGGGGCGCCGGGGCGGGCTCGGGCTTGGCCTCGGGCTGCGGCTCCGGCTTCGCCTCGGGCTGAGCCGGGGCCGGGGCCGGGGCCGGGGCCGGGGTCTGGGTCTGGGCCTCGGGCTGCGCGGCGGGGGCCGCGCCCTTCTCCCCGATCACGGCGAGCTTGGCGCCGACCTCGGCCGACTCGTCCTCGCCGACCAGGATCTCCAGCAGCGTGCCGGCGGCCGGGGCGGGGATCTCGGTGTCGACCTTGTCGGTCGAGACCTCCAGCAGCGGCTCGTCGGCCTCGACGTCGTCGCCGACCTCCTTCAGCCACCGCGTCACGGTGCCCTCGGTGACGGACTCGCCCAGCGCGGGCAGCACGACGTCGGTGCCGGACGCGCCGCCACCGGCGGGGGCGGCGGGCTGCTCGGGGGCGGGCTGCTCGGCGGGCTGCTGGGCCTGCTGCTGAGCGGGCTCGGGCTGCGGCTCGGGCTGGGCCTGCTGCGGTGCGGGCTGCTCCTGCGCGGGGGCGGAGCCGCCGCCGGAGCCGTCGTCGATGACGGCCAGCTCGGCGCCGACCTCCACCGTCTCGTCCTCGGCGACCTTGATGGAGGACAGCACACCGGCGGCCGGGGCGGGGATCTCGGTGTCGACCTTGTCGGTCGAGACCTCGAGCAGCGGCTCGTCGGCCTCGACGGTCTCACCCTCGGCCTTGAGCCAACGGGTGACGGTGCCCTCGGTGACGCTCTCGCCGAGCGCCGGAAGGGTTACGGAAACCGGCATGGTTTCGGTTGCTCCTAACGAAAGGTACGGATGTGAGTCGCGCCCGACAGGTCAGTCATGGGAGTGCAGCGGCTTCCCGGCCAGCGCCAGGTGCGCCTCGCCGAGGGCCTCGTTCTGCGTGGGGTGGGCGTGGATGAGCTGCGCGACCTCGGCCGGCAGCGCCTCCCAGTTGTAGATCAGCTGGGCCTCGCCCACCTGCTCGCCCATCCGGTCGCCGACCATGTGCACGCCGACCACGGCCCCGTCACGCACCTGGACGAGCTTGATCTCGCCCTGCGTCTTGAGGATCTTGCTCTTGCCGTTGCCCCCGAGGTTGTACTTGAGGGTGACGACGGCGTCGGCGCCGTACTTCTCCTTGGCCTTCGCCTCGGTGAGGCCGACGGAGGCCACCTCCGGGTGGCAGTAGGCGACGCGCGGGACGCCGTCGTAGTCGATCGGGACGACCTTGTGTCCGGCGAGCCGCTCGGCGACGAGGATGCCCTCGGCGAAGCCGACGTGCGCCAGCTGGAGGGTCGGGATGAGGTCGCCGACGGCCGAGACGGAGGGCACGTTGGTCTGGCAGTACTCGTCGGTGAGGACGTAGCCGCGGTCCATGGCGACCCCGGCCTCCTCGTAGCCCAGACCCTGCGAGACGGGCCCGCGGCCGATCGCGACGAGCAGGACCTCGGCCTCGAACTCCTTGCCGTTGGCCAGGGTGACCTTGACGCCGCCGTCGGTGTACTCGGCCTTCTCGAAGAACGAGCCGAGCGAGGACTTGATGCCCCGCTTGCGGAAGGCGCGCTCCAGCAGCTTGGAGCTGTTCTCGTCCTCCAGCGGGACGAGGTGCGGCAGGCCCTCGACGACGGTGACCTCCGCCCCGAAGGACTTCCACACCGACGCGAACTCGACGCCGATCACGCCGCCGCCCAGGATGATCGCCGACTTCGGCACCCGGTCCATGAGGAGGGCGTGCTCGGAGGAGATGACGCGGTCACCGTCGATGGTGAGCCCCGGGAGGGTCTTCGGAGTCGACCCGGTGGCCAGCAGGATGTGCCGGCCCTCGTAGCGCTGGCCGTTCACGTCCACGGAGGTGGGGGAGGACAGCCGTCCCTCGCCCTCCACGTAGGTGATCTTGCGGGAGGCGATCAGGCCCTGGAGGCCCTTGTAGAGCCCCGAGATCACGCCGTCCTTGTACTTGTGGACGCCGGCCATGTCGATGCCCTCGAGCGAGGTCTTCACACCGAACTCGGCGCCTTCGCGAGCCTGGTCGGCCAGCTCGCCGGCGTGCAGCAGCGCCTTGGTGGGGATACATCCGTAGTGCAGGCAGGTGCCGCCGACCTTGTCCTTCTCGATCAGAGCGACGTCGAGACCCAGCTGCGAAGCGCGCAGGGCGGCGGCGTACCCGCCGCTCCCGCCACCGAGGATCACTAGGTCGAAAACGGTGCTGGCGTCGTTCGCCACGTCACGTCCTCCATGCATGGGTGCGCCGGAGCCGGTCGACTGTGACCGGGCGGCTGTGCGTTCGGCCGCTGTACTGCTTCGGCCCTGTGGGTTGAGCGGGCCCCTGTCCTGCCGAGAACCCATCTTCGCACTTGTCGGGACCGGGCGGGACGCGGGGCCGGTGTGTGAGACGTCGGGAACGTCTCACAGCGCCCCCGGCCTGCGCTCCAGCCTCCGTCCACCGGCCTACCGGGCCGGGCTGATCGCTGAGGGCGAACACCGGCGCGGCCCCTTCCCGGCCCCGTCCGCGCGTGGTCGGGGCCGGGAAGGGGCCGCGCGGCCGGAGCCGGACGCGCGGGGGCCCTCCGCGCGGCCATCACGGCCGCGTGGAGGGCCCCCGCGTCACGTCCCGGACGGTCGGCGCCGGGAGGGGTGCGTCCGGACGCTCAGCCCAGCTCGCCGTCGGCCGTGCGCTCGGCCAGCCGCACCAGCGTCCGGACCGCCGACCCGGTGCCGCCCTTGGGCGTGTAGCCGAAGGGCCCCGACTCGTTGAAGGCCGGGCCGGCGATGTCCAGGTGCGCCCACGGCGTGCCCTCGGAGACGAACTCCTGCAGGAACAGGCCCGCCACCAGGCCGCCGCCCATGCGCTCGCCCATGTTGGCGATGTCGGCGACGGAGGAGTCCATGCCCTTGCGCAGCTCCGGCGGCAGGGGCATCTCCCAGGACTGCTCGCCGGCCTGGTCGGCCGTCTCGTGCACCTCGGCGCGGAACGCGTCGTCGTTGGACATGACACCGAACGTGCGGTTGCCGAGGGCCAGCACCATCGCACCGGTCAGCGTCGCCACGTCCACCAGGGCGTCCGGGGACTCCTCGCAGGCGCGGGTCAGGGCGTCGGCCAGGACGAGCCGTCCCTCGGCGTCGGTGTTGAGCACCTCGACCGTCTTGCCGCTGTACATGGTCAGCACGTCGCCCGGGCGCATGGCGTCACCGGAGGGCATGTTCTCCGCGAGCGCCAGCCAGCCGGTGACGTTCACCTTGAGCCCCAGCCGCGCGGCGGCCACGACGGCGGAGAACACGGCGGCGGCGCCGCTCATGTCGCACTTCATCGTCTCGTTGTGACCGGCGGGCTTCAGCGAGATGCCGCCCGAGTCGTAGGTGATGCCCTTGCCGACGAGGGCGAGCGTCTTGGCCGCCTTCGCGTGGGTGTAGCTGAGCCGCACCAGGCGCGGCGGCCTGCCGGAGCCCTGGCCGACGCCGAGGATGCCGCCGTAGCCGCCCTTGGCGAGCGCCTTCTCGTCCAGGACCTCGACCTTCAGGCCGTGCTCCTTGGCCGCGTCCTGCGCGTGCGTGGCGAACGAGGCCGGGTACAGGTCGTTCGGCGGGGTGTTGATCAGGTCCCGGGCGCGGGCGACCTCCTCCGCGAGCACGGCGGCCCGCTCGACGGCGGCCTTGTGGGCCTTGTCGCGCGGCTTGCCGCCCAGCAGCGTCACCTCGGCGAGCGGGGCGCTCGCGTCGTCCCGCGCGGAGTCCTTGGCCGACTGGGTGGACTTGCCGCCCTTGCCGCCCTTGCCGCCGGACTTCGGGGCCTTCTCGGTGTTCTCGTTGCCGCGGTAGGCGGTGAAGGAGTAGGCGCCCAGCAGCGCGCCCTCGGCGACCGCCGCGAGGCCTTCCGCGCCGTCGGCGACGGGCAGCGCGAAGGCGGCCTTGCGCGTCCCGGTGAGCGCCCGGGCGGCGGCACCGGCGGCCCTGCGCAGCGTCTCGGGGGCGTAGCCGTCGCCCTCCTGGGCGGAGTCGGCGGAGCCGAGGCCCACGGCGAGCACCAGCGGTGCCTTCAGCCCGTCCGGCGCCGGGAGCTTGGTGGTCTCACCCTCGCCGCCGCTCGCGCCGAGCGTCTCCAGGACGGAGGCGAGCCGCCCGTCGAAGGCCTGGTCCACCGTCTCGGCACCCGGGGCGATGACCGGGGTGCCGGAGCCGTCGGCGCTTTTGGCGATACCGATGACGATGGCGTCCACGCGCGTCGTTGCGGCGGACGAGGTACTGAGGGTCAGAGCAGTCACGGTCCTGGCGATCCTGTTCGTCGGAGATTCGTGTGAATTCCCTGGGGGTCGGGTGACGTCGAGCCTACGCCTCACCCCGCCGCGGTGGACGGGCGGCCGCGAACCGGCTGAGAACCGCCGCCGTCCGCCGGGCCCCCGGACCCTCCGTCAGCCCAGCGCCAGGGTCAACAGCACGGCGGTGGCGGCGCATTCGGCGAGCGCGCCGAAGACGTCCCCGGTGACCCCGCCCAGCCGCCGCCGGCACCGCCGCAGCAGCAGCTCGGCGGCGGCGAGTCCGACGAGCACGGCGGCGGCGCACCACGACGCGGCCCCGAGTGCGGTCCCGGTCGTGGCCCCGCCGTCCCCGAGGCCGCCGAGCGCGCCGCCCCCGGCGGCGAGCACCGCCACCGCCGCGACGACGAGCCCGGCCCGCGCCCGGGGCACGGTCCCGGCCACCACGGCGCCGAGCCCCTCCGGTCGCGCCCCGGGCACCCCGCGTCGCGCGGCGAGCGTCAGGGCGGCGCGGGCCGTGGTGGCCGCCACGACGTACGCCCAGGCGCCCGTCGGCCAGCTCCGCGCGTACAGCTCGGCGAGCACGGCGACCTGTCCCAGCAGCACCAGCAGCAGCGTGACGACGCCGAAGGGCCCGATGTCGGACTGCTTCATGACGGCCAGGGCGCCCTCGGCGTCCCTGCCGCTGCCCAGGCCGTCCGCCACGTCGGCCAGTCCGTCCAGGTGCAGCCCCCGCGTCAGCACGGCGGGGACGGCCACGGTGGCCACCGCCGCCGTGAGGGCTCCGGCGCCCAGCCCCAGCAGGGCCGCGCCCACGGCCCCGGCCGCCACGCCCACCACGGCCCCGGCGGCCGACGCCCACAGCATGCCCGCGCGGGCGGCGGCGCGGTCCCACCGCCGGACGGGGACGGGCAGCACGGTGAGGGTGCCGAAGGCGAAACGGAGTCCGTCCGTGGGACGCGGCGGTGTGTCGTTCATGGTCGGGACAGGCTAGCCGTGCGCGCCGTCGGACCCTGGGCCGATGGGTGAGTGGTGGAGCCGGGACATCGTGGACGCGGGCAAGCTACCGCTCCTGCTGGCGCTCGTCGCCTTCCTCGTGACGTTCCTCGTCACCCGCACGGTGACCCGGCTGATCCGGGCCGGCCACGGGCCCTTCCGGAACGTCGAGTCCGCCGGCGGCGTGCACATCCACCACGTCGTCCCGGGCGTGGTCCTCATGATGATCGGCGGCTTCGGGGCGATGACCACCGGCCGTGAGCAGGAGATCGCACCGGTGCTCGCCGTGCTGTTCGGCGTGGGGGCCGGACTGGTCCTGGACGAGTTCGCGCTGATCGTCTACCTGAGCGACGTCTACTGGACGGAGAACGGCCGCAAGAGCGTCGAGGCGGTCGTCCTCACCGCCGCGCTCCTCGGCCTGCTGCTCCTCGGCTACGCCCCGTTCGGCACGGAGGAACTGACGCAGGAACAGCGGGAGAACCGGGCGGAGCTGTTCTCCGTCATCGGTGTCAACGTCCTGTGCGCGGCGGTCGCGCTGGTCAAAGGACGTTTCGTGCTGGCGGTGCTGGGCGTGCTGGTCCCCTTCCTCGCGCTCTTCGCCGCGCTCCGCCTGGCCCGCCCCGAATCGCCGTGGGCGCGGCGCGTGTACCGCCGCCGTCCGCGCGCCCTGGAGCGGGCGCGGCGCCGGGCCGCCCGGCACGACGCCCGCTGGGGCGCGCTCACCCGCCGCCTCCAGAACGCCCTCGGCGGCAGACCGACCGACTGACGGCTGACGGCCCACTGCTGACGGCTGCGCCCGACGCCCCACGGCGGGTGGCGCGCGGCGTCAGGTCGCGTCGAGAACGGCGTCCGGCCCGGCGTGGGTGTCGACGGGCACGTCGGCGGGGGAGTCGGCGGGCAGTTCGGCGGCGAGCGCGGCGGCGGCCCGCACGAGCGGGAGCGCGAGCAGCGCCCCGGCGCCCTCGCCGACGGTCACGCCCTGGTCCAGCAGCGGGTCGAGTGCCATGCGGTCGAGCGCCCTGGCCTGGCCGGGCTCGCCGCTGCGCTGGCCCGCCAGCCACCAGTCGGTGGCCCGGAAGGCCACCCGCTGCGCGACCAGCGCGCAGGCGGCGGAGACGACGCCGTCGAGGATCACCGGCGTGCGGCGGACCGCCGACTGGAGCAGGAAGCCCGTCATCGCCGTGAGGTCCGCGCCGCCCGCGACGGCCAGCAGCCGCAACGGGTCGCCCAGGGCCGGACGGGCGCGCCGCAGCCCGTCCCGGACGGCGGCGCACTTGCGCATCCACGCCAGGTCGTCGATCCCGGTGCCGCCCCGGCCGGTCACCACGGAGGCGTCCGTGCCGCAGAGCGCGGCGATGAGGACACCGGCGGCGGTCGTACCGCCGACGCTCAGGTCGCCGAGCACGACGACGTCGGTGCCCGCGTCGGCCTCCTCGTCGGCGACGGCCATCCCCGCCCGGAACGCCTGCTCGGCCTCCTGCGGGGTGAGCGCGTCCTCGACGTCGATGCGCCCGCTCCCGCGCCGGACCCGGTGCCGGGTCACCTCGGCGGGCAGCTCACCGGGGTCGCAGTCGAGCGCCATGTCGACGACCCGCACCGGCACGTCCGCCAGCCGGGCCAGGATCGCCGCCGTGCCGGTGCCGTCCAGCGTGGAGCGCACCAGGGCGTGGGCGGAGCCCGCCGGGCGGCGGGAGACCTCCAGCTCCGCGACGCCGTGGTCCCCGGCGAACACGACCAGGCGCGGCCGCTCGACCGGGGTGACCGGGACCCGTCCCTGGGCCGCCGCGAGCCACACGCCGAGCTCGTCGAGCCGCCCGAGGGCGCCGCGCGGGGGCGCGGTGCGCAGCCGGCGCTCCTCCGCGTCCCGCCGGACGCCGCCGTCGGGCCGTTCGATGAGGTCGCCGAAGTCGTCCAGGTTGAGGCGGTCTTCGCTCATGGGGGCGAGGTTACCCGGCGCGGCGGACGCGTCGGCGGGCCCGGTGCCGGGGCTTTCAGTCCGCGCCCCGGAGTACGACCGCGTTCCCGGCGACGACGAGCAGGACGTGCTCGCACTCGGCGGCGAACGCGGCGTTCAGGCGGCCCAGTTCGTCCCGGTACCGGCGGCCCGAGGCGGTCGCGGGGTGGACGCCCGAGCCGACCTCGTTGCTCACGGCGACGACCGTGCGGGGCGTCGCCCGCACCGCCCGCGTCAGCGCCCCCGTGCGCTCGGCGAGCCGGCGCGCGCCGCCGTTCTCCCAGACGGTGTCGTCCCAGGCGTCCACCGCGTCCATCGCGTGTGCCAGCCACAGCGACAGGCAGTCGACGAGCAGCGGCGGCCCGTCCTCGGCGAGCAGGGGCTCCAGGTCCCACGTCTCGACCGTGCGCCAGGAGGCCGGGCGGCGCCGCCGGTGGGCGTCGACCCGCGCGGCCCAGTCCTCGTCGCCCTCCCGGGTGCCGCCGGTGGCGACGTAGACGACGTCCGGAGCGGCGGCCAGCCGTCGCTCCGCCTCCACCGACTTCCCCGAGCGGGCCCCGCCCAGCACGAGCGTGCGTCGCGGCACGTCCGGCACGTCGCGGAAGGCGGCGGCGGTGAGGGTCGTGCCGTCCGGCTCGGCGCGGGCCCCGAGCGCGGCCAGCCGCCGGTGCAGCTCCGCCCCCGGGGGCACGGTGTGGTCCACGTGGACGGCCAGCACGTCGGTCGCCGGTCCCACGGCGCCCGAGGCCCGCAGCCGGGCGAGTGCCTCGGGGCGGCCGAGGACGTCCAGCAGCACCAGGTCGTAGGGGGCCGGGGGCACGCCCCCGCCCGCCGTGGCGGCGCCGGGCGGCAGGTACAGCAGACGCCGGCCGTCCGGGCCGGTGACGGCGTAGCCGGTGCCCGGCGCGTCCAGGGCGACGGCCCGCACGCGGTGCCCGCTGATCAGCGCGAAGTCCTGCCCGTCGGGGACGCGCACGGGCGCGGGCAGTCCGGCCGGCACCTCCATCGGGGGCCCGTCCTGCGGGTGGGACAGCAGGACCTGCCGCACTCCGTGCAGCGACCGGCCCGCGCGGGCGGCGGCGAAGGCCGGGCCGGGCGTCAGGTCGATGAGCAGCGTGTCGTCCACCAGCACCGCGGTGGCGGCCCGCGCCCGGGGGCCGGTCGAGCTCGCGCACACGGCGCAGGGGCAGTCGGGGCGGGGGAGACCGGCCGGTGCGCCGGTGCCGAGCAGAGTCACGTCCACGCCTCGATCGTCTCGCGTCCGCCCGGGAACGGCGCGGGGACCTCCGCCGTCGCCGTGCCGGGGTTCCTCCCTCCGGCGGGGATGGCCCGCGTACGCTGCGGGCAGGATGCCCGTGATCTTCCGGCAATCTCCGAGCGCGCCCAGGAGGCGGACATGGCATGGACGTGGCAGTTCGAGACGGTCGACGGCAACCGCGTGGACTCACCGGTCGCCGTCGAGGACTTCTCCACCCAGGGCGACGCGGAGTCCTGGGTCGGGGAGAACTGGAAGGAGCTGCTGGACGGCGGCGTCGACCAGGTCCGGCTGCTGGAGGACGGCACCGAGGTCTACGGCCCGATGAGCCTGCACGCCGCCGCCGAGTAGCCGGGGCGCCCGTCCGGCTTCCGGGTGTCCCCGGCTCCTCGGCGGCGGCCTCACGCCTCGCCGAGGGTCACGGTGGCCCGCTCCCGGGCCCCGCCCCGGCGGACGGTGACGGCCACGCGGTCGCCGGGGCTGTGCCCGGCCAGCGCCTCCGCGAGGCCGACGACGTCGGTGATCTCGTCCCCGTCGACCCGCACGATCAGGTCCCCGGGACGGAGACCCGCCGCGTCGGCCGGCCCGCCGCCGGTCACGTCGACGACCGACACGCCCGCGGGCTCGAAGTCGTCACCCAGCACGGTGCGCACGGTGACGCCCAGCGCCGCCTTGTCGGGGTCGACGACCTCGCCGTGCCGGATCATCTGGCCCGCCAGGTCGCGCACCGTCGCCGCCGGGATGGCGAAGCCGATCCCCGGCGCCGGAGCCGCTCCGAACTGCGGGTCGCGCGCCGCCAGCGTCGGGATGCCGATGACCCGCCCCGCGAGATCGACGAGCGCGCCCCCGCTGTTGCCCGGGTTGATCGCGGCGGACGTCTGCACCATGTTCCCGATGGTGGCCCTCCCCTCGCCCTCGCTCACCGAGCGGCCCACCGCCGAGACGATGCCCTGCGTGACGCTGGAGGACAGGCCCAGCGGGTTCCCCATCGCCAGCACGATCTGCCCGACCCGCACCTTCGCCGAGTCGCCGAACACCGCCGGGTGCAGCGCGCGCGGGGGATCGGTCAGCCGGATGACGGCCAGGTCCTGGTCCTCGTAGGCGGCGACCAGCTCGGCCTTCAGCGGACCGCCGCCCGTGGCCAGGCTGACCTCGAAGGTCTCGGCGTCCGCCACCACGTGGGCGTTGGTGACCACGTGCCCCTCGGCGTCGTAGACCACGCCGGAGCCGAGCTGTTCCTCCGTGGTGATCTGGACGACGGACGGCAGGACGTCGCGCACGACCTGCTGGTAGCGCTCCTGGAGCGCGTCGGGATCCGTCGGGTCCGGCGCGTCGGGGCGTTCCGGGGGCGCGCCGGGGGTGGACGACGCGGGCGCGGGCGCACCGGAGGACCGGCGCGCTGAGGCGTCGCTCCCCTCGATCCCCGCGCAGCCCGCGAGCAGCGCGCCCGTGCACAGCGCGGCGGCGCAGAGGACACCGGACCGTCGTGCGGGGGAGCGGACCAGGGCAACCGTCATGAGCGGATTGTCGCCTCGGCGCCCCCTCGCCCGCCCGGGGAGCGCGGCCGAACGGCGGGTCCGCCACCCGTTCCGGGGCGTGTCCCACGCACGCGAGGGCGCCGGGGCCACACCCCGGGAAGGGGTGGCCCCGGCGCCCTCGTCAGGGATGCCGGGTGCGCGCCGGGCGGCCCGTCACGCGTTCGGGAACAGACCGTCCTCGGTGAGCATCGCGCGGACCTCGTCGATCGTCGCGTCGCGCTCGGGAAGGATCAGCTCGGACGGCTCCAGCGCGTCGTCCGGCAGCGGCCTACCGAGCCGGTGGACGGCGTCGAGCAGGCCCAGCAGCGTGCGGCGGAACCCCGCCTCGTCGCCGCTGTCGAGCTCCCGCTGCAACTCGTCGTCCAGCTTGTCCAGCTCCGCCAGGTGGCCGTCGTCGAGCCTCACCTGGCCTTCCCCCATGATCCGTACGATCACGTCGCGCTCCTTCGTGCGGGGCCCGCGGCCGTCACTGCTTGTCGAACCGGGGGGCGTCCTGCTGGGACTGCCCCTGGCCGGTGCCGGGGGCGCCGCCCTCGATGGCCTGCTGGCCACCGCCGGAGCCGCCCGACAGCTCGGCCTTCATCCGCTGGAGCTCCAGCTCCACGTCGGAGCCGCCGGAGATGCGGTCCAGCTCCGCGCTGAGGTCGTCCTTGGCGGTGCCCGTCGGGTCGTCCAGCGCGCCCGACGCCAGCAGCTCGTCGATCGCGCCCGCCCGGGCCTGGAGCTGCGCCGTGCGGTCCTCCGCCCGCTGCACGGCCAGACCGACGTCGCCCATCTCCTCCGAGATGCCGGTGAACGCCTCACCGATCCGCGTCTGCGCCTGGGCCGCCGTGTAGGTGGCCTTGATCGTCTCCTTCTTCGTGCGGAAGGCGTCGACCTTCGCCTGGAGCCGCTGCGCCGCCAGGGTGAGCTTCTCCTCCTCGCCCTGCAGGGTCTGGTGCTGCGTCTCCAGGTCCGTGACCTGCTGCTGCAGCGCCGCCCTGCGGGTCAGTGCCTCGCGGGCCAGGTCCTCCCGGCCGAGCGACAGCGCCTTCCTGCTCTGCTCCTCCAGCTTCCCGGACTGCTGGTTCAGCTGGTTGAGCTGCAACTCCAGGCGCTTGCGTGACGTCGCCACGTCGGCCACGCCGCGCCGCACCTTCTGCAGCAACTCCAACTGCTTCTGGTAGGAGTAGTCGAGCGTCTCGCGCGGGTCCTCGGCCCGGTCCAGGGCCTTGTTGGCCTTCGCGCGGAACAGCATCCCCATCCGCTTCATGACACCGCTCATGGGCCTCGCGCGCCCCCTTCGGACTGTTCGCCTCGGCATCCCTACAGAACCCACAGTACGGGCCCTGCTTCCATTACCGCACCGTGCGCGCCCCGATGCGCTCCTTCTCCAGGACGATCGTGACGCCGGTGCCTCCCGCCAGGGGTGGAGACGCCGGGAAGGGCCCGACCGTTGCGGCGGAAGCCAAAGATCCGCCCCGGCGCACCGGCGGAAGGTCACCGTTGCGGGATCGTTCCCCGTGCGGGTGGGGGACACACGCACGCACACCGTAGGCTGGGACACGTGTTCCGAAGCCGTTCCAAGGAAGCTCAGTCCCCGGCCACCGAGCCGGTCGAGGATCTGACCCCGCAGCGCGACCCGCAGGCGCCCAAGGGCCGTCCCACGCCCAAGCGGCGCGAGGCGCAGGCGCAGCGCCGCTCGATCTCCAAGCCGCCGGCCGACCGCAAGGAGGCCGCCAAGCGGGCCCGCGAGGCGCGCCGTGCCGACATGGCCCGGCAGCGCCAGGCGCTCGCCACCGGTGACGAGCGCTACCTGCCGTTGCGCGACCGGGGGCAGCCGCGCCGGTTCGCGCGCGACTTCATCGACTCCAAGTGGCACGTCGCGGAGTTCTTCCTGCCCATCGCCGTGCTCATCCTGATCCTGAGCATCGTGCCCAGCGTCCAGGCGAAGAACATCTCGCTGGTGCTGTGGATGGGCGTCATCGCGATGATCATCGTCGACTCGGTCCTCACCGCGCGCCGTCTGAAGAAGGCCCTGCGGGAGCGCTTCCCCGACGAGAACCTGCGCGGCGTCACCATGTACGCGATCATGCGCACGCTCCAGATGCGGCGGATGCGGCTGCCCAAGCCGCAGATCGCCCGTGGCGAGTCGCCGCGCCGCTGATGGCCGTTCCCGCTCAGGCGTTCGGTGTCGACGGACGCCTGCCCGGCGGTTCCGCGTCCCTGCGTGACCTCGTCGAACGCGTACTCGTCTCCCGTCGGCTCGACGCCGAGCTGGCCGCCCGCTTCCCCGTCGGCCGACGTCTGCGCGTGCTGGACGTGGGGGCCGGTGAGGGCGTGCAGACGCTGCGGCTGGCCCGTCTCGGCCACGAGGTCACCGGGCTCGACCTGGACCCCCGCATGTTGCGGTCGGCCCGGGACGCGCTGGAGTGCGAGCCGCCCGGCGTCCGCCGACGCGTGCGTCTCCTCGCCGGGGACGCCCGGGCGACCGGCGCGCTCTTCCGGCCCGGGACGTTCGACGCGGTCCTCGGCCACGGCGTGCTCATGTACGTCGAGGAACCCGGCCCGCTGCTCGCCGGGCTGGCCCGGGTGCTGGCACCCGGCGGTCTGCTCTCGCTGCTGGTCCGCAACGCCGACGCGCTGGCGGTGGGGCCGGGGCTGGCGGGGGACTGGGCGGAAGCGCTGACGGCGTTCGACGATCCGCACTACACCGACCGCGCCGGCGTGGCCGCGCGGGCCGACCGGCTCGGCGCGCTGACGGCGACCCTCGCCGGTACCGGGGTGCCCCTGCGGACCTGGTACGGCGTGGGGGTGTTCACCGGCCACCGGGCGGAGCCCACCCCCACCGCGTACCAGCCGCCGTCGGAGGCGGAGCTGGAGCCGCTGCTGGCGGCGGAGGAGCGTGCGGGGAGCACCGATCCCTACCGCGCCGTCGCCCCGCTCCTCCACCTCTGCGCGACGCGCGACTGACCCGGCCGACGGGTCGGTCGGGCGCGCCGCCGAGCACCGCACGCCGGGCGCCGGGTGGCTCAGGGTGGAGCCACCCGGCGCCGTCAGCCGCCGGTGGGGACGGTCAAGGCAGGGCCAGCATGCGCTCCAGCGCCAGCTTGGCGAACTTCTCCGTCTCGGGGTCGACCTGGATCCGGTTGACGACCGTGCCGGCCGCCAGCGACTCCAGCGCCCACACCAGGTGCGGCAGGTCGATGCGGTTCATCGTCGAGCAGAAGCACACCGTCTTGTCCAGGAAGGCGATCTCCTTGCCCTCGGCGGCGTAACGGTTGGCCAGCCGCCGCACGAGGTTCAGTTCCGTGCCGATCGCCCACTTCGACCCGGCGGGCGCCGCGTCGAGGGTCTTGATGATGTACTCCGTCGAGCCGACGAAGTCGGCGGCGGCGACGACCTCGTGCTTGCACTCGGGGTGCACCAGCACGTTCACTCCGGGCATCCGCGCGCGGACGTCGTTGACCGAGTCCAGCGAGAACCGGCCGTGCACGGAGCAGTGGCCGCGCCACAGGATCATCTTCGCGGCGCGCAGCTCCTCCGTGCTCAGCCCGCCGTTCGGCCTGTGCGGGTTGTAGACGACGCAGTCCTCCAGGGACAGGCCCATGTCGCGCACGGCGGTGTTGCGCCCGAGGTGCTGGTCGGGCAGGAAGAGGACCTTCTCGCCGTTCTCGAAGGCCCAGTCCAGGGCGCGGCGGGCGTTGGAGGAGGTGCAGATGGTGCCGCCGTGCCGGCCGGTGAACGCCTTGATGTCGGCCGAGGAGTTCATGTAGGAGACGGGCACGGTGACGTCGGCCACCCCGGCCTCGCCCAGCACGTCCCAGCACTCGGCGACCTGCTCCGCCGTGGCCATGTCGGCCATCGAGCAGCCGGCCGCCAGGTCGGGGAGGACGACCTGCTGGTCGTCGGAGGTGAGGATGTCGGCCGACTCGGCCATGAAGTGCACACCGCAGAAGACGATGTACTCCGCCTGCGGACGGGCGGCGGCGTCCTTGGCCAGCTTGAAGGAGTCGCCCGTCACGTCGGCGAACTGGATGACCTCGTCGCGCTGGTAGTGGTGGCCGAGCACGAAGACCCGCTCACCGAGCGCCTCCTTGGCCGCCCGGGCGCGTGCCACCAGGTCGGGGTCCGAGGGCGCGGGGAGGTCGCCGGGGCACTCGACGCCGCGTTCGCTCCTCGGGTCGGCCTCCCGGCCGAGGAGCAGCAGGGCCAGCGGCGTGGGCTGGACGTCCAGCGGCTGTACTGCGTTCACGTTGTTCACTCCTCTTGGCGAACCGGGCGCCTCGGAAGCTGACGGCACGCACCCTTGGCTCAGAGCCGCCACGGTGAGGGGGAGGCTCATGTCACTTCACCGTTTCTCGTCTATCTGACGTTATTATGATAGCTCCTTCGCGTCAGGGTGACGATGCCCGGCCCCGCGATGTGACGCACACCCCGCCCCGATCGGCGCCCGCTCCCCGCGCAACCGTGACCGTCCCCCCTGCGGTGTGCGAGCATGAAGGCGGAATAAGCGGAACAAGAACGACCTCGGCACCGGAATGAATCCGGGGGCCCGCCTGTTCCCCAGGTGGCAGAGCAGTCCGAACAACCCGGGAGAGAAGCAGATGTCCGTATCGGACGAGACCGCTACGACGACTGACGGCATCATCCTGTCCGACGCCGCCGCGGCGAAGGTCAAGAGCCTGCTGGAGCAGGAGGGCCGGGACGATCTGGCGCTGCGCGTCGCTGTTCAGCCGGGTGGCTGCTCCGGTCTGCGTTACCAGCTCTTCTTCGACGAGCGCTCGCTCGACGGAGACGTCGTCAAGGACTTCGACGGGGTGAAGGTCGTCACCGACCGCATGAGCGCCCCCTACCTCGGCGGTGCGTCGATCGACTTCGTCGACACCATCGAGAAGCAGGGCTTCACCATCGACAACCCGAACGCCACCGGCTCCTGCGCCTGCGGCGACTCCTTCAGCTGAGCCCGAGCCGCACGGCGGCCGGGTCGGCAGGACACGAAGGGCGGCGCCCCTCCCCAGGGAGGGGCGCCGCCCTTTTTGCGTCCGTGCCCGCTGCGGAGGGCGCCGGGCGGCTCAGCGGCGCGGCACGGGATCACCCTCCGCGTCCACGACCCTCCGGTCCCCGACCGGCCCGTCGAGCTCGACCTCGACGCTCATCTCCTGCGCGAGCAGGATGCACGGCTGCCCGGAGCCGTCCGGCTCCTCCGTCACGGTCACGCGCACCTCGTCGCCCGTCTCCCGCGCGACGCCGGAGTACGTGCCGCACACGCCCCCGGTGAAGTGCACGGTCAGCTCGCGGTCCGAGGCGCCGTAGGCGTCCACCGCCAGGCCGGCGCGGGGCGGGTCGGCCGGCTGTGGGTCCCCGGGGCCGGGCTCGGCGGGGGCGGCCGTGCTGTCGTCGGGGCTCCCCGGCGCCCCCGGATCGACGGGGGCCGCGCGCCCGGCGGTCACGTCCGCCGGTTCCAGCGCCGGGAAGGCGAGCGTGTGGCCGTCCCCGCCACCCTCTCCGAGCCGGAACAGCCAGGAGGGCACCAGGACCGTCCGCCCCTGCGACGGCTGGGCGCTCAGGCCGAACGTGGCGTCGGTGACGACCACCTCCTCCTCGCCCGGGGCCGGCCCCACCGGCTGCGGGGGACACGGCGCCGTGACGCAGTGGACGGTCGTGGGGACCCCGCGTGCGCTCATCACCCGGAGCGTCTCGGCGGCGTCCATGACCGGGTAGGTGGCCAGCGGCTCGGCCGCACCCAGGTGTCCGGCCGCCCGGACCACCCGGCCGTCCGCTCCGACCGTGACCGTGGTCCGCCAGCCCCGTGTGGGCAGGTCCCGGACGGCCGGGTCGACGCCCACCGTGCGCAGCGATCCCGTCGTCTCCCGGGCGTCGGTGACGCTCCCGGCCACGCCCGCGGCCGCCAGGACGGGCGCGGCGACCTCCTCGGCCTCCTCCGCCGTGACCGGAGGGGTGATCGGCGCGGCGGGCGCGCTCCCGGGCCGCGCGTCCCCGTCGAAGGGCGGCGTCCGTGCGGCCGGCTCCCGCTCCCCCTTCGGCAGCCCGCCCAGGTCGTCGCCCTCCGCCGTGTAGTGGACGAACGACCACGCCGCGCCGTCGGCCGCCGCGACCCGCAGTGCCGGGCCCATGCCGTCGGTGCCGTCGGCGGCGACCCAGGAACCGTCCTGCTGACGCGGCTGCGCGGTGATGCCGAGCGCACGGGCCAGCGCGGTCACGGTCTCCTCGTCCGCGCCACCGCCGGGCCGGTACACGGCCGCCCGGTCCGGCCCGGCGGGCAGGTCGCCCTCGGCCCGGTACGCCGGGGCCCGGTCCGTCGACTCCGGCGCCGGGTAGGCGTCCAGCACCAGGGGAACGGGGTCGCCCGGCGCGGCGGCGTCCGGCTTCCCGCCGTCGGGCTTCCCGCCGTTGCCGACGGCGGCGAAGGTGCCGCCCCCGGCCAGCAGGACGGCGACCGTCACCGCGACGGCGGTCAGCCGTCCGCGGCCGGGTCCGACCGGTGCGTCGTCCGGCCGCGGGCCCGTCTTCACCGTGCTCACCGCATCGCTCCTTCGGCGTCGCCGTCGTGCTGACGCGGATGGGACGGGCAGCGAGTGTTTCCGGTTCCGTGCCGGGGCGGGGTCAGTCCCCGTAGTCGGACATACCCTCCACGAGCCGGCTGGACCGGTCGGGCACCCGGACGCCGTGCAGCGGCTCGGCCGCCGCACGGGAGCGGCCGGACGCCTTGGCGCCGGAGGTCCAGCGCCCGGCCATGCGGGCGCAGTCGCCGCGCAGCTCGTCGAGGGATTCCGGCTCGGGGGAACCGGCGGTCGTGGAGGCACCGCTGTCGTGGGTCATGGGTCCGACGTTAGCGACGGATCCACCGCCGAGTAAGAGCTACTTTCGGGTAGTAACCGCCGGTAGGTACACGTGCCGCGATGTTCGCTCGAACGGGTAGCGTGAGTCTGCCGTCCTTACGCCTCCGCCCCGACAGGAGCAGCCCGCCGTGCGCATCGCCGTCTCCGGTTCCATCGCCACCGATCACCTGATGACGTTCCCCGGCCGATTCGCCGACCAGCTGGTCGCGGACCAGCTGCACACCGTCTCGCTGTCCTTCCTCGTCGACACCCTCGACGTGCGCCGGGGCGGCGTCGCCGCCAACATCTGCTTCGGCATGGGCCAGCTCGGTGCCCGCCCGGTGCTCGTCGGCGCCGCCGGAGGGGACTTCGCGGAGTACCGCTCCTGGCTCGACCGGCACGGTGTGGACACCGGCTCCGTGCGCATCTCCGAGGTGCTGCACACCGCCCGGTTCGTCTGCACCACCGACACGGACCACAACCAGATCGGCTCCTTCTACACCGGGGCGATGAGCGAGGCCCGCCTCATCGAGCTCCAGTCCGTGGTCGACCGGGTGGGCGCGCTGGACCTCGTGCACATCGGCGCGGACGACCCCGAGGCGATGTTCCGGCACACCGAGGAGTGCCGCAGCCGGGACATCCCCTTCGCCGCCGACTACTCGCAGCAGCTCGCCCGGATGGAGGGCGAGGAGATCCGCGACCTCACCGACGGCGCCGCCTACCTCTTCGCCAACGAGTACGAGACGGCGCTCATCGAGCGCAAGACGGGCTGGTCGGCGGACGAGGTGCTGTCCCGTGTCGGCACCCGCGTCACCACGCTCGGCGCGCGCGGGGTGCGGATCGAGCGCGCGGGCGAGCCCGTGATCGAGGTCGGCTGCCCGGAGGAGGAGAGGAAGGCCGACCCGACGGGCGTGGGCGACGCCTTCCGCGCCGGTTTCCTCTCCGGCCTCGCCTGGGGCGTCAGCCTGGAGCGGTCGGCCCAGGTCGGGTGCATGCTCGCGACGCTGGTCATCGAGACCGTCGGCACGCAGGAGTACGCCCTCAGCCGCAGCCACTTCATGGAGCGCTTCACCAAGGCCTACGGGGCGGACGCCGCCGCCGAGGTCCAGGCCCACATCCGCTGACGCCCGCCCGCCGACCCCGGCGACCCGCCGTCCCGCCGGTCCGCCGCCGCTAGCGGCGGCGGACCCGGTAGGCCGTGCCCTCGGCGCCCAGGTACTCCTGGTCCCGCATGTGGCACCAGGCGGGGATGTCCAGACCGGCGGCCTCGTCGTCCGAGAGCACCGTGACGACGCCGCCGACCGGCACCCGGTCGATGACCTTGGCCAGCTCGATCACCGGGATCGGGCAGCGCTTGCCGAGCGCGTCCACCGTGAGGGAGTCCTCCTCCCCACGCGCCTCCCGCCCCGGCGCGGCGTCTCCCGGGGTGGCCTGCGGTGCGAGTTGCCCCCGCACCGAGCGGACGACCCCGGGCAGGGCGTCGAGGAAGGCGTCCACCTCCTGCGCCGTCGTCCCCCGGGGGAGGGAGACGCGGACGTTGCCTTCCGACAGCACGCCCATGGCCCGCAGCACGTGGCTGGGCGTCAGGGTGCTGGACGTGCACGAGGACCCGGAGGAGACGGAGAACCCGGCGGCGTCCAGCGCGTGGAGCAGCGCCTCCCCGTCGGCGTAGAGGCAGGAGAAGGTGACGATGTGGGGGAGCCGCCGCAGCGGGTCGCCGACCACCTCGACGTCCGGCACCGCGTCCCGCACGGCCCGACGGACGCGGTCCACCAGCGGACGCAGCCGCTCGGCCTCCGCCGCCGCCTCGGCCTGGACGGCCCGCAGGGAGGCGGCGGCGGCGACGATCGCCGGCAGGTTCTCGAAGCCGGGCGAGCGGCCCGACTCCCGCTCGTCACCCGGGCCCTGCGGCGCGAAGCGGACGCCCTTGCGCACCGCGAGCAGCCCCACCCCGCTCGGCCCGCCCCACTTGTGGGCGCTGGCCGCCAGCATCGACCACTCCCCGCCGACCTGACCCCACGGCAGGGACTGGGCGGCGTCGACGAGCAGCGGTACGCCCGCCTCGCGGCAGGCGGCGGCCACGTCCCCGACCGGCTGCACGGTCCCCACCTCGTGGTTGGCGGACTGCAGGCAGGCCAGCGCGGTGGCCCCGCCGCCGGACGCCGGGCCCCGGGCGGTGCCGCGACCCTCCGACGGAGCAGCGGAGCCACCCGCGCGGAGCAATTCGGCGAACTCCTCGGCCGCGACGCGCCCGGTCCGGTCGACCGGCACCTCGCCGACCGTGCCGCCCGCCGCCTCGTGGTGGGCGGCGGCGTGCAGCACCGCCGAGTGCTCGACGGCCGAGACCACCAGGTGCCGGCCCACCCGGCGCCGTCCGGCCAGCGCACCGGCCACGGCGGTGTGCAGCGCGTGCGTGCCCGAGGGGGTGAAGACCAGCTCGTCGGGGCGGCAGCCCACGGCCTCGGCGGCCGTCTCGCGGGCGGCGTCCAGCAGCAGACGCGCCCGGCGTCCCTCGCGGTGCAGCCGGGCCGGGTCGGCCCAGCCCTCGTCCAGCGCGGCCAGCAGGGCCTGCCGGGCCAGGGGGTGCAGGGGGGCGGCGGACGCGGCGTCGAAGTAGGGCACAGGGGAACGCTAACGCGTCCCGGCGCGGCCTCCGCGCTCCGGCGGACCGGGGCACTCCACCCCATCGGACGGCGGGTCGGCGCGTTAGCCCCCCTCCCCGCACGGGCTCAGATCGTGTCCAGTAGGGTTTGGTCCGCATAAACATCCAAACCCTGCCCGCACCAGGGCCGGAGCCCGGTCACCCAGGTCCGCGCCCGGCTGAGCGGGCGAGACTCTCGGGAAGGCGCTACGTGAGTCCCAACGGCTCCGACCGCTCGTCGCGGCGCCCGATGCGGCGGATGCTGCCGCCGGCGCTGACCGCGGCCCTGGTCCTGGCGACCGCCACCGGTTGCACTTCAGAGGACCTCCCCCGCCTCGGCATGCCCACCCCCGTCACGGAGGAGGCGCCGCGCATCCTCTCCCTGTGGCAGGGGTCCTGGGCCGCCGCGCTCGCCGTAGGCGTGCTCGTGTGGGGCCTGATCCTGTGGAGCGTCATCTTCCACCGGCGCTCCCGCACCAAGGTCCAGGTGCCGACGCAGACCCGGTACAACATGCCCATCGAGGCGCTGTACACCGTGGTCCCGCTCATCATGGTCTCGGTGCTCTTCTACTTCACGGCACGTGACGAGTCCGAGCTGCTGGAGACCTCGGAGAAGCCGGACCACGTCATCAACGTGGTCGGTTACCAGTGGAGCTGGGGCTTCAACTACCTCGAGGACGTCGACGGCGACGTCTCCACCGACAACCGGGACGCCGAGGAACTCGTCGGCATCCCGGACCGGATGATGGAGGCCGTCCCCGAGGGCGCCGAGGGCGTGCACGTCGCCGGCACCCCGGCCGACAGGAACCCGCAGACCGGCAACCCGGGCCCCACGCTGTGGCTGCCCAAGGGCGAGTCCGTGCAGTTCATCCTCACGTCGCGGGACGTCATCCACTCCTTCTGGGTGGTGCCGTTCCTGATGAAGCAGGACGTGATCCCCGGCCACACCAACGTCTTCGAGGTGACCCCCAACAAGGAGGGGACCTTCCTGGGCAAGTGCGCCGAGCTGTGCGGCACGGACCACGCCCGGATGCTGTTCAACGTCAAGGTCGTCTCTCCTGAGCGCTACCAGCAGCACCTGGAGGAACTGGCCGAGCAGGGCAACACCGGCTATCTGCCCGCGGCCATCGAGCAGTCGGAAGCGGCCAAGAATGCGGAGACGAACAACCCGTGAGCATCCTCAACGAACCTCAGGGTGCCGACGCGGCAGACGACTCGTATGAGAACGAGCTGCCCGTGCGGCGCAAGCAGCCCGGCAACGTCGTGGTCAAGTGGCTGACGACCACCGACCACAAGACGATCGGCACGCTCTACCTCGTCACGTCGTTCGTCTTCTTCATCATCGGCGGCGTCATGGCCCTGGTCATGCGCGCCGAGCTGGCCCGCCCCGGCAGCCAGCTGGTGTCGAACGAGCAGTTCAACCAGCTGTTCACCATGCACGGCACGGTCATGCTCCTCATGTTCGCCACGCCGCTCTTCGCGGGCTTCGCGAACTGGATCATGCCGCTCCAGATCGGCGCGCCCGACGTGGCGTTCCCGCGGCTGAACATGCTGGCCTACTGGTTCTACCTGTTCGGCTCCTCCATCGCGGTGGCCGGCTTCCTCACGCCGAACGGCGCCGCCAGCTTCGGCTGGTTCGCCTACACCCCGCTGTCCAGCGTGGAGCACTCGCCGGGTGTCGGCGCGGACATGTGGATCATGGGCCTCGCGCTCTCCGGCTTCGGCACGATCCTCGGTGCGGTCAACTTCATCACCACGATCATCTGCATGCGCGCTCCGGGCATGACGATGTTCCGCATGCCGATCTTCACCTGGAACGTCCTGCTCACCGGCGTGCTGGTGCTGCTGGCCTTCCCGGTGCTGGCCGCCGCGCTGTTCGGCCTGATGGTGGACCGCGTCTTCGGGGCGCACATCTTCGACCCGGCCAACGGCGGGGCGCTGCTGTGGCAGCACCTGTTCTGGTTCTTCGGCCACCCCGAGGTGTACATCATCGCGCTGCCGTTCTTCGGCATCGTCTCCGAGGTCATCCCGGTCTTCTCGCGCAAGCCGCTGTTCGGCTACGTCGGCCTCATCGGTGCGACGATCGCCATCGCGGGACTGTCGATCACCGTGTGGGCGCACCACATGTACGTCACCGGCGGTGTGCTGCTGCCGTTCTTCTCCTTCATGACGTTCCTCATCGCCGTTCCGACCGGCGTGAAGTTCTTCAACTGGATCGGCACCATGTGGAAGGGGTCGCTCAGCTTCGAGACCCCGATGCTGTGGACCGTCGGCTTCCTCATCACGTTCCTCTTCGGCGGTCTGACGGGCGTCATCCTGGCCTCGCCGCCGATGGACTTCCACGTCTCCGACTCCTACTTCGTGGTGGCCCACTTCCACTACGTGGTGTTCGGCACCGTGGTGTTCGCGATGTTCGCCGGCTTCCACTTCTGGTGGCCGAAGTTCACCGGCAAGATGCTGGACGAGCGCCTCGGCAAGATGACGTTCTGGACGCTGTTCGTCGGCTTCCACGGCACCTTCCTGGTGCAGCACTGGCTCGGCGCCGAGGGCATGCCCCGCCGGTACGCCGACTACCTGGCGGCCGACGGCTTCACCGCGCTGAACACGATCTCGACGATCAGCTCGTTCCTCCTGGGCGCCTCGATGCTGCCGTTCTTCTACAACGTCTGGAAGACGGCCAAGTACGGCGAGAAGATCGAGGTCGACGATCCGTGGGGGTACGGCCGCTCGCTGGAATGGGCGACGTCCTGCCCGCCGCCGCGGCACAACTTCCTCACCCTGCCGCGGGTGCGGTCGGAGTCCCCGGCCTTCGACCTGCACCACCCGGAGATCGCGGCGGTCGACCAGTTGCAGAACCACGCCGCGGAGGATGCCGTGGTGGCGGGCTCCGTCACCGGCGGCTCCGAGGGTGAGAAGGAGACCGGCAAGTGAAGATCCAGGGCAAGATGTTCATCTGGCTGGCCCTCTTCATCCTGGCCATCGCCATCGTCTACGGCATGTGGTCGAAGGAGCCGGTCGGCACCACCGCGCTGTTCATGGCGTTCGGCCTGTCCATCATGGTCGGCTACTACCTGGCCTTCACCGCGCGCCGCGTGGACACCGGGGCGCAGGACCGCGAAGAGGCGGACGTCGCCGACGACGCGGGTGAGCTCGGGTTCTTCAGCCCGCACAGCTGGCAGCCCCTGGCCCTCGGTGTGGGCAGCGCGTTCGCCTTCATGAGCGTGGTCTTCGGCTGGTGGCTGATGTGGATCTCGGCGCCCGTCATCCTCGTCGGGATCTTCGGCTGGGTCTTCGAGTACTACCACGGCGAGAGCCAGAACCAGTAGGACCGCTGCCGTGTGACACACACGGCCCGCAAGTCAAGGGTCATCCCCGGAGTGTCCTCCGGGGATGACCCGTTTGTACGTACACAACGCGCCCGTTCTGCCCACTATTCATACTTTTTACTGCATGAGGCACGGGACGCATGGATCGCAACGAATCACGCGAAGCGGCGCGGTGCTGCTGGCGTCGGCGGTGGTGCTGACGGCCTGCGGAGACTCCTCCCATCCGTTGGGCGGGAAGCCGTACGACGCCGCCGACCAGGTCGCCGTCAGCGCGGACACCGAGGGCCGGGGCGCCGTCGACGCCGAGAAGCCGCTGGAGGTCACGGCCACGGGGGAGGAGGGCCGCATCACGGACGTGCTCGTCGTCGACACGGAGGGCCGCTACGTCCGCGGCGAGCTCAGCGCCGACGGGAGCCGATGGCGCAGTACGACGCCCCTGGTCGCCGGCGCCGAGTACACGGTGAAGGTCAGCACCGAGAACGAGGACGGCCACGCCGGCCGGACCGACCGCACGTTCACCACCCGCAAGGCGCCCAAGGAGCACCGGCTCGACGTGACGTTCGGCCCGGAGGCCGGGACGTACGGCGTCGGGCAGCCCCTCACCGCCGAGCTGAGCAAGCCCGTCGACGAGAACGCCCAGCGGCGCGTCGTCGAACGGGCCCTGCGGGTCACCTCCACCCCGAAGGTCACCGGCTCCTGGCACTGGGTGGACGGCACGAAGCTGCACTACCGCCCGAAGGAGTACTGGCCCACCAACGCCGAGATCACCGTGGAGAGCCGGCTGCGGGGTGTGCGGGTGCGCAAGAACCTCTACGGCGCCGCCACCGAGAAGCTCGAACTGAAGACCGGGGACCGGGTGGAGGCCGTCGCGGACGCCGCGTCCCTCCAGATGACCGTCAAGCGCAACGGCGAGGTCGTCAACACCTTCCCCATCACCACCGGCAAGGCCGGATTCCGCACCCGCAACGGCGTCAAGGTGATCCTCGGACGCCAGTCCTTCGTCCGGATGACCAGCACGAGCATCGGCATCGCGCCGGGCAGCTCGGAGTCCTACGACCTGCCGGTGCACTGGGCCACCCGGCTGACGTGGAGCGGCGAGTACGTGCACGCGGCGCCCTGGTCGTCGGGCTCACACGGCTACTCCAACGTCAGCCACGGCTGCACGGGGATGAGCACCGCGAACGCCGAGTGGTTCTTCAACAACGTGCGCCAGGGCGACCTGGTGACCCACGTCAACACCGAGGGGACCGACATGCCCGCCTTCGGCAACGGGTTCGGCGACTGGAACCTCTCCTGGAAGGAGTGGCGCGAGGGCAGCGCCCTCCACAACCCCCGCAACTCGGGTGACACCGACGAGCCCGGGGACCGTGAGACGGCCGAGGCCCCGGACACCTCCGAGGCCGCCGCGAGCGGCGGCGGGGCGGGGCGCCTGCGCCCCACCGCGTGAGCGGTGCGGCGGAGGGGTGGGGTGCCGCTCGGGTGCCCCACCCCTCCGCCGCCGAGGCCGTAGGGGCCGTCCCGGCCGTCAGCGGCGGCACGTACGGCTCGGGGGGCCCGGGGGGATCAGCCCGCGTGCTGGGCCGTCCGCTCGCGCAGGAGGCCCGCCAGACCGTCCGCCAGGGCCACCGGGTCCACCGGGTGCGCGGTGACGGCGTCGGCGCGGCTCCAGGTGGCCAGCCAGGCGTCCTGCTGCCGCCCGATGAGCAGCAGCACCGGCGGGCAGTCGAAGATCTCGTCCTTGATCTGGCGGCACACGCCCATCCCGCCCGCCGGAGCGGTCTCGCCGTCCAGCACGCAGGCGTCGATCCCCCCGGCGTCCAGCGCGGCGATCACGGCCGGCAGCGTCGCGCACTCCACGTACTCCACCGACGGCGCGTCCGCCGAGGGCCGCCGTCCGGCCGCGAGCCGCACCTGCTCCCGCGTGTTCGCGTCATCGCTGTAGACCAGCACCGTGGCCGTCGGCTGCATCGTTCCTCCGCGTTCGTTTCTGCTGGGACACGTGGGACAGGTGGGACAGGGATGAACAGGTGGTGCGGGCTTCCCAGGCTTCCCCGGCTACCGGGGATGCTACTCCTCCGGGGGCCCGGCGGGCAGCACTCCGGACGACTCCCGCCGCGCCCCCCGGCCCCGCGTCCGCGCCGCGCGGGGCGGGCGGACACACCGAACCGGACCCCCCGAAGTGAGTACGGAATAAGCGACCGACATAATGTCGGTCGTGGCGACAGCAACAGCAGTAGAAACCGGGCACGCGCACCCGTCGGTCAACCGGCCGAACCTCACCAGCGTCGGGACGATCATCTGGCTCAGTTCGGAGCTGATGTTCTTCGCGGCACTCTTCGCGATGTACTTCACCGCTCGTTCGGTGATGGGCGCCGAGTTCTGGACCGAGAAGGCGGATGCGCTCAATCTTCCCTTCGCGGCGGTGAACACCACCATCCTGGTGCTCTCCTCACTCACCTGTCAGATGGGTGTGTTCGCGGCCGAGCGTGGGGACGTCAAGAAGCTCCGCTCGTGGTTCGCGATCACGTTCGTGATGGGCGCCGTCTTCATCGGCGGGCAGATCGTGGAGTACGTCGAGCTCGTGAAGCACGAGGGCCTCTCCCTGGCCTCGGACGCCTACGGGTCGGTGTTCTACCTGACCACGGGCTTCCACGGGCTCCACGTCACCGGCGGCCTCATCGCGTTCCTGTTCGTCCTGGGCAGGACGTACATGGCGCGGAGGTTCACCCACCACCAGGCGACCGCGGCCATCGTCGTGTCCTACTACTGGCACTTCGTCGACGTCGTCTGGATCGGCCTCTTCGCCACGATCTACCTGATCAAGTAGTCGGGCCAGGGGCCTGACAGCAGAGCCATAGACATCGACGCAGAAGATCCTGACACCGGGGTAATCCGTGAAAAAGCTCTCCGCACGACGGCGCCATCCGCTGGCGGCGATCGTCGTTCTCCTCTTCGCGCTGGCGGCCACCGGGGGGCTGTACGCCGCGTTCGCTCCCGCCGGCGAGGCGAAGGCCGACGAGACGCCCGCAGCCCAGTCCCTCGCCATCGAGGAGGGCAAGAAGCTCTACGCCGTCGGCTGCTCCAGCTGCCACGGCACCGGTGGCCAGGGCACCTCTGACGGCCCGACCCTCGTCGGCGTCGGCGCCGCCGCGGTCGACTTCCAGGTCGGCACCGGCCGGATGCCCATGCAGGCCCCGGGCGCCCAGGCGCCCAAGAAGCCGGTGATGTACTCGCAGGCCGAGATCGACCAGATGGCCGCCTACATCGCCTCCCTGGGCCCCGGCCCGGCCATCCCGACGGAGGAGCAGTACAGCCCCGAGGGGCTCAGTGCCGAGGAGATCGCCGAGGGCGGTGTCCTCTTCCGTACCAACTGCGCGCAGTGCCACAACTTCACCGGTGAGGGCGGCGCCCTGACCGAGGGCCGGTACGCCCCGGGGCTGGACGACGTCGACCCCAAGCACATCTACGAGGCCATGCAGACCGGCCCGCAGAACATGCCGTCCTTCCCCGACACCGTGCTCACGGAGCAGGACAAGCGGGAGATCGCCGCCTACCTCGGCCAGGTCAACTCCTCCGAGGCCAAGACCCCCGGCGGGTACAAGCTGGGCGGCTTCGGCCCCGTCGCCGAGGGCCTGTTCGCCTGGGCCATCGGCCTGCCCATCCTCATCGGGATCACCGTCTGGATCGCGGCCCACAACGCCAAGGCCAGGAAGTCATGAGTAGCGAGACTGGACCACACGAGAACGTGTCAGACGACAAGAACCTGCCCTCCGCGCAGGACGCATCCGGCGCGGAGCCGGAGGTGCACACGAACCCGTTCGCCGACCCGGGGCTGGCGCCGCACGACCCGCGCATCCAGGACATCGACGAGCGGGCGGCCAAGCGCTCCGAGCGCACGGTGGCCATGCTGTTCACGGTCTCCATGCTGGCGACTCTCGCCTTCATCGTCGCCTACGCGATGATCCCGGTCGACGAGTACGTCTACATCTTCCCGATCGGCCGTATCAGCGCCCTCAACTTCGCGCTGGGCATGACGCTGGGTGTCGCGCTCTTCTGCATCGGTGCCGCCGCCGTCCACTGGTCGCGGACCCTGATGAGCGGCGCGGAGATCGTCCAGGACCGCTACCCCATCGGCGCGGGCGACGAGGACAAGGCGGGGGCGCTGGCCGCCTTCGGCGATGGCGCCCGTGACTCGCAGCTCGGCCGTCGCAAGCTGATCCGCAACACCATGTTCGGCGCGCTGGCGCTCGTGCCGCTCTCCGGCGTCGTGCTGCTGGGCAGCCTCGGCCCGATGCCCGGCACCAAGCTGCGGCACACCGCCTGGGCCCGGGGCAAGCGTCTCGTCAACGAGAACACGCACGAGGCGCTGCGGCCCGAGGACATCACCATCGGGTCGCTGAGCTTCGCGCTGCCCGAGGGGCTGGAGCACGACGACCACTCCTTCCAGAAGGAGATCGCCAAGGCGGCCCTGATGCTCGTCCGGCTGGAGCCGGAGGACATCAAGGACCAGCAGGAACTGGAGTGGTCCTACCAGGGGATCGTGGCGTACTCGAAGATCTGTACGCACGTCGGCTGCCCCGTCAGCCTGTACGAGCAGCAGACGCACCACGTGCTGTGCCCCTGCCATCAGTCCACCTTCGACCTGGCCGACGGCGCCCGCGTCATCTTCGGCCCGGCCGGCCACCCGCTGCCGCAGCTGCGCATCGGTGTGGACGACGAGGGCTACCTCATGGCGCTGGACGACTTCGCCGAGCCCGTCGGACCGAGCTTCTGGGAGCGCGGATGAGTAACGCAGCCGACAACGTCCGCCCCCGGGCCAGCGCGCCCCGCGGAGAGCGGATCGCCGACTGGGCCGACGGCCGGCTCGGCATCTACGGAGCCGCGAAGAAGAACATCCGGAAGGCGTTCCCGGACCACTGGTCCTTCCTCCTGGGTGAGATCGCGCTCTACTCCTTCATCATCATCATCCTGACCGGCGTCTACCTGACGCTGTTCTTCAAGCCCAGCATGGCCGAGATCCACTACGAGGGCTCGTACGTGCCGATGCAGGGCGTCCTGATGTCGGAGGCGTTCGCCTCCACCCTGGACATCAGCTTCGACGTCAAGGGCGGTCTGCTCGTCCGGCAGATCCACCACTGGGCGGCGCTGATCTTCCTCGTCGCCATGTTCGTGCACATGATGCGGGTGTTCTTCACCGGAGCGTTCCGCAAGCCGCGCGAGCTGAACTGGCTGTTCGGCTTCCTGCTGCTGGTGCTGGGCATGTTCACCGGCTTCACCGGCTACTCGCTCCCGGACGACCTGCTCTCGGGCACCGGCGTCCGGTTCATGGAGGGCGCGATCCTGGCCGTGCCCGTCGTCGGCACGTACCTGGCGATGTTCCTCTACGGCGGCGAGTTCCCCGGGACGGAGATCATCCCGAGGTTCTTCTCGATCCACGTGCTGCTGTTGCCGGGCATCATGCTGGGCCTCGTGGTGGCCCACCTGATCCTCGTCTTCTACCACAAGCACACGCAGTACCCCGGTCCCGGCCGGACGAACTCCAACGTCGTCGGCTTCCCCCTGATGCCGGTGTACATGGCGAAGGCCGGTGGCTTCTTCTTCCTGGTCTTCGGCGTCATCGCGATGATGTCGGCCGCCGTCCAGATCAACCCGGTGTGGGTGATCGGGCCCTACCGGCCGGACCAGGTGTCCACCAACGCCCAGCCGGACTGGTACATGGGCTTCTCCGAGGGCCTCATCCGCGTCATGCCGGGCTGGGAGTGGGTCATCCCGACGGGGCACACCATCAACTTCGGTGTGTTCATCCCGCTGATGATCTTCCCGCTGGTGCTCGCCGCCATCGCCGTGTACCCGTTCTTCGAGAACTGGGTCACCAAGGACCAGCGGGAGCACCACCTGCTGGACCGGCCGCGCAACGCCCCGACGCGCACCGCGTTCGGTGCCGCGTGGATCAGCTGGTACTTCGTGCTGCTGGTGGGTGGTGGCAACGACCTGTGGGCGATCTTCTTCGACCTGTCGATCAACGCGATCACGTGGTTCGTCCGGATCGGCTTCTTCGTCGTGCCCGTCCTGGTGTTCGTCGTGACGCGCCGCATCTGCCTCGGTCTCCAGCGCCGGGACCGCGACAAGGTGCTGCACGGCCGCGAGACCGGCATCATCAAGCGGCTCCCGCACGGTGAGTTCGTCGAGGTGCACGAGCCCCTCTCGCAGGAGCAGCTGCACCTGCTGACCCAGCACGAGCAGCGCAAGCCGGCCGAGCTGCCGCCCGCCGTCGACGAGAACGGCGTCAAGCGCAAGGTCGGCCCGATCGAGCGGCTGCGGGTCCGTGTCAGCCGGGGCTACTTCGGCCCCCACGCGCAGATCCCCAAGCCGACGCCCAAGGAGTACCAGGAGATCATGTCCGGCCACGGCCACCACTGATCCCCCGGCGTCGCCACAACGCCGCCCGCTCCACCCCGCAGGGCCCCGCCCCGTCCACGTCCGGACGGTGGACGGGGCCCTGCGGCGTCACGCGGGGCCGATAGTGTGGGGACGCGGCGTGCGCACGCAGGCCGCCTACGCCAAGTCGACAGGAGCGTGCCCGATGAGCGCTGTGACCCCCGCCGGAGGCGACACCATGGCGGAGCGCTCGTGGCGGAGCGTGCTGAACTCCCTGCTGGCCGGCCGTGACCTCACCGCCGGGGACACGGCGTGGGCGATGGACCGCATCATGCGCGGCGAGGCGACCGACGCCCAGATCGCGGGCTTCGCGGTGGCCCTGCGGGCCAAGGGCGAGACGGTGGAGGAGGTCGCCGGTCTCGTCCGCACGATGTACGAGCACGCCAGGACCATCGAGGTGGCGGGCCCCTCGGTCGACATCGTCGGCACCGGTGGTGACCAGGCCAAGACGGTGAACATCTCGACGATGTCGGCCATCGTCGTGGCCGGGACGGGCACCCGGGTCGTCAAGCACGGCAACCGGGCGGCGTCCTCCGCGAGCGGGGCGTCCGACGTGCTGGAACAGCTGGGCGTCAACCTGGACCTGAGCCCCGCACGGGTCGCGGAGGTCGCGGAGGAGGCGGGCATCACCTTCTGCTTCGCCGTGAAGTTCCACCCCGCCCTGCGCCATGTCGCCGGTGCCCGCCGCGAGCTGGGCGTCCCCACGACGTTCAACTTCCTCGGCCCGCTCACCAACCCGGCCCGGGTGCGGGCCCAGGCGACGGGGGTGTCCGACGCCCGGATGGCGCCCATCGTCGCCGGGGTGCTCGCCGAACGCGGCACCTCGGCCCTGGTCTTCCGGGGCGACGACGGGCTGGACGAGCTGACGGTCACCTCGACGTCCACCGTGTACGTCGTGCACAACGGCGCCGTGCGCAAGGAGTCCTTCGACCCCCGTGACGTCGGCATCGAGTTCGTGCCCGTCGAAGCGCTGCGGGGGGCCGACGCCGCCTACAACGCCGAGGTGGCGCGCCGGGTGCTGGACGGCGAGCGCGGTCCGGTCCGGGACGCGGTGCTCCTCAACTCGGCCGCCGCGCTGGTGGCCCTGACGCCGGGTGAGGCGCCGCTCGCCGAGCAGCTGCCGGCGGCGATCGCCCGCGCGGCGGAGTCGATCGACTCCGGTGCCGCCAAGGCCACGCTGCACCGCTGGGCCGCCGCGACGCACCTCTGACGGCCGCGGTGGCCGCGCGTCCCGGACGGGCGGCCACCGCGGCCGGGTTCGTGCCGGACGCCTTCCGGCGGGGTGGGGCGACGCCGCCCCCTGTGGCATACTCGGCGCAGGTCACGAGTGACAGCGACAACGGCCCCGGCCCGCTGTCCGGCAACCCTCCAACCGTGGCGGGGTGCCCCGGGTGATGACCGGGCCGCACGACAGCAAGGTCGGCGGCAAGCGCGGTCGAGGGAGTTCTCCGATGCATCAGCGAATGCGCTAGGGCCTGTCTGAGGGCCTGTGCCCCCGGGCCCCGTGCGGCCCCGCAGCTCATCGACCGGACGTCCCCGTGAGCGCTCCGGTCCGCGTCCCGAACTCCCTCGCCCCTGTCCCTGGAGCCTCAGCATGTCCGCAGCCACTGTCGCCACCCCTGCCTTCCCCGCCTCCGTCACCCTCCGTCCGTCGCCCGACACCGGTGGCGACGATCCGCTGCCCGTGCTGGGCGTCGACGTGCGCGTTCCCTGCGGCGCGGGCGACCGCACCTACGCCGCGCTCGACTACGCGGCCAGCGCCCCCGTCCTGCGCCGCGTGTGGGAGGACGTCGCCGACTACGCGCCCTACTACGGCAGCGTCCACCGGGGCGCCGGCCACCTCTCGCGGCTGTCGACCGACCTGTTCGAGCAGAGCCGGGCCACCGTCGCCGACTTCCTCGGCTGCCGCCCGGACGACGACGTCGTCTTCACCCGTTCGACCACGGACTCGCTGGGCCTGCTGGCCGCCGTGCTGCCCGCCGGGACCCGGGTGTTCGTCTTCGCGTCCGAGCACCACGCCGCGCTGCTGCCCTGGCGCGGCCGCGCCGTGACCTGGCTGGACGTTCCGCGCAGCCCGCAGGAGGCGGTGGCCCTGCTGGACGACGCGCTCGGCGGCGCCCCGGAGGGCCCGAAGCTGGTGTGCGTCACGGGGGCCTCGAACGTCACCGGCGAGCTGTGGCCCGTCGCGGACCTGGCCGCGGTCTCCCATCGGCACGGCGCGCGGATCGCCCTGGACGCCGCCCAGCTCGCCCCGCACCACCCCGTCGACATCGGCGCGCTCGGCGTGGACTACGCGGCCTTCTCCGGTCACAAGCTCTACGCGCCCTTCGGGGCCGGCGTCCTGGCGGGCCGGGCGGACTGGCTGCGGGAGGCCGAGCCGTACCTCGCGGGCGGCGGGGCGAGCCGCAGCGTCGTGCGCGGCGCGGACGGGACGGTCAGCGTCCAGTGGCACACCTCCGCCGCCCGGCACGAGGCCGGCTCGCCGAACGTCATCGGCGCCTACGCGATCGCCTCGGCCTGCCGGGCCCTGACGGAGGCCGGCACCGACCGCCTCGTCGCCCGGGAGCAGCGGCTGCTGGGCCGGCTCCGCGCGGGGCTCGCCCGGCTGCCGCAGGTCCGGGTGCTGTCCCTGTTCGGGGCGGAGGCGCCGCGCGTGGGCGTCGTGTCGTTCACCGTGCGCGGCTGGTCCTGCCGGGAGTTCGCCACCGCGCTGGCGGACGAGTACGCCATCGGGGTGCGCGACGGACTGTTCTGCGCCCACCCGCTGCTGCGGGCGCTGCTGGGTGCCGACGCCGTGACCCCGGGGGAGTGCGGGGGCGCTCCGGAGGAGGGTGAACTGGGCGCCGTCCGGGTCAGCTTCGGGGCGGGGACCCCGCAGAGCCACGTCGACCGGTTCCTGACGGCCGCCGAGGAGCTGCTGCGCCGCGGCCCGTCCCGGCCCTGACGCGGTGGGCGCCCGGGCTCCTCAGGAGTCGAGGCCGATGGCGAACGCCGCCTCCAGGTCGTGCTGCGAGTACGTCCGGAAGGCGATGTGCGTCTCGGTGGACAGGACGCCGGGCACCTTGCTGATGCGTCCGGGGATGACGTCGGCGAGATCGTCGTGGCGCGCGACGCGGACCATCGCGATGAGGTTGTGCGCGCCGGTCACCGAGTACACCTCGCTCACGCCCTCCAGGGCGGCGATCTGCTCGGCGACCTCGGGGATCGCATCGGTGCTGGTCCTGATGAGCACGATCGAAGTGATCACGGTCTCGTCTCCCTCACTCGCCTGGTCGGGCCTCACTCTAGCCTCACGCCCAGGTGACGGCTCGGCCACGGCGTGGCCACCCGGCACACGGGGCAGGCTCCAGGCCGTAGGGTTGCAGGTAGGAGCCTGCGCCGCACAACGTCGTGCCCGTGAGCACATCCCGGACAGCCCCGAGGAAAGTCGAGGACGAACCATGCCGGTCCCTCAGCCGACGGCCGAGACGCGGTGGCGCTGCACCCTGTGCGGGAACCTCACCCGCTTCGACGTGACGCGCAGCAGCAGGGTCGTGGAGTACGTTCACCTCGATCTGGCCGGTGAGCCCAGGATCGAGGAGCGCGAGGTGCTGAGCGAGGCGATCGAGTCCGTGCGGTGCCGCTGGTGCAACGCCGTGGACCAGATCGAGTTGGTGGACCGGCCCGGCGCCGAGGTCTGAAACAGAGACGGACGGGTGTGGAGCCGTGCAGGAGACGACGGGCGGTGAGCCGCGCGAGGAGCGGCCGCGCGGCGCCGGGGAGCGGTCGCGTGCCGCCGAGGCGCTGGACCGTCCGTTGCCCGAGCGGGTGCGCCGCAAGGTCGTGTCCCTGACCGGCGACGCGCTCGGCGGGCTGACCGTCGCGGAACTCCCCGCCCCCCTGCGGCAGTACGCCAAGTTCACCCCCGCCCGCCGGGCGAAGTTCGGCGGGAACGCCATGGCCACCGCGCTGGAGACGGACGCCGTCTTCCGGCAGCGCGTCGCGGGCCGGCTGCGGGAGCTCCTCCCGGAGCTCGCCGAGGCCGTCGCGGACGGTTCGCCCCCCGCCGCCGCCGACCCCGTCGACGTCGCCGCCCTCGCCTACGTGTTGCGGCCGGAGGGCTGGGCGAAGCTGGTGGCCGCCGCGGGCGAGGAGGCGCAACGCGCGCAGGCCGAGCGGGCCGGGGCGGAGGCCGAACGGGAGCTGGGAAGGCTTCGCGCGGAACTGGCCGAGGCCCGCGCCGCCGGGCGCGACGACAACGGCAGGCTGCGCGCCGAGCTGGACGCCGCCCGCCGCGAGATGGAAGGGCTGCACCGGAGGCTGCGCAGCGCCCAGGCCGACGTCAAGCGCGGCGAGGCGGCGCTGCGCAAGCTGGCCGCCGAGCTGGAGGAGGTCCGGGGGCAGGCCCAGGCGCAGAAGGCGGCGTCCGACAGCGAGGCGCGGCGGCTGCGGGGGCGGGTCGCCGAGGCGGAGTCGGCGCTGGAGGCCGGACGGCGCGCCGCGCGGGAGGGCCGTGGTGTGGCGGACATGCGGGTGCGGCTGCTGCTGGACACCGTGCTGGACGCCGCGCAGGGGCTCCGCCGGGAGCTCGCCCTGCCCCCGGCGGCGCAGCACCCCGCCGACACCGTGGAGGCGGTGGAGCCGGGCCGGATGAGCCCGAAGGACGTCGCCCACCGGGCGCTGTCGGAGGAGGACCCGGCGCTGCTGGACCAGTTGCTGGCGCTGCCGCAGGTGCACCTCCTCGTCGACGGGTACAACGTCACCAAGACCGGCTATCCGTCCATGCCGTTGGAGAAGCAGCGGTTGCGGCTGCTCGGCGGGCTGGCGGGGCTCGCGGCCCAGTCCGGGGCGGAGGTCACCTGTGTCTTCGACGGGGCCGAGCTGGCCGCGCCGGTGCTGCTGGCCCCGCCGCGCGGCGTGCGGGTGCTGTTCAGCAAGCCCGGACAGACGGCCGACGAGTTGATCCGGCGGCTGGTGCGGGCCGAGCCCGGGGGGCGTCCGGTGGTCGTCGTCTCCACGGACCGGGAGGTGGCCGACGGCGTGGCCGAGGCCGGCGCACGCCCCGTCGCATCGGCCCTGCTGCTCAGGCGACTTGCCCGGTCGTGAGCGGAGAGTCCGCTTTTCCCGGTATCCCGTGATGTGGGGGCATCCGTGAGCGGTTGTGGCTCACCCAACGTCAAGTGGCTGTTGCTACCTGTGTGATGTTGGTAAAGGATGGCGGTGTGCGGTGAGATTTTCGCCCCAAGGATTTGAAGCAGTCGTCGGCACCTCGCTACTGTCTGGCTTCGAACCTCCGCACGGTTGATCGCCCATCCGGGGTGACAGCGGAGGAACCGCCGAGTCCGCAGCGCGCAAGCGGAGCCGGTCCACCGGGCAGGGTTCGCCCGTCCGGGGTCCGGCAGGCGGCTGAGGAAGAAGGAGCTCGCCCCAGTGGCGTCCCACCGTCGTCCCAAGCAGCCGGGCCGTACCCGCGCGACCGTACTGACCGCGACGGCCGCCGCGGCGGTTGCCCTGTCCTCCAACTCCGCGATGGCCGACCCCGTTCCGGATCCGACGAAGCGCGGCGTCAAGGCCGAGGTCGACAGGCTGCACGAGGACGCGGCGGCGGCGACCGAGAAGTACAACGGGGCGAAGGAGAAGGCCGACAAGCTCCAGGAGGAGGTCGACGAGCTCCAGGACTCCGTGGCCCGTGGCCAGGACGACCTGAACGAGCTCCGCAACGGCCTCGGCTCACTCGCCACCGCGCAGTACCGCAACGGTGGGCTCGACCCCTCGGTGCAGCTGCTCCTGTCCGCCGACCCGGACGACTACCTCGACCGCGCCTCCTCGCTGGACCAGCTCAGCGTCAAGCAGGTCGGCGCGCTCAAGAAGATCGGCAGCAAGCAGCGGCAGCTCAAGCAGCAGCGGGACGACGCGGCGGAGAAGCTCGAGGACCTCGCCGACACCCGCAAGGAGCTCGGCGACCAGAAGCAGAAGGTCCAGGACAAGCTCGCCGAGGCGCAGAAGCTCCTCAACAAGCTCACCGAGGAGGAGCGCGCCGAGATGCGCGCCGAGGAGCAGCGGGCCAGCCGGGCCGCCGGTGAGCGGGTCGAGATGGGCAAGGAGGAGGCGGCACCCGGACGCGCGGCCTCCGCCTACCAGGCCGCCACCACGCGCGTCGGGATGCCCTACGCGTGGGGAGCCAAGGGCCCCAACTCCTTCGACTGCTCCGGTCTCGTCGTGTGGTCCTACCAGCAGGCGGGCATCTCCGTCCCCCGCACCTCGCAGGCCCAGGCCAACGCGGGCACCCGTATCAACTCCATGAGCGACCTCCAGGTCGGCGACCTGGTCATCCTGCGCAACGACCTCGGCCACGTCGGCTTCTACGCCGGCAACGGCCAGATGCTGCACGCGCCCAAGCCGGGCGCGCAGGTGCGGTACGAGTCCATAGCGCGGTCCGGGATGCCGTTCATGTGGGGCGTGCGGATCTGATCCGCCGTCCGCGGCCGTGTGCGTTCCGCCGTCCGCGGCCGTGTGCGTTCCGCCGTCCACGGGGACGCGCCGTTTCCCTCCTGAGGGTGAATCATGGCGGGTCGCGCTTGCCGTGCCCACCGCTCCCAGGCCGCAACGGCACCGGTGAGGGGCCCGGAGCGTCAACATCACGCCGTTGAGCGTCACCCCGGGGTGCTTTGAGCCGCACCCGAGAGGCCGCTACTGTGCGGGCGCCCGTCCGAGGAGGAGGGGATGTCAGCGGAAGGAGCGCGGCCAGCCGTGGGCACGCATCGACACACCCCGCAGCCCGGATTCGGCATGCGGGCCACCGTCCTGACGGCTGCCGCCGCCTCGGCCGCCGTGATGACCGCCGTTCCGGCCGGGGCGGAGCCGGGGGAACCCTCGGTGGCCTCGGTCAACGCCCGGGTGGACGGGCTGTACGCCGAGGCCGAACGGGCCACCGAGAAGTACAACGCCGTCCAGGAGAAGGTCTCCGACCTGCGCGCCCAGGTGGAGCACGCGCAGGACGAGGTGGCCCGGGGCCAGGGCCGCGTCAACCGCCTGCGCAACGCGCTCGGTGCGCTGGCCGGAGCGCAGTACCGCTCGGGCGCGCTCGAACCGACGATCGCGCTGATGCTCTCCAGCGACCCGGACGGCTACCTCGGCCGGGTCGCGACCCTGGATCGCATCGGCAGCCGGAAGGCGGGCGAGCTGCGCGAACTGCGCGCCGCCCAGCGGCTGCTGGACGACAAACGGGACCGGGCGAAGGGCACGCTGGAGCGGCTGGAGGAGGAGCGCGGGCGCCTGAGCCGGCACAAGAAGTCGGTGCGCAGCAAGCTCACCGCCGCCCGCAGGCTGCTCAACACGCTGACGGCGGAGGAGCGCCGCGAACGCGAGCAGCGGGCCTCCCGGGGCGCCGAGCGGCGCGGTGCGGTGCCGCCGGAGTCCGTCTCCGGACGGTGGGGCGCGGCCCTGAGCGCCGCGCACAGCGCCCTGGGCCGCCCCTACGCGTGGGGGCAGGCGGGGCCGGGCGCGTTCGACTGCGCGGGGCTGACGCAGTGGGCCTACCGGCAGGCGGGCGTCTCGATCCCGCGCACCTCGCAGGGCCAGGCGCACGCCGGGCGGCGGGTGCCCCTCTCCGAGGTGCGGCCGGGCGACCTCGTCATCTACCGCAGTGACGCGAGCCACGTGGCGATGTACGCGGGAGGCGGCCGGGTCATCCACGCCCCCTACCCGGGCGCCGGCGTCCGCTACGACCCCGTGGGCATGATGCCCGTCAGCGCGGTGGCGCGGCCCTGATCCCCGCCCCGGACCCGGGGGACGGTCGAGCGCCACAGCTCCGCGCAGGCCAGGCCGGCGGCCGCCACCAGGAGCCCGTTGCGCAGGACGAGGAGCGCGATGCCCAGGGGGGTGCTGGTCACGACGGCGTCGAAGAACAGCGGGAACTCCAGCACCGTCACCGCCGTGGCGGCCAGCACCAGGCGGGCCGGGGTCCGCTGCCGCGCGGAGCCGAGCGCCAGGCACGCGGCGGCCAGGCCGGTCAGCCACACCAGGTACTGCGGGCTGATGACGCGGCTGGTGACCGTGAACAGCAGCACCGCCACGAACGCGGCGTCGGCCGGGGTGGAGGGGCCCCAGCACTCGGCGCGCGTCCGCCACAGGAGGAGCCAGCCGAACGCCGCCAGCGTCAGCAGGAGTGACGCCGTCGCGACGACCCCCACGCCGGGGCCGAGGAACTCCATCGAGCCGTAGTGCAGGCTGACGTGGCCCGACCATCCGAAGTGCCGTGCGACGTGGAAGACGAGGGCGCCGACGGACTCCACCTCCAGACCGCGGTCGCGCTGGGCGAAGAGGAAGTCCCAACCGTGCGGGAGGGCCAGCGTGAGCAGCGCCGCCACCCCGGCGGCGGTGGCCCCGGCCGCGAGCCACAGCCGCCGCGCGGGTCGGCCCGTCCGGTACCCCGTCAGCAGCAGTGCGGGCCACACCTTGACGAGCGCGCCGAGCCCGACCAGGGCCCCGGCGAGCCGGGGTCGGCGGGCGGCGGCGAGGAGGGCGCCGACGGCGAGCGCCGTCACCAGGAGGTCGTAGCGCGCGTACACCGTCGGCCCGAGCAGCGGGACGCCCGCGATCCACGTCCAGGCACCGGCCCGGGGGCGCGCGGGCCGCAGCAGGAGGCCGAGGACGACGGCGTCGGCGGCGCAGACCAGGACGAAGAAGGCCGCCGGGTAGGACAGGAAGGGCAGCAGGTCCGGGGCCAGGACGGGCAGGGCCGCGCCGGGCGGGTACTGCCAGGTCACGTCCGCCTGCGGGAAGGTGCCCGTCCGCAGCGTCTCCGCCCAGTTCTGGTAGATCACCGACACGTCGGTCGTCACGTCGGGCCCGCGCAGCGTGACCACGCCGAAGACGCACAGGAGCAGGGCGGTGCGGGTCAGGGCCCAGACGACCAGGGGCAGGCGCATGGCACCGACCGTACGTGGTGGTGGCCGGGGCCGGACACCGGCGACGCGGTACTGTCGTGCGCGATGCACAAGACGTTGATTGTCACCAACGACTTCCCGCCCCGGCCCGGCGGAATCCAGGCGTTCCTCCACAGCATGGCGCTGCGGCTGGACCCGGAGAAGGTCGTCGTCTACGCCTCGACCTGGAACCGCACGGCCGAGGGGCGGGAGGCGACCGCCCGGTTCGACGCGGAGCAGCCGTTCACCGTCGTCCGGGACCGCGCCACCATGCTGCTCCCCACCCCCCGCGTGACCCGGCGCGCCGCCGGGCTGCTGCGTGAACACGGCTGCCGCGCCGTGTGGTTCGGCGCGGCAGCCCCGCTCGGGCTGATGGGCGGCGCGCTGCGCGCGGCGGGGGCCGAACGGCTGGTGGCCACGACGCACGGGCACGAGGCGGGCTGGGCCCAGCTCCCGGTGGCCCGGGGGCTGCTGCGGCGCGTCGGCACGTCCACGGACACGCTCACCTACCTGGGGGAGTACACGCGCTCCCGGATCGCGCGGGCCCTGACGCCGGAGGCCGCCGCCCGGATGACGCAGCTGCCCCCCGGCGTCGACGAGAAGGCGTTCCATCCGGACTCCGGGGGTGACGCGGTGCGTGAGCGGCTCGGCCTGACCGACCGCCCGGTCGTGGTGTGCGTCTCCCGGCTGGTGCCGCGCAAGGGGCAGGACACCCTGATCCGGGCGCTGCCGCGCGTCCTCGCCGACGTGCCGGAGGCCGTGCTGCTGATCGTCGGCGGCGGCCCCTACGACCGCGAGCTGCGCCGGCTGGCCGAGGAGACCGGCGTCGCCGGTTCCGTGCGGTTCACCGGCGCCGTGCCCTGGGAGGAGCTGCCCGCCCACTACGGCGCGGGTGACGTGTTCGCCATGCCGTGCCGCACCCGGCGCGGCGGCCTGGACGTCGAGGGGCTCGGCATCGTCTACCTGGAGGCGTCCGCCACCGGGCTGCCGGTCGTGGCCGGGGACTCGGGGGGCGCGCCCGACGCCGTGCTGCACGGGGAGACGGGCTGGGTCGTGCGCGGGGACAGCCCGCGTGAGACGGCGGAGCGCGTGTCGGCGCTGCTCCGCGATCCCGAGCTGGCGCGGCGCATGGGGGAGCGCGGCCGGGCCTGGGTGGAGGAGCGCTGGCGCTGGGACCTGCTCGCCGAGCGGCTGAAGGAGTTGCTCCGGGCCCCCTGAGGCCCCGCGTACCGTCCGACGCTCCCCGTGAGCGCCGCTCCGTCGTGCCGCCCGAGGACCCGGTCCGCGTTGCGGCGCGGCTCCGGGGGGGACGACGCTGGAGTCCCATGGACCCCGTCGCGGCGCTGGACCGGATCGCGTACCTGCTGGAACGGGCCCAGGCGCCCACCTACCGGGTCCGGGCCTTCCGCAGGGCCTCGGGCGTGCTGGCGGACCTCCCGTCGGGGGAGATCGCACGGCGGGCGCGGGACGGCTCGCTGACCGCTCTGCACGGCGTGGGGGACACCACGGCGCAAGTCGTGCGCGAGGCGCTCGCCGGGGCCGTGCCCGGCTACCTGGCACGGCTGGAGGACGAGGCCGGCCGGACGCCGGAGCTGCCCGAGGCCGCCCGGGCCCTGCGCGCGGCCCTCGTCGGCGACTGCCACACGCACTCCGACTGGTCCGACGGCGGCAGCCCCATCGACGTCATGGCGCGTGCGGCGGCCGGCCTCGGGCACCGCTGGGCCGTGCTCACCGACCACTCGCCGCGGCTGACGGTGGCCCGGGGGCTGTCACCGGAGCGGTTGCGCGAGCAGTTGGACGTCGTGGCCGCGCTCAACGAGGAGCTGGCCCCTTTCCGGCTGCTGACGGGCATCGAGTGCGACATCCTGAGCGACGGCTCGCTGGACCAGCAGGAGGAGCTGCTCGACCGGCTCGACGTCGTCGTCGCCTCCGTCCACTCCGAGTTGCGGATGCCCGCGCCCGCGATGACGCGCCGCATGGTGGCCGCCGTGGAGAACCCGCTGGTGGACGTCCTGGGCCACTGCACGGGACGGCTGCTGAGCGGACGTCGTGGCCGCCCGGAGTCCCAGTTCGACGCGGAGGCCGTCTTCGCCGCCTGCGCCGCCGGCGGCACGGCGGTGGAGATCAACTGCCGTCCCGAGCGGCTCGACCCGCCCCGGCGGCTGCTGCGGCAGGCCGTGGACGCCGGGGTGCTGTTCGCCGTCGACACCGACGCCCACGCGCCCGGCCAGCTCGACTGGCAGGGGAACGGCTGCCTGCGGGCGGTGGAGTGCGGCGTGCCCGTCGAGCGCGTCGTCAACACCTGGGAGACGGACGCCCTGCTGGCCTGGGCCGCCGACGGACGCCCGCCGGAGCCGGCCGGCGGGCGTCCCGGGCGTCGGCGGTAGCCGTCAGGTGTAGAGCGCCTCGATCTCGTGCGCGAAGTCCTTCGCGACGACGTTGCGCTTCAGCTTGAGCGAGGGCGTGATGTGCCCCGACTCCTCGGTGAACTGCGCGGGCAGGATGCGGAACCTGCGGATGGACTCCGCCCGCGACACCGCCGCGTTGCCGTCGTCCACGGCCTGCTGGACGGCCGCCAGCAGCTCCGGGTCGGCCAGCAGGTCCTGGTGGCTCAGCCCGCTCTTGCCGTGCTCCTCGGCCCAGCGGGGCAGGAACTCCTCGTCCAGGGTGACGAGCGCGGCCACGTAGGGCCGTCCGTCGCCGACGACCATGCACTCGGCCACCAGCGCGTGCGCCCGGATGCGGTCCTCGATCACGGCGGGGGCGACGTTCTTGCCGCCCGCCGTCACCAGGATCTCCTTCTTGCGGCCGGTGATCGACAGGTAGCCGTCCTCGTCGAGGGTGCCGATGTCACCGGTGTGGAACCAGCCCTCGGAGAGCACCTCGGCCGTGGCCGTCTCGTTGTTCCAGTAGCCGGAGAACAGGTGGTCGCCGTGGAGCATGACCTCGCCGTCGTCGGCGATCCGCACGACGCTGCCGGGCAGCGGCTGGCCGACGGTGCCGATCTTCTGCCGGTCCCACGGGTTGAACGCCGTCGCCGCGCAGGACTCCGTGAGCCCGTAGCCCTCCAGCACGGTGAAGCCGATGCCCCGGTAGAAGTGGCCGAGCCGGGCGCCGAGCGGGGCGCCGCCGGAGATGGCGTGCGTGGCGCGGCCGCCGAGGACGGCGCGGAGCTTGGCGTAGACGAGCCGGTCGAAGACCTTGTGCTTGAGCCGGAGCCCCAGCGACGGGCCGCCCGGCGCCTCCAGGGCCTCGCTGTAGGCGATGGCGGTGGCCGCCGCCCTGTCGAAGATCTTCCCCTTGCCGTCGGCCTCGGCCTTGGCCCGCGCGGAGTTGTAGACCTTCTCGAACACGCGGGGCACACCGAGCACGATCGTCGGCCGGAAGGAGGCCAGCTCGTCGGTGAGCGTCTTGATGTCCGACACCAGGCCGAGCCGGATGGGCGCCATGACGGCGGCGTTCTGCACCATGCGTCCGAAGACGTGCGCGGTGGGCAGGAAGAGCAGGACCGAGCCCTCGCCGGGGCGGAAGAGCGGCTTCAGCCGCTCGACGATGTTGCCGCACTCGGCGAAGAACGCCCGGTGGGTGAGCACGCAGCCCTTGGGACGGCCCGTGGTCCCTGAGGTGTAGACGATCGTCGCGGGGGAGTCGGCGCGGGTGGCCGCACCGCGCTCGGCGAGCGCCTCCTCGGTGACACCGGCCGCCGCTCCGCGCTCGGTCAGCTCGGCGACGGCGCCGTCGTCGATCGTCCACACGTCCCGCAGCTCCGGCAGCCGGTCGCGCAGCGCCTCGACGGCCTTGGCGTGCTCCGGGCTCTCCACGAGAACGGCCACCGCGCCCGAGTCGCCCAGGATCCAGGCCGTCTGCTCGGGGGAGCTCGTCTCGTACACCGGCACCGTCACCGCGCCGGCGCACCAGATCGCGTAGTCCAGCAGCGTCCACTCGTAGCGGGTGCGCGACATCAGGGCGACCCGGTCGCCCGCCGCGACGCCCGCCGCGATCAGACCCCTGGCGGCGGCCTCCACCTCGGCGAGGAACTCCGTCGCCGAGACGTCCACCCAGCGGGCCGGGTCGCGTGGGTCCTTGCGGGCCATCACGGCGAGGTCCGGGTACCGCGCGGCGTTCCGCCGGACCAGATCCGTCAGGTTGCCGTCCGCGGGGACCTCGTACAGGGCCGGAAGGCTGAACTCACGCAAGACTGCTGCTCCTCGTCGGCGCCGGGGTGTTGCCGTTGCGGCGAGACCGGGACGAGTCTCGCGTGCGGGACGGCCCGGACGTTACCCATCGGTACGGGTACCGGTACAGGGCTGGGTGGCAGATGTTCCCTGTGTCACACCGGCCGGGCCGCAGGGGTTCCGCGCGGCTGACCGCCCACCGACCCTAGTCCACGAAGCCGGTAAACCGGTAGTAACCCCCCTACACCCGGCCCACCCGGCACGGCGGTCCCCGCGCGCCGGTCCGGGCGCCGCCCCGCACGGGCCGAGGAGCGCCGAGACGGCTTCCGTAAGGTTGGGCCATGCGACGTACGCGGGTTCACGTGGTCAGCGACGTGCACGGCAACGCCGAGGCCCTCGCGCGGGCGGGCGAGGGTGCGGACGTCACCCTCTGCCTCGGCGACCTCGTCCTCTTCCTCGACTACGCCGACCACAGCCGGGGGATCTTCCCGGAGCTGTTCGGCGCGGAGGCCGCCGGCCGCTACGTGGCGCTGCGCACCGAGCGCCGCTACGCCGAGGCCCGCGCCTTCGCCCGGGACCTGTGGGGCGAGACGGACCGGGCCGCCGCGATCGAGGCCGCCGTCCGCCGCCAGTACGCCGAGCTGTTCGCGGCCCTGCCCACCCCCACGTTCGCGACCTACGGGAACGTGGACGTGCCCCGGCTGTGGCCGGAGTACGCCGGTGAGGGCATCACCGTCCTGGACGGTCAGACCGTGGAGATCGGCGGCCTCACCGTGGGCTTCGTCGGCGGCGGGCTGCGCACCCCGATGAGGACCCCCTACGAGCTGGACCCCGAGACGTTCGCCGCCAAGGTCGCCGCCCTCGGCCCCGTGGACGTGCTGTGCTCGCACATCCCGCCCGACGTCCCCGAGCTGTGCTACGACACGGTCGCCCGCCGCTTCGAGCACGGCAGCCGCGCCCTCCTGGAGGCCATCCACACGGTGCGGCCCCGGTACGCCCTCTTCGGTCACGTGCACCAGCCGCTGGCCCGGCGCATGCGGATCGGCGCCACCGAATGCGTCAACGTCGGCCACTTCAACGCCACCGGGGAGCCCTTCGTCCTGGAGTGGTGACGTGTGCGTCCCCGGCGCGCGGTAGCCTTCAGCGGCACCGGCTCCAGCAGTTCGAACGGGTCACGCGGAGGACCACAGCGATGGCGGAACACACCAGGTCGAGCATCACCATCGACGCGGCACCGGCCGAAGTGATGGGCGTGATCGCCGACTTCGCCCGCTACCCGGACTGGACGGGGGAGGTGCAGGAGGCCGAGGTCCTCGCAACGGACGCCGAGGGCCGCGCCGAGCGGGTGCGGCTGCTGCTGGACGCGGGCGCCATCCGCGACGAGCACACCCTCGCCTACACCTGGCACTCGGCGCACGAGGTCAGCTGGTCGCTGGTGAAGTCGCAGATGCTGCGCGCGCTCGACGGCTCCTACCGCCTGGCCCCGGCCGGCCCCGACCACACCGAGGTCACGTACCAGCTGACGGTGGACGTCAAGATCCCCATGCTCGGCATGATCAAGCGCAAGGCCGAGAAGGTCATCATCGACCGCGCCCTGGAGGGCCTGAAGCAGCGCGTCGAGTCCGGCGCCGGCCGGGCCGACCAGGGCTGACGTGCGACGCACGGTCCTCGTCACCGGCACCGGCGGGGCCGGGCGCAGCACGGTGGCGGCGGCCACGGCGCTCGCCGCCGCACGCGAGGGCCGTCGCACGGTGCTGATCGGCCCCGAACCGCTCCCCGAGGCCCTGCACGCCGTCGACGGACTGCGGCACGTGCGGCTCGACGCGGCGCGGACGTTCCGCTCGGCGGCGCTGGACCTCCAGAGCCGTGGCAAGGCCGCCCTCGACTTCCTCGGCGCGTCGGCGCTGGAGGAGGACGAACTGACGGAACCACCGGGCGCCGCGGCCTTCACCCTCCTGCACACCCTCCGGGCCCTGCACGACGGGGACGACGGGGACGGGGAGGGGGCCGGGGGCGGCTGGGACGTCCTCGTCGCCGACCTGCCGCCCGTCGCCGACGCCCTCGCGCAGCTGGCCCTGCCCGAGCAGCTCGCCCGCTACCTGGACCGCCTGCTGCCCCCGCAGCGGCAGGCGGCCCGGGCCCTGCGTCCGATGCTCGCCCAGCTCGCGGGCGTGCCGGCGCCCGCCGACCGGCTCTACGACACCGCCGCCCGCTGGCAGGACGCGCTGGCCGGGGTCCGGGAGGTGCTGGCGGCGCCCGGCACGTCGGTTCAGCTGGTGGTGGGCGCCGAGGCCGGAACGCCCGCCGCCGTGGCCGAGGCGCGGGCGGGGCTCGCGCTTTACGGCGTGCCGCTGGACGCCGTCACGGTGAACCGGATGCTGCCCGCCGCGTCCCCCGATCCGTTCCTGGCCGCGCTGAGCGGCGGGCAGCGGGAGGTCGTCGGGGAACTGCGCGCCGCGCTGGGGCCGGTGCCGCTGCGCGAGCTCCCCTGGCGCCCCGGCGCACCGCGCACGCCCGAGGAGTTGGCCGCGCTCGGCGTGCCCGCCCCCGCGTCGGCGCCCGGCCCCCGTCCGGTGCCGCGCGTCGAGGACCGCAGGGACGCCGAGGACGAGCTGGTGTGGCGGCTCCCGCTGCCGGGCGCCGTCCGGGAGCGGCTCGACCTGGTACGGCGCGGCGACGAGGTGATCGTCACGGTCGGTCCGTGCCGCCGCGCCCTTCCGCTGGACGGGGCCCTCGCCCGCTGCACGGTCGTCGGAGCGCGCCTCGCGGACGGAGAACTCGCGGTCCGCTTCCGCCCCGACCCCGCACTGTGGCCGCGCGGGCGGTGACCGGTACTGTCGGAAGTCCGAAGGCCCGGGACCCGGGAACCCCGTAGGTCCCCGAGTGCCCCCGGACCGTGACCGAGACCTGCCGCAGGAGGCCGCGATGAGTGACGCCACCGAACGCGAGCCCGAGGGTGACGCCTGGGCGGGTGCGTGCGCCGAGGACCTGGCGGCCGAGCGGGCACGCCGCCGCGAGAAGTACGGTCCGCAGCCGGGCAGCGCCGCCGAGGAGCTGCGCCGCCTCGCGGAGTCCGTCGCCGACCGGATCGCGGACGTCGCGGCGCCGCTGGCCGGGCAGGCGTTCGGCGCGGCGGGCCAGGGCGAGCGGTGGGCGCGGCAGTTCGTGGAGAGCGCCCGGGCGGCCGTGGAACCCGTCGTCGAGCGGAACCCGCAGGTCTTCGAGCACCTGTCGGCCGCCGGCGGCGAGTTGTTGGCCGCGTACCGCTCCGCGGTGACGGACGCCGAGCAGCGCTGGACCCGGCGTCCGGACGGCACGGACCGGTCCACCGCCCGCCCGGAGGCCGACTCCGGGGACGACCGCCGCGACGAGCCGCCGGGCACCGAGCACATCGACCTGGACTGACTCCTTCCGCTTCCGGCCCCGCCGCCTGCGGGCGCCCCCTGCGGAGTGCCCGCACTGCGGGCGGTGGGCGCCCGGGTCCCGGCCGCTCCGGTAACGTTGAGTTCAGCGGGGCTCTACCTAAAGCTGAGGGACATATGGGACTCACCATTGGCGTCGACATCGGCGGTACCAAAGTCGCGGCCGGCGTCGTCGACGAGGCCGGGAACATTCTCGAGACCAGTACGGTACCGACCCCGCAGACAGCCGAAGGCGTGATCAACGGCATCGCCGACGCGGTGCGCGCGGCCAGCGCCGAGCACCAGGTGGACGCCGTCGGCATCGGCGCGCCGGGGTACGTCGACGACAAGCGGGCGACGGTGCTCTTCACCCCCAACCTGACCTGGCGGCACGAGCCGCTGAAGGACAGGGTGGAGCAGCGCATCGGCCTGCCCGTCGTCATCGAGAACGACGCCAACGCCGCGGCCTGGGGCGAGTACCGGTTCGGCGCCGGCAAGGGCCACGACGACGTCGTGTGCATCACGCTCGGCACCGGCCTGGGCGGCGGCATCATCATCGGCGGCAGGCTGCACCGCGGCCGGTACGGAGTGGCCGCCGAGTTCGGGCACATCCGCATGGTGCCGGACGGGCTGCTGTGCGGCTGCGGCAACCAGGGCTGCTGGGAGCAGTACGCCTCCGGCAGCGCCCTCGTGCGGTACGCGCGGCAGCGCGCCGCCGCCACCCCCGAGAACGCCGACATCCTCCTCGGCCTGGGCGACGGTACGCCCGGCGGCGTCCAGGGCAAGCACGTCAGCCAGGCGGCCCGGGAAGGGTGCCCGGTGGCGATCGACTCCTTCCGGGAACTGGCCCGCTGGGCCGGTGCCGGGCTGGCCGACCTGGCGACGCTCTTCGACCCCGGCGCGTTCATCGTCGGCGGCGGCGTCTCGGACGAGGGCGAGCTCGTGCTGGAGCCCATCCGCAAGTCCTACCGCCGCTGGCTGGTCGGCGCCCAGTGGCGGCCGCAGGCGCAGGTGCTGGCGGCGCAGCTGGGCGGGAAGGCGGGGCTGGTCGGCGCGGCCGACCTGGCGCGGCAGGGCTGAACGCCTCCCGGCAGGGCTGAACACCGCCCGGCAGGGCGCGGCTGACGGCCCGTCACACCGCGTCGTACGGTAAGGGCATGACGCCGCCGCTCGCGGACCTGCCCGCATCCCGTACCGATGCCGACGGCTCGGCCGTCATCCGTCTGCTCAGCTACAACATCCGCTCCCTGCGGGACGACGAGGGGGCGCTGGCCCAGGTCATCCGGGCCTGCGCCCCCGACGTCGTCTGTGTCCAGGAGGCCCCGCGCTTCTTCCGCTGGCGCAAGCACGCGTCCCGGCTGGCCCGACGGACCGGCCTGGTCCACGTCACCGGGGGTGCGACGGCGTGCGGGCCGATGATCCTCTCCTCCCTGCGCGCGACGGTGGAGAGCGCCGAGGACGTGCTGCTGCCCCGCACCCCCGGGCTGCACCGGCGCGGCCTGGCCACGGCGGTGCTGCGCTTCGGCGAGCGGGCGCGGCTGTCGGTGGTCAGCTGCCACCTGAGCCTCGCCGCGTGGGAGCGGGCGCAGCAGGCCGCCGCGCTGCTGGACCGGGTGGCCGCCATGCCGGGGCCCGTCGTCGTGGCCGGTGACCTCAACGAGCGGCCGGACGGCGCCGCCTTCCGGCAGCTCGGGGAGCGGCTGCGGGACGGCTGGGTCGCCAGGCCGTGGGGGGAGGAGTACACCTCGACCGCCGCCCGGCCGCACCAGCGGATCGACGCCGTCCTCGCCGACGCCGACGTGGAGGTGCTCGGCTGCGGCGTCCCCGCCGGTCTTCCGGGCGTCACCCCGCAGGCGCTGCGCGCGGCGTCCGACCATCGCCCGGTGCTGGCGGCACTGCGTCTGCGGTGACGAGCGGCCCGGACCGGGCCGCCGCACCGGTCAGACGACCGCGCCCCGGCCCGGGTCGTCCCAGTCGTCGTCCTCACGGCCGTCGCGCATGCGCATGACGAGCGTGCCGAAGCCCCCGAGGAAGCCGCCGATGCCCAGCATGGACATCCACCACGTCATGTCCCAGCCGAACAGCACGGCCGCCAGCAGCAGCGCGGGGCCGCCCAGCACGGCCAGCCAGGCGAACTTCGTCGTCGCGTCCGCCGGGGGCAGTGGTGGCGGTTCCGGAGGGACGAAGTGGTCGTCCTCCTCCCGCTCGGGCGCCACCCAGTCCCGGGGGCCGTTGCCCGCCGAGTAGACGGTGATGCTGCGCTCCGGCAGGTCGCCCTGGGCGGAGCCCCCGTCGTGCCCGGTGCCGGCCGCGTCGTCGGCCGTACCGTCGGGCGCTTCCCGGGTCGCCGCACCGGCCTTCCCCGAGTCACCGACGTCACCGGAGTCCCCGACGTCCCCGACGTCCCCGACGTCCCCGGAATCACCGGCTTCCCCGGTGCCCCTGGCGTCCCCCGGCTCCGCGGCGTCCCCGCTCTCCCCGGCGGCCCTGCCCGGGGTGTCGGCGGACCGCTCGGTTCCGTCCCGGGCCTCGGCCTTCGCCCAGACGCCCGGCGGATCCGGCGGCTCGGCTCCGTAACCGGCGACGATCTGCGCCCATGCGGCGTCCTCGTCCAGCGGCTCCCGGCCCTCGCCGGGGCCCTGCTCACGTTCCGTCACGTGCGGTCTTCCTCGCTGCCAGGCGGGTGATGAATGCGTGGGAGTCGGCGAATATGCGCTCCGCGTCGTGGTCCAGTGTGGCGACGTGGTAGCTGTTCTCCAACACGGTCTCCGTCACATCGGTGGACGAGACGGACCGCAGGATCAGCGCCGAGTCCGACGGCGGCACGACGTGGTCCACCCGGCTGTGCATCACCAGGAGCGGCTGGGTGACCTGCGGCAGCTCGCCCCGCGTCAGCCGGAAGAAGGCGCGCAGGGAGTGCGCGGCGTGCAGCGGCACCCGTGCGTAGCCGATCTCCTCGGGCCCCTCCTTGCGGATGTCGCTGGTGATGCCCCGCGTCGAGCGGACGAGGTGGCGCAGGACCGGCAGGGCGTAGCCCTGGAGCCGGGGGAACGTCATGCCGGGGTTGACGACGGTGATGCCGCTGATCGCGTCGCCGTGCCGGGCCGCCAGCCGCAGGGCCAGGGCGCCGCCCATGGACAGGCCGCCGACGAAGACCTGGCGGCAGCGCCGCCGCAGCAGGTGCAGCTCGTGGTCGAGCGCCGCGTACCAGTCCTGCCAGCCGGTGACGGCCATGTCCTCCCAGCGGGTGCCGTGCCCCGGCAGCAGCGGAACGCTCACGCTCAGCCCCTGGTCGGCGAGGTACTGCCCCCAGGGGCGTACCGACTGCGGGGCGCCGGTGAAGCCGTGGCTGATGAGGACGCCGATCTCGTCGGAGCCGTCGTGACGCATCGGCTCGCACCCGGGAAGCAACGGCACGGTGGTTCTCCATTCGGGGCACACGTGGAGCCTTGAGGGGGTCCTGCCACCCTACGCGCACGTACCGGCACCGGGTAGTCCGGTACGCCCGGCGGACGGCGCTCGGGGGCGGGATAAGGTGCTGGACGTCGACACAGGAGGTTCCCGGGTTGTTGTACGGAGCGATGAAGGTCTCCATCGGAGGGTCGCTGAAGCTTGCCTTCCGCCCCTGGGTGGAGGGCCTTGAGCATGTCCCGTCCGAGGGGCCGGCGATCCTCGCCAGCAACCACCTGTCCTTCTCGGACTCCTTCTTCCTGCCCGCCGTGCTGGACCGCAAGGTCACCTTCGTGGCCAAGGCGGAGTACTTCACCACCCCCGGGATCAAGGGACGGTTGACGGCCGCGTTCTTCAAGGGCGTCGGCCAGCTCCCGGTGGACCGGTCCGGTGCGCGTGGCGCGGCCGAGGCGGCGATCAGGAGCGGCGTGGAGGTCCTGGAGGGCGGCGGCCTCTTCGGCATCTACCCCGAGGGCACCCGGTCCCCCGACGGGCGGCTGTACCGGGGCAAGCCCGGCGGGCTGGCGCGGATCGCGCTCGCCACCGGGGCTCCCGTGATCCCCGTCGCGATGATCGACACGGAGAAGATCCAGCCGCCCGGCAAGGTCGTTCCCAAGCTCATGCGGCCCGGCATCCGCATCGGGAAGCCGCTGGACTTCAGCCGCTACCAGGGGATGGAGGGGGACCGCTTCATCCAGCGTTCGCTGACCGACGAGGTCATGTACGAGATCATGAAGCTCTCCGGCCAGGAGTACGTGGACATGTACGCCACGGCCGCCAAGCGCCAGATCGCCGAGGCCGCCAAACGGGAGGCCGAGGAGGAGAAGGCGGCGAAGGCGGCGGCCAAGGAGGCCGCGCGGAAGGCGGACCGGCCCACCGGGCAGGACGGGGCCGGGCAGGGCGAAACGGACCAGGGCGGCCACGCGGCCTGACGTCACCCGGGGGGGTATCGATGACGGGCACGGAAGCACGGGGCGAGGGGCGCACGCCCTCGGAAGTGGAGGGTGTGGCGGACGCCGGGACCGCGCGCGGGCGCGGTCGGCCGTGGTGGTCCCCGCGCATCGCCGGCGGGATGTCGGTGGAGGCCCCGCTGTGGCGCGCGCTCGCCGGGTACCGGGTGCTGACCAGCGCCTACGCCATCGCCGTCTTCAGCTGGAACAGCGACGCCTACGCCCGTCCGCTGCCCGGCGCCGTGTACCTGGCCGTCCTCGCGCTGTGGACGCTGGCCACCCTCGGCCACGTCTCCTCGGCCGAGCGCTGCACGCCGCGCTTCCTCGCCGCCGACCTGGCCGTCGCGCTGACCGGCGTCCTCATCACGCCGCTGGCCGACACGCGGGACGCCGTGGGGCCGACGCTGCCCTCCGTGTGGGTGGCGGGCGCGGTGCTGGCGTTCGCGATCAAGGGCGGCTGGCGCTGGGCGACGGCGGCCTCCCTGATCATCGGCGCGGCCAACGTCGTCGAACGCGGTGAACTGTCACGGGACACGGTCCACAACATCCTGCTCGTCACCGTCGCCAGCATCGGCATCGGCTACGTCGTCGAGGTGGCCCGCGTCTCCGAGCGCACGCTCGCCGAGGCGCTGCGCATCGAGGCCGCGACCCGGGAACGGGAGCGGCTGGCCCGCGACATCCACGACAGCGTCCTCCAGGTCCTGGCCATGGTGCAGCGCCGGGGCTCCGCGCTCGGCGGTGAGGCGGCGGAGCTGGGCCGGCTGGCCGGTGAGCAGGAGGTGGCGCTGCGCTCGCTCGTCTCCGGCGGCCCGGGCCCACAGCCGCCCGCGTCACCGCCCGCGTCACCGCCCGCAGGGCGGTTGCCCGGGCCCCGGCGGAGCCCGCGGCCCCCGTCCGGTCCGGCACCGGACGGCGGGCCGGTCGACCTCCGGTCGCTGCTCGCCCCGCACGCGGGTCACCGGGTCACCCTCGCCGAACCGGGAGCCCCCGTGCTGCTGCCCCCGCGGACCGCGCGGGCCGTCGCCGCCGCCGTCACCGCCGCCCTGGACAACGTCCGGCGGCACGCGGGCGCGCAGGCCCGCGCGTGGGTCCTGCTGGAGGACGAGCCGGACGCCGTCCTCGTGACCGTCCGGGACGACGGCCCCGGCATCCCCGCCGGACGACTCGCGGCGGCCGAGGCGGAGGGCCGGATGGGTGTGTCACTCTCGATCCGGGGACGGCTGCGGGAGCTGGGCGGCAGCGCGGAGGTCCTCACGATCCCCGGACAGGGGACGGAAGTTGAGCTGAAGGTGCCGAAACATGACTGACTCCCGGAGCGGGACGGCCGCAGCACCCGTGCGGGTGATGGTCGTCGACGACCACCCGATGTGGCGCGACGCCGTCGCCCGCGACCTCGCGGCGGCCGGGTTCGACGTCGTCGCGACCGCCGGGGACGGCCCGCAGGCCGTCCGCCGGGCCGAGGCGGTGCGGCCCGACGTCCTCGTCCTCGACCTCAACCTGCCCGGTCTGCCCGGTGTGGAGGTCTGCCGGCGGCTGGTGGGGGAGGGCTCCGCGCTGCGGGTCCTCGTCCTGTCGGCGAGCGGCGAGCACGCCGACGTGCTGGAGGCGGTCAAGTCCGGCGCGACCGGGTACCTGGTCAAGTCCGCCGGCCCCGAGGAGCTGATCGAGGCGGTCCGGCGCACCGCCGTCGGCGACCCCGTCTTCACCCCCGGCCTGGCCGGGCTGGTGCTCGGCGAGTACCGGCGGCTGGCCGGGGAGGCCGGGGAGGCCGGGGAGGCCGGTGCGGGCGCGACGGCGCGCGGGGCGGACGGCCCCGAGACCCCGCACCTCACGGAGCGGGAGACGGAGGTGCTGCGGCTGGTCGCCAAGGGCCTGTCGTACAAGCAGATCGCCGAGCGTCTGGTGATCAGCCACCGCACCGTGCAGAACCACGTGCAGAACACCCTCGGCAAGCTCCAGCTCCACAACCGGGTGGAGCTGGTCCGCTATGCCATCGAGACCGGGCTCGACGACGCGTAGCGCCCGGTAACGTACCGTCGCGGAATCATCACAGAAGGGAGCACGGCATGCGCGTCGGACTGCTCACCGGGGGGAGCGACTGCCCCGGGCTCAACGCGGTCATCCGGGCCGTCGTGCGCAAGGGCGTCCAGGACCACGGCGACACCTTCGTCGGGTTCCGGGACGGCTGGCGCGGCGTGCTCGTCGACGACGCGACGGAGCTGGGCATCACGGACGTGCGCGGCACCCTGCCGCGCGGCGGCACCATCCTCGGCTCCTCGCGCACCGACCCCCTCGCCCAGGCCGACGGCCCCGCGCGGGTGCGGGCGACCCTGGAGTCCCGTGGGCTGGACGGGCTCATCGTGATCGGCGGCATCCACACCCTCGGCGCGGCCGCCTCCCTCGCCGACGAGCACGGGCTGCCCTGCGTCGGCGTCCCGAAGACCATCGACAACGACGTCTCCCGCACGGACTACACCGTCGGCTTCGACACCGCCGTCACCGTCGCCACGGAGACCATCGACCGCCTGCACACGACGGCCGAGTCCCACAAACGGGTGCTGGTGGTGGAGGTGATGGGCCGCGAGAGCGGCTGGATCGCCACCTACGCGGGCCTGGCCGGCGGCGCGAACGGGGTGCTCATCCCCGAGTACCCCTTCGACCTGGAGCGGGTCTGCTCCTGGGTCACCTCCCGCTTCGGGGCCAGCTACGCCCCCATCGTCGTCGTCGCCGACAACGCCCGGCCCGCCGACACCACCGTCCGGCTCGGTGGCCTGTCCGGCATCGGCGAGTGGCTGGGCCGGGAGATCGAACGCCGCACCGGCCACGAGGCCCGCGCCACCGTGCTCGGACACATCCAGCGCGGCGGCACGCCCACGCCCTTCGACCGCTGGCTGGCCACCCGCTTCGGGCTGCACGCCATCGACGCCGTCCACGACCGGGCCTGGGGGCGGATGGTCGCCCTGCACGGCACGGAGGTGACCCGCGTCCGCCTCGCCGACGCCGTCGCCGCCCCCAAGACCGTCGACCGGAGCCGGTACGCCGAGAACGAGGTCTTCTTCGGCTGATCCCGGCGCCGGCGCGGACGGGTCCGCTCCGGCGCCGCACCCGGACGCGTCCGCCCCTCAGCCCTTCCCGCAGCCGCCCCTACACCCGCACCGACGCCAGGAGTTCGGTGACGATCGCCGAACCCGCCGACGTGAGCACCGACTCCGGGTGGAACTGCACCCCCGCGAAGCCCGGACCACGCAGCGCGTGCACGTCGCCGGTGCGCGCGTCCCGGCTCAGCTCGACGCCGTCCAGCGCCAGCCGCTCGGCCACGGACGCGTCGCAGCGGGCGGTGAAGGAGTTGTAGAAGCCGACCGTGCGGGACCGCCCGAACAGCTCGATGCGCTCCTGCGCCCCCTGCAACGGCACCTCCTTGCGGACCAGCTCCAGCCCCAGCTCCGCCGCGAGCAGCTCCTGGCCCAGGCACACCCCGAGCACGCCGTGCGGGTGCCCGCGCAGCAGCTCACCGGCGAGCGACCGCAGGAACCGCATCTTCGCGTGCCCGGAGTCCGACGGGTCGCCCGGTCCGGGCCCGAGGACGACCGGGCCCCGGTGGCCGAGGGCGGACTCCCGCACCCCCGGCTCGTCGAACCGCCGCACCGCAACGTCCAGGCCCGTGAAGCGCAGCAGGTGGGCCAGCATCGAGGTGAACGTGTCCTCCGCGTCGATCACCAGCGCCGTCCCGCGCAGCGGGCCGCGCTCCTCCTCGGTCCGCATCCGCAGCCAGAACGGGGCGAGGTCCGCCCGCCGCCGCGCCAGCGCGGCCCGCACGCGCGGATCGTCCGCCAGCCGGACCTCCGGGCCCTCCGGACGGGGGCGTCCGGCCCGGACGCCGAGCGCCGTCAGCACCCCGGCGGCCTTCGCGTGCGTCTCCGCGACCTCGCTCGCCGGGTCGGAGTCGCGGACGAGCGTGGCGCCCACCGGCACCCGCAGCCGTCCGCTCGCCGCGTCGATCTCGGCCGTGCGGATGAGGATGGGGGAGTCCAGCGTCTGCGCCCCGCCCGCGTCCCGGCCCAGCAGCGCCAGCGCCCCCGCGTAGTAGCGTCGGCCGCCGCTCTCGTAGCGCCGGATCACCCGGCAGGCGTTCTCCACCGGGCTGCCGGTGACGGTCGCCGCGAACATCGTCTCGCGCAGCACCTCGCGGGCGTCCAGCGTGCTGCGGCCGCGCAACTCGTACTCGGTGTGGGCCAGATGGGCCATCTCCTTGAGTCGGGGGCCGACCACCACCCCACCCATGTCGCCGACCGTGCACATCATCTTGAGCTCCTCGTCGACGACCATCGACAGCTCCGCCGTCTCCTTGCCGTCCGCCAGGAACTCCAGCAGCCCCTCGGCACCAGGCCCTTCGGCCGGATAGCGGTAGGTGCCGCTGATGGGGTTCATCACCACCGTGCCGCCGCTCATCCGCACGTGCACCTCGGGGCTCGCCCCGACCAGCGTCCGCTCCCCGGTGTGCACGACGAAGGTCCAGTACGCGCCGCGCTCCCCGGCCAGCAGCCGGCGGAACAGGGCCAGCGCGTCCCGTGGCCCGTACTTGGCGCCGTGGGGGCCGTCGCCGGTGCGGTCGTGGGCACGCTCGACGAAGCCCTCGAACGTCCGGCGCACGACGAAGTTGGCGCCCTCGCCCGTCCCGATCTCGTCCCGCACGACGCGCCGCACCACCTCCTCGTAGGTGGCGTCGTCCACGTCGAACGCCCCGTCCCGCACGTGCACCGGGTGGGCGGGCAGGGCCGCCATCGCCTCCGCGACGGGCACCTCGTGGCGTTTCCGGGGCACCAGCACGCTGAGCGGCGTCCCGTCGTCGGCGACGCTGAACCCGCGCTCCCTGATCTGCCGGAAGGGGACGAGCGCCAGCGCGCCGAGGCCGTCGTCCGGGATCTCGGCCAGCCGCTCGACCTCCCGGACCTCCCCGACGAGCACCTCCACCACGTCCCGCTCCAGCCCCGGCGTCCTGCGGCGCAGCAGCGCGAAGGGGCGGGCGTGCCCGTCGAGCTCGTCGAGCAGTCTCTCGATCACCATCGGTCTTCTTCCTTCCGTGCCCGGAGGAGGAAGCGACCCGTGCCGTCAACGCGCGAAGGCCGCCCCTCGGGCGGCCTTCGCGTCTGGTCCTGGGGTACGCGCAGTCAGGTGGCCGCCGGATGAGCGGGCCACCACCAGTCGGTGTGCGTCTGCGCGAACATGCCCGCACCCTACCGTCCGCCGCCGACCGGACGCGGGACGCGTCCGCATCCCGGTCGGCCCGGCGTGTTTGACCTGTGGGGATGCGGCAAACCGAGACGGAACGGATCGCGACGGAAGGCGTGAGGATGAGCGAGGACACCGGCGGCAGCACGATGCGGGCGATGACCTACGACCGGTTCGGCGGAACCGAGGTCCTGTCCGGGACGCGGCAGCCACGGCCCAGGGTGGCCCCGGGGGAGGTGCTCGTGCGGGTGCGCTGCGCGGCGGTCAACCCGGTCGACTGGAAGATCATGTCCGGGGGCCTGAAGGACATGATCGACACGGTCTTCCCCGTCGTCCCCGGGTGGGACGTCGCGGGCGTCGTCGAGCAGGTGGGCATCGACGTGCCCGAGTGCGCGGTCGGCGACGAGGTGATCGCCTACGCCCGCAAGGACCACGTGCACGGCGGCACCTTCGCGGAGTACGTCTCCGTACCCGTGCGCTGCCTGGCGCCCCGGCCGACCGCGCTCTCCTGGGAGCAGTCGGCGGGGCTGCCGCTGGCCGGGCTCACCGCCTACCAGACCCTCGTCCGCCTCGGCACCGGGGAGGGCGACACCGTCCTGATCCACAACGCGGCCGGGGGTGTGGGGTCGCTCGCCGTGCAGATCGCGCGGACCCTCGGCGCCCGGGTCATCGGCACGGCCTCGCCGGCCAACCACGACCGGCTGCGGGAGCTGGGTGCCGAGCCCGTCGCCTACGGCGAGGGGCTGGTCGAGCGGGTCCGTGCCCTCGCCCCGGAGGGCGCCGACGTCGTAGCCGACTTCGTCGGCGGTGTCCTCGACGCGACCGTGGGCGCCCTGGCCGAGGGCGGCCGGCACGCCTCCGTCGCCGACCCCGCCGTCCTGGAGCGGGGCGGGCAGTGGATGTGGGTGCGGCCCAGCCGGGCGGACCTCAGCGCCCTCGCCGCGCTGGCCGACGAGGGGCGGCTGACCGTCCCGGTGGCCGAGGTCTTCCCCCTCGACCGGCTGGCCGAGGCCTTCGCGCTGAACCAGGCGGGCCACACCCCCGGGAAGATCGTCGTCGTTCCCTGACGCCGAGCGGGCGCACCCGCACATGGCAGGGGCCCGCACGTGACAAAAGCCCGCACATGACAAAAGCAAGGAGGCTTCCCGCTCTCCTTGCCATGCTCAACGTATAGCGCACCGGGGGCCTTGCGGCAAGGCCCCCGGTGTGGCGCAGAATCTCCAGCCGACACCGGAAACCACGGGAATCGGCCCTTCATCCGCATTCATATGTTTGATGGCGGTATGGCCGAACCCGCTTTCTCATCAGGGGGATTCATGCCGGACGTGATCGTGGTCGGCGCCGGGCCGACCGGGCTGATGCTCGCCGCGGAGCTGCGGCTGCACGGGGTGCGGGTGCTCGTGCTGGAGAAGGACGCGGAGCCGACCCGCCAGGTCCGCGCGCTCGGTCTGCACATGCGCAGCATCGAGGTGATGGACCAACGCGGTCTGCTGGAGCGGTTCCTCGCGCACGGACGGCGGTACCCCGTCGGCGGTGTGTTCGCGGGCATCGCGAAGCCGCAGCCGGCGGGCCTGGACTCCGCGCACGCCTACCTCCTCGGCATCCCGCAGACCGTCACCGAGCGGCTGCTGACCGAGCACGCCACCGGGCTCGGCGCCGAGCTCCGGCGCGACCGCGCCCTGGTGGGGCTCGCGCAGGACGACGAGGGAGTGACCGCCGAGCTCGCGGACGGCACCCGGCTGCGGGCCGGATACCTCGTCGGCTGTGACGGCGGACGCAGTACCGTGCGCAGGCTGCTCGGCATCGGCTTCCCCGGCGAGCCCGCCCGCGCGCAGTGGCTGCTGGGCGAACTGGAGGCGGCCGTCCCTCCGGACGAACTGACCGCCGCGGTGGCCGAGCTGGGGACGACGCGCCTGATGTGCGGGCCCGCCCCGCACGAGGAGGGGGTCTTCCGCTTCGTCGTGCGCACCGCCGGGGTGGCCGAGGACCGGACCGTCGCGCCGACCCTGGAGGAGTTCACGCGGCGGCTGCGGGAGCTCGCCGGAACGGACTTCGGCGTGCACACGCCGCGCTTCCTGACCCGTTTCGGTGACGCCACCCGGCTCGCCGAGCGGTACCGCGTGGGCCGTGTCCTGCTGGCCGGCGACGCCGCGCACGTGCACCCGCCGATGGGCGGGCAGGGCCTCAACCTCGGTCTCCAGGACGCGTTCAACCTCGGCTGGAAGCTGGCGGCCGAGGTGGCCGGACGGGCACCGGAGGGGCTGCTGGACAGCTACGCGGCCGAGCGGCGCCCGGTCGCCGCCGACGTGCTGGACAACACCCGCGCGCAGAGCGAGCTGCTGTCCCCGGGCCCCGGGGCCCGCGCGGTGCGCCGGCTGTTCTCCGAGCTGATGGACATCGAGGAGGTCAACCGCCACCTCGTCGAGAAGATCGCGGCGATCGGCATCCGGTACGACCTGGGGGAGGAGCACCCGCTGGTCGGCCGGCGGATGCGGGACGTGCCGCTGGGGCGGGAGCGCCTCTACGAGCGACTGCGCGGCGGCCGTGGGCTGCTGCTCGACCGGACCGGCCGGCTCTCGGCGGCCGGCTGGACGGACCGCGTCGACCGGGCCGAGTACGACGGCACCGGGGGCGGGGGCGGTGCCGCGGCCGTCGGGGTACTCGGCCCCGCCTCCGACGTGCCCGCCGCGCTGGTGCGGCCCGACGGCCACGTGGCGTGGGTCGGCACGCACCAGCGGGAGCTGGAGGGCCGCCTGCACACCTGGTTCGGCGCGCCCACCGACTGAGCGCACCACCCCCGTCGCGCGGCGTTCACCGGGCTTTCGCCGCAACCCCCCTGTACGGAGCAGGATCCCTGCGGCACTGTGGCACGGCATCGGTCTGACTGGGGAGTAACTTATGCAGCGTCGTGTCTTCCTCCGCGCCGCCTCCGCCGGAGCGGGCGCCGTCGCCGTGTCGGGCGTCCTGTGGCAGGGCGCCGCGACGGCGTCCGCCGCGGCCGTCCCGGGCGCCGGCCCCTACGGCCCCCTCCTGCCGCCCGACCGCAACGGTGTCGCCCTGCCGCAGGGCTTCACCAGCCGGGTGGTGGCCCGTTCGGGACGGCCCGTCGGCGGCATCCTGTGGCACGGCGCGCCCGACGGCGGGGCCTGCTTCCCCGACGGGGACGGGTGGATCTACGTGTCCAACTCCGAACTCCCCCTCATCGGCGGGGTCTCGGCGATCCGTTTCCGCGCCGACGGCTCCGTCGACCGGGCCTACCGCACCCTGTGGGGCACGACCCTCAACTGCGCGGGCGGCGCCACCCCGTGGCAGACCTGGCTGTCCTGCGAGGAGACCTGGCGCGGCAAGGTCTTCGAGACCGACCCCTACGGCCGTCGCGAGGCCGTCGCCCGCCCGGCGATGGGCCGCTTCAAGCACGAGGCGGCGGCCTGCGACCCCGAACGGCAGGTCGTCTACCTCACCGAGGACGAGGAGGACGGCTGCTTCTACCGCTTCGCCCCCGAGCGCTGGGGCGACCTGTCCGCCGGGCGGCTCGACGTCCTGTGCGCCACGCCGGACGGCGAGGGCGTCGAGTGGCGGCGCGTCCCGGACCCGGACGCGTGGATCTTCGGCCCGCAGACCCGGCACCAGGTCGCCGGGGCCCGCCACTTCGACGGCGGCGAGGGCTGCCACTACCACGACGGCGTCTGCTACTTCACCACCAAGGGCGACGGCCGCGTCTGGGCCTACGACGCCCGCCGCGAGGAGCTCGGCGTCGTCTACGACGGCCGTGCCGACGGCGGCACGCTGGACGGCGTCGACAACGTCACCGGCACGGCGGGCGGGGACCTCTACGTCGCCGAGGACGGCGGCAACATGGAGATCAACATCATCACCCCCGACGGCGTCGTGGCGCCGGTCGTGCGGGTCGACGGGCACGAGGAGTCCGAGATCACCGGGCCGGCCTTCTCCCCGGACGGCTCCCGGCTCTACTTCTCCTCCCAGCGTGGCGCGTCGGGCTTCGTCGCCGGGACGGACGGCGTCACCTACGAGGTGCGCGGGCCCTTCCGCCGCTGACCCCCGGCGCCACGCACCCCGTCGCCCGCGCCCCCGCCACCCGCTCCTCCCGTCACCCGGTCGTCCTCACGGCCGGGTGACGGCGTAGTGGAAGCACCCGTACTCGACGGCACGGACGTGGACCAGCGCCGTGCCGGGGAGGGCGAACGCCTCGGCGAAGGCGGCGTCCAGGGCGGGGGCGGGCTCGTCGGGCAGCGTCAGCAGGCGCCCTCCGGCGATACGCCCGGCCGTGTCGTACCGCCGCAGGACGCGCAACGCCCCGGGCCTGCTGAACGGGTAGCCGGACGTCCCCGGATCCGGCCCCGGACAGGGGTCGGCGTGGATGAAGACGGGACCCTGCTCGTCGTACGGGCCGGGGTCGGCGCCGGTGCGGGCGGCCCACCGCCGTAGCGGGGCGTAGGTCAGCAGCACGACGCGCTCGCCCGGAAGCGCCGGGCGCAGGCAGCAGCGCAGCGGCTCACCGCCCTCGTCGCCGGTGGCCGGTCGGGGGCGGTGGCCGGCGTCGTCCCGCCGCCGCAGTGCGGTCAGCGTCGCCTCCGGGATGGGCAGTGCGGTGTAGGTCTTCATGCGCCGAGTCTGCGTGCGGCCCGGGGTCCGGCGCTCGCGGGATACGGACGTCGAGTCGGGGGAAACGTGGGTGAACTCGTCCCGCTCCGGGGGTGTCGGCCCCCGGGTCCGCGTGGGGGAAATGCCAGCATTGCGGACGGCCCGTCAACCACACGTGTAGGACACGTAGTTGTCACATGCCGACCCCCCGTCGGGTGATACGATCACCGAACTTTGTCGACCTGCCCGAGGGGGCCCCAAAGCCCAACCGCCCCCCGTGCGCTGCGTCGGCAAGACGAGTGAATGCCTCCAGGCCAGGGGGCGCCGTCCGGGCGCTGGATTCGGTGCGCCGATCCTGCTCAAGCGTCCAGCGCCTGGCGGTCCAGTCGCTTGAAGAGAGTCTTATGACGCAATACATCCAGGACCCCGCAGTCTGGGGCCTCGCCGTCGGCGCTCCCCTCGCCGTGACAGCCATCGTGCGAGGCAGGAGGACCGCCAAGAGACTGCGGAAGGAACAGAGCGAACTCAGGGAGCACTACGCCGGACTGGAGCACCAGTACTCCGCGTCGGTCGAGGACGCCAAGCTTCGGGCGGAAGAGGAAACGAAAAGCGCACTCAAGGCCGCCATGCGAACGCTTCAGGGCCTCGCCGGCGAGCAGCAGCTGGTCATTTCCAAACTTCAGGGCAAATACGGGGAGTCGGCGATTCTCCAGGACCTGATGGAAATCGATCACACGAATTCACAGTTCGGACGGCGCGCGCAGTCCATCGCCGTTCTCTGTGACGGCTGGCTGGGCCGGCAACGGGCCGTCGCGTCCGTTTATGACGTCGTGCGCAGCGCGAAGGGCCGCATCCGTCACTTCAAGCGGGTGGAGATCCGTTCGCAGACCGGCTTCGCCATCGTCAGCCGTGCCGTGGAGCCGATAGCGGTAGCCCTGGCCGAACTGCTGGACAACGCGACCAGCTACTCGGCGCCGGAGACGATGATCGAGATCAACATCCGGTCCGTGCCCAAGGGCGTCTGCATCATCATCGACGACGCGGGCGTCGGTATGAACGAGGAGGAGAAGGAGCGCGCCACCGGGCTCCTCTCCGGCCAGCGGTCCTCCGGCGTGGCCGGTCTGGGTAACCCGCCGCAGTTCGGGTTCGCCGTGATCGGCGTGCTCGCCGCCCAGTACGGGTTCAACGTCTCCGTCGACTCCACCTCGCCCTACGGCGGTGTGCGGGCCGTGGTGCTCCTGCCCGACGACCTGCTCACGAGCATGCCCGAAGCGAAGGAGCCGCCCGTGGCAGCAGCACCCGCACCGGCACCCGGCCCCGTGCCCGGCCCGCGGTCCGCGGGGCCCGAGCCGGCGGCCCCGCTCGCGACCACCTCCGGCGGTCTCCCCAAGCGCCGCAGGCGCGGCGCCATGGCGATCGTGCCGGACCCGGCCGGCGGCGAGGCCGACGGCACCCCCCACCGCTCACAGGAGGAGACCGCCTCGATCATGGGCGCCTTCCAGCGCGGTACCCGATCCGGTCGCGCGGTCCCCACCACCGACGCGGCCGACCCAGGCAATCCAAGCCACGCGAACAGCGAAGGGCATGGCGTTCAGTGAACAACGACATCTCGTGGATGCTTGACAGCGCCCTGGAGGTACCCGGGGCCCGTCACGCCATCCTGGTCTCCGCCGACGGCCTGCTGATGGCACGCTCGAACGAGGTCGACAAGGACCACGCGGACACCGTCGCCGCGGCGATGAGCGGCATGCAGTCGCTCAGCCGTACGGTGGCGAGCTTCTGCGGCACCCCGCACCTACGGTGGCGTCAGACGCTCGTCGAGTTCGACGGCGGCTGGGTCTTCCTCATCTCCGCCGGCGAGGGGGCCTACCTGGCCGTGTCGGCCGCCCCGGACGTCGACATGGCGGACATCACCTTCCGGATGCAGCAGCTCGTCGGACAGCTCGGCAAGGCGATGTCCACGCCGCCGCGCGAGAACACCGGCCAGCTCTCATGATCGACCCTGGTGAGCAGGAGCCGGAGGCGGCGGAATTAGTCCGACCGTATGTGATCACCGATGGCCGCGGTCTTCCGGAGGACGACCGATTCAGTCTGATCACCCTGGTCACCGCTTCCGCCGATCACGAACAGCGCATGGTACGGCTCTCCCCGGAGAAGCGGGCGGTGCTGGAGCTGTGCGCGGGAGGCTACCTTTCCGTCGCCGAGATCGCGGGGCACATGCGGCTCCCGGTCGGCGTCGTGAAGATCCTGCTTTCCGACCTCGCCGACGGCGGATACCTCGTCACCCGTGCTCCGGCGCCCCGCGCCACGCTTGTCGACAGACAGCTGCTTCAGGAGGTACTGGATGGACTCCAGGCCCGTTTTGGATGACGGCGCCTATGTGCGCTCGGCGGTGCAGACGGCGGCGAAGATCCTCGTCGTCGGACACTTCGCGGTGGGCAAGACCACCTTCATCGGAACGATGTCCGAGATTCCTCCGCTGCGCACCGAGGAGACGATGACGCAGGCGGCCGCCGGAGTCGACCACCTGGGCGGCGTCCGGGGCAAGACCACCACCACGGTCGCGATGGACTTCGGCCGTCTCACGATCAACGACCGGCTGGTCCTGTACCTGTTCGGTACCCCCGGTCAGCAGCGGTTCGTCCAGGTGTGGGAAGACATGAGCCGGGGGGCACTGGGAGCACTGATCCTGGTGGACCCCGAGCGACTGGAGGAGTCCTTCCCCGTCATGGACCTCGTCGAGCACTACGGGCTGCCCTACGCGATCGCCGTCAACCGCTTCGACGGCACGCCGGACCGCCCCGACGAGGAACTGCGCGAGGCACTCGACCTGCTTCCGGAGACCCCCGTCGTCGCCTGTGACGCGCGGGACCCGAAGTCGTCGGCGCACTCGCTGATGGTTCTCATCCGCTACCTGCAGACCCGCATCAGCTAGGAGCCCCCCCATGCACCCCCACTCAGACGCCCAGAACCCCCCTCCTGGGTGCCCCGCACACGACGGCGGCGGCGCCGGCGGGCGGATACCGCTGCACGGGCCGGAGTTCGCCGCCGACCCGCAGGCGTTCTACGAGCACCTGCGCAAGTACGGCCCGGCCGCCGACGTCGAGCTCGCGCCGGGCGTGGACGCCGTGCTCGTCACCGAGTACGCCGCCGCGCTGAAGGTGCTGCAGAACACGGACCTCTTCGCCCGCGACTCCCGCCGCTGGCGCGCCCTGAACGACGGCGAGGTCCCCGTGAACAGCCCCGTCCTGCCCATGCTCGCCTACCGTCCGAACTGCCTGTTCTCCGACGGCGCCGAGCACATGAGGCTGCGCCAGGCGGTGACGGACAGCCTCGCGCGGGTGGATTCCCACCGGCTGAGCCGGCACGTCGAGCACGTCTCCGCCTACCTGGTCAACCAGTTCTGCGAGCGCGGCACCGCCGACCTGCTCGCCGAGTACGCCAAGCTGGTCTCGCTGCTCGTCTTCAACGAGCTGTTCGGCTGCCCGGCCGACATCGGCGACCGCCTGGTCTCGGCGATGTCGGACATGTTCGACGGCGTGAACGCGGAGGAGGCCAACGCCGAGCTGACGCAGAGCCTCCTGAGCCTCGTCACCCTCAAGCGCAGGCAGCCCGACGATGACGTCACCTCGTGGCTCATGCGCCACCACGCGGGCCTCTCCGACGAGGAGATGGTGCACCAGCTCGTCACCCTGCTGGGCGGTGGCACCGCCCCGACGCAGAACCTCATCGTCAACGCGATGCGCCTGCTGCTCTCCGACGAGCGGTACTCCGGCGGTCACCACGGCGCCGGACTCCTCGTCGAGGACGCCATCAACGAGGTGCTGTGGAACAGTCCGCCGTTGGCCAACTACGCGGCGCACTACCCGACCCGGGACGTCGACCTGGGCGGCGTGCCGCTCCAGACCGGCGACCTCGTCATGGTCAGCTTCGCCGCGGCGAACACCGACCCGGCCCTGTCCGCCTCCCGCTACACCTTCAGCAAGCGGGCCCACCTGGCCTGGGGCGCGGGTCCGCACGCCTGCCCGGCCAAGGACCCGGCGCAGCTCATCGCCGTCACGGCCATCGAGAAGCTGCTCAACCGGCTGCCGGACGTCGAACTGGCCGTCCCGGCGCATCTGCTGGTCTGGCGTCAGGGAGCCTTCCACCGGGCGCTGCAGAGCCTGCCGGCCCGGTTCGCACCGAGCCGTCCGGAGGGCAGCCCCGCCAACTCCGTGTGGCGCGACGGTGTTCGAGTGGCTCCCACGGCTGCCTCGGCACCCGCCGCGCCGCCGGAGAAGCCCGCGAAGAGCAGCTGGTGGAGCACCTTCCTGTCCTGGCGCAGGCAGTGACAGACCCGTTGCGCAGGGTGTGAGAAAGGCAACGATTCGAAAAACTCGACCGGTTTGGATGAACGTTCGAGCAGAGGGGTAGGTCGCTCCGCGGATTTGATCACATCGCAGATGAGGAGCCTCCGTGGAGCGAACAGCCCTTGCCCCCCGAGTCGACCGGCGGACCGTCGCCGCACTGATCTCCCGACTGCGCTCCGCGAACGGGCAGGCCGACCCCCGGCCCGTCTACGCGAAGCTGCTCGCCCTCGGTCCAGTGGTACCCGCCCCCTGGGGCGGGTACCTGGCGACCTCCTACGAGGCGTGCGACGAGGTGCTGCGGCGCTCCCGGCAGTGGCTCACCCCCGACACCGCCTGGCGGAACCGCCAGGAGAACGCGGCCGAACGCTGGAACAACCCCTCCTCGGTGGAGTGGAGTCGCAGCCTGCCCGGCCTCAACCCCCCTGAACATACGCAACAACGCAGCGTCCCCGCGGGATATTTCGGAAGAACGGCCCTGGAAGCGCTGTACGACCCGATCGAGCGCATATCCGAGCGGTTGCTCGACCGGCTGGAGGAGAAACTGGCCTCCGGAGAGGCGGACTTCGCCACCCTGGTGAGCGAACAGCTCCCCGTCTCCGTCATCGGGCACTGGCTGGGGCTGCCCCCCGAGGACTACGACGAACTGATCGTCCTCACGCACGACCAGGCCCTGCCGCAGGAACTCGTGCCCACCAAGAGCCAGCTCGCCCAGGCAGACCGCTCCGCCATCCGGCTGGGCGAGTACATCGCCGACGTGGTCCGCGCACGCCGCGAGCACCCCGGGGACGACGCCGTCTCCGACTGGCTGCGCATGTGGGACTCCATCGAGCCCGACCGGGAACAGGCCGACCGGAACGTCCACCACCTCGCCAAGTTCGTCGTCATGGCGGCGCTGGAGACGACCTCCTCCGTGCTGTCCACCGTGATCTGGCTGCTCGACCAGAACCCGGAAGCGCGCGCGTGGCTGCGCGCGCACCCGGAGGACGTCCCCACGGCCATCGAGGAGTGCCTGCGCTACGACGCCCCCGTGCACGTCCACGGCCGGATCGCCGCCGAGGACACGGAGCTCGCCGGCGTCCCCGTCGCCCGGGGCGAGATGGTGCACGTCATGATCGGCGCCGCCCACCACGACCCCGTCCAGTTCCCCGACCCCGGGACCTTCGACATCCACCGGGGCGGCTCCCACCTGGCCTTCGGCGGCGGCATCCACTACTGCCTCGGGGCGCCCCTCGCGCGGATGGAGGCCGCCGTCCTCATCCGCGCCGTGCTGCGCCGCTTCCCCACGCTCCGTGTCGCCGCGCCGCCCACGTGGGTCGCGCCCCGCGCCGCCTTCCGGTACCTCGCCTCGCTGCCCGTCGCCGTGCGCTGAGCCGTCCGCCCGCACGCCCCACGCCACCCCCCCCCACACACCACGCCACCCCCCCACACACACCCCCCACACACACCACGCCCCACGCCACCCCCCAGGCCCACGCTCCCCAGAACCAAGGAACCCCTGTGTCCGAACAGCCCTTCCCCGCCGGTGACCTCAAGACCCTCCACGTCGAGCGGGACGGCGCCGTCCTGAACGTCCGGCTGAACCGCCCCGAGGCGGGCAACGCCGTCGACGTCCCCATGCTCGACGACCTCCTCACCGTGCTCGCCGCCGTGCACGACAGCACCGACCTCCGCGTCCTGGTGCTCTCCGGGGCCGGGGACGACTTCTGCCAGGGAGGAGCGCGCGAGGAGTTCGGCACCCTCCTCGACCAGGACCCCACGGGCGCGGGCCTCCACGCACTCGGCGGCAAGGCCCGCCGCGTCTGCGAGGCCCTGGCCAGCGCCCCCGTCGCCACGATCGCCCGGCTGCACGGCAAGGTCATCGGCGCGGGCCTCGGTCTGGCACTCCACTGCGACCTGCGCGTCGCCGCCGAGGGCGCCCGCCTCCGGCTGCCCGAACTCGGCCTCGGTCTGCCCACCGCCTGGGGCGGCGCCCTCCAGCGCCTGCTGTACGAGGTCGGGGCCGCCCGTATCCGCGAACTCATCCTGACCACCCGCATCTTCGACGCCGCCGAGGCCGAGCGGATCGGCGTGGCCCACCGCGTGGTGCCCGACGCGGAGCTGGACAAGGTCGTCGGTCAGTGGACGAAGCCCCTGCTGCGACGCTCCCCGGCCGCCCTGCGCTCGACGAAGGCCCTGCTCAACGCCTACGCCTCCGCCGCCCGTCAGGGCGACCTCACCCTGCTCGACGCCCAGCTGCTGACGTTCTCGGCCGCCGCCCACCACGCGCGGTAGCCGCGCCCCGACCGGCGGAACCCGCCCTCCCTGTCGTTCATCTACCGGGCCGGAAGGGAACACCGGGCCCGACGGAGGGGGATGCCGTGCACCGCGACCGCGAGGACGCCCCGGGAGGCGGCGTCGTGGTGGCCGCCCTGGCCAACCTGCTGATCGGCGTCCTCGCGATCGTCCCCGCCTTCTGTCTGCACTGGCTCGTCGTCGAGTACCCGCTGGTGGACTGCGTCAGCGGGCTCGGCTGCGACAAGGAGGCCGAGGACCACGTGGCCGGGGCCATGGCCGGGGCGGCCGTCGGCGGTGTCGTGGTCCTCGGGGCCCTGCTCGTCGTCGACGTGGCCATGCCCCGTCAGGAGGGCTGGCCGCTGCGCCGCTGGCTCGGTGCCGCCGTCCTAGTGCCCGTCCCCGCCACCCTCGCCCTCACGGCAGGCTGGCTCTGACCCCACCGGGCCGAGGGCGGTGTGGAGGGTGGGTCGGGGCGGGAAGGTGGCTTGGAGCCCGGTCGAGGCGGGGGCGGGGCACGAGATATCTTGATGTCGAGCAATGTTGCAATCGTGGAGCGGAGCACCCGGTGACAGACTCGACCATCATCTACACGCACACCGATGAGGCGCCGGCCCTGGCGACGTATTCGTTCCTGCCGGTGGTCAGGGCGTACGCCGCGACGGCCGGGGTCCGCGTGGAGACGCGCGACATCTCACTCGCCGGCCGGATCCTCGCGAGCTTCCCCGAGCGGCTGGACGCCTCCCAGCGCGTCGAGGACTCCCTGGCCGCCCTCGGCGAGCTGGCCAAGACCCCGCAGGCCAACATCATCAAGCTGCCGAACATCTCGGCGTCCATCCCGCAGCTGAAGGCCACGATCGCGGAGCTGCAGGAGCAGGGCTACGACCTGCCCGACTACCCGGACGACCCCAAGACCGACGAGGAGCGCGACGTCCGCGCCCGCTACGACAAGGTCAAGGGCAGCGCGGTGAACCCCGTGCTGCGGGAGGGCAACTCCGACCGCCGCGCCCCGGCCTCGGTGAAGAACTACGCCAAGGCGCACCCGCACCGCATGGGCGCGTGGAGCCCCGACTCCAAGACCAACGTCGCCCACATGACCGGTGACGACTTCCGGTCCACCGAGAAGTCGGCCGTCATCGTGAAGGACGGCGCGCTGCGCATCGAGCTGGTGGGCGACGACGGCTCCACGACGGTGCTGCGCGAGTCGGTACCCGTGCAGGCGGGCGAGATCGTCGACTCCGCCGTCATGCGCGTCGCCGTGCTGCGCGAGTTCCTGAAGGAGCAGGTGGCGCGCGCCAAGGCCGAGGGCGTGCTGTTCTCCGTGCACCTGAAGGCCACGATGATGAAGGTCTCCGACCCGATCATCTTCGGCCACGTCGTGCGCGCCTTCTTCCCGAAGACCTTCGCCCGCTACGGCGAGGTGCTGGCCTCGGCGGGCCTGACGCCCAACGACGGCCTCGGGGGCATCTGGAAGGGCCTGGAGAACCTGCCCGAGGGCGAGGCGATCAAGGCGTCCTTCGACGCCGAGCTGGCCGAGGGGCCGGAGCTGGCGATGGTCGACTCCGACCGGGGCATCACCAACCTGCACGTGCCCTCCGACGTCATCGTGGACGCGTCCATGCCCGCGATGATCCGCACCTCCGGGCACATGTGGGGCCCGGACGGCGAGGAGGCCGACACGCTCGCGGTCATCCCCGACAGCAGCTACGCCGGCATCTACCAGGTGGTCGTCGACGACTGCCGGGCCAACGGCGCCTACGACCCGTCGACGATGGGCTCGGTGCCCAACGTCGGCCTCATGGCGCAGAAGGCCGAGGAGTACGGCAGCCACGACAAGACCTTCGAGATCCCGGCCACCGGCACCGTCCGCGTCACCGACCAGGACGGCGCCCTGGTGCTGGAGCACACCGTCAGCGAGGGCGACATCTGGCGCATGTGCCAGACGAAGGACGTCCCCGTCCGCGACTGGGTGAAGCTGGCCGTGACCCGCGCGCGGGCCACCGGCGACCCGGCCGTGTTCTGGCTGGACGAGGGCCGCGCGCACGACGCGAACCTCATCGCCAAGGTCAGGGAGTACCTGCCGGAGCACGACACCGAGGGCCTGCGCATCGAGATCATGGCGCCGGTCGACGCGATCGCGTTCTCGCTGGAGCGCATCCGCCGGGGGGAGAACACGATCTCCGTCACCGGCAACGTCCTGCGCGACTACCTGACCGACCTCTTCCCGATCCTGGAGCTGGGCACCAGCGCGAAGATGCTGTCCGTCGTCCCGCTGATCAACGGCGGCGGCCTCTTCGAGACGGGTGCGGGCGGCTCGGCCCCCAAGCACGTGCAGCAGCTGGTGAAGGAGAACTACCTGCGCTGGGACAGCCTCGGCGAGTTCCTGGCGCTGGCCGTCTCCTTCGAGCACCTCGCGCAGAGCACCGACAACGCCCGCGCCCAGGTCCTCGCCGACACGCTGGACCGTGCGACGGCCACGTTCCTCAGCGAGAACAAGTCGCCCAGCCGCAGGGTCGGCGGAATCGACAACCGTGGCAGCCACTTCTACCTGGCCCTGTACTGGGCCCAGGAGCTGGCGCGCCAGAGTGACGACACGCAGCTCGCCGAGGCCTTCGGCGACCTCGCCCGGACGCTGGCCGAGCAGGAGTCGACCATCGTCGACGAGCTGGTGGCCGTGCAGGGCTCCCCGGCCGACATCGGCGGCTACTACCAGCCCGACGAGGCGAAGACCGCCGCCGTGATGCGGCCGTCGAAGACCCTCAACCAGGCGCTGGCCTCCCTCGACTGAGGCCCGAGGGCTCCACGGCGCCACTCCGGCGGGTTCCGTCCCGCCGGGGTGGCGCCGTTCCCGTCCCCGGCCTCCCGTGACCGGCGTCACGCGGCCGGGTGGCCGGATGAGAACGCCGTCTCATCTGGCGGTCGGGGGCCGGAAGGTCCGCCGTGACGCCGTAACCTGGGTGCCGTGACCGTGAACGCTGAGAGCAGCACCTCGACCGCCACCTGGCGGAATCTTCCCGCGGCGCAGCAGCCCGACTACCCGGACTCGACGGCTCTGCGCGATGTGATCGCCGAGCTCGAGTCCTATCCGCCGCTGGTCTTCGCCGGTGAGTGCGACCAGCTCAAGGACCGCCTGGCTGCCGTCGCCCGGGGCGAGGCGTTCCTCCTGCAGGGCGGTGACTGCGCGGAGGCGTTCGACGGGGTGTCGGCGGAGCACATCCGCAACAAGCTGAAGACGCTCCTGCAGATGGGTGCCGTTCTCACCTACGCCGGGTCCGTCCCCGTGGTGAAGGTCGGCCGCATCGCCGGCCAGTACAGCAAGCCGCGTTCCAAGCCCACCGAGACGCGCGACGGTGTGACGCTGCCGACCTACCGGGGCGACTCGGTGAACGGCTTCGAGTTCACCCCGGAGGCCCGCCGCCCCGACCCGGCGCGGCTGAAGCGCATGTACCAGGCGTCCGCCTCGACGCTGAACCTGGTGCGCGCCTTCACCACCGGCGGCTACGCGGATCTGCGGCAGGTGCACGCCTGGAACCAGGACTTCGTCAAGAACTCGCCCTCCGGTCAGCGCTACGAGGCGCTCGCCCGGGAGATCGATCGGGCGCTCAACTTCATGAACGCCTGCGGGGTGGACCCGGAGGAGTTCAAGACGGTCGAGTTCTTCGCCTCCCACGAGGCGCTGCTGCTCGACTACGAGGCCGCCCTCACCCGGGTGGACTCGCGCAGCGGCAAGCTGTACGACGTGTCCGGGCACATGGTGTGGATCGGTGAGCGCACCCGCCAGCTCGACCACGCCCACGTGGAGTTCTGTGCGCAGATCCGCAACCCGCTCGGCGTCAAGCTCGGCCCGACGACGACGCCGGAGGAGGCGCTCGCGCTGATCGACCGCCTGGACCCGGACCGTGAGCCCGGCCGGCTGACGTTCATCGCGCGCATGGGCGCCGACAAGGTGCGCGACCGCCTCCCCACGCTGGTGGAGAAGGTCACCGCCTCCGGCGCCCAGGTGGCGTGGGTGTGCGACCCCATGCACGGCAACACCTTCGAGGCCGCCTCCGGCCACAAGACCCGGCGCTTCGACGACGTGCTGGACGAGGTCAAGGGCTTCTTCGAGGTGCACAAGGGGCTGGGCACGCACCCGGGCGGCATCCACGTGGAGCTGACCGGTGACGACGTCACCGAGTGCGTGGGCGGCGGGGACGAGATCTTCGTCGACGACCTGCACCAGCGCTACGAGACGGCCTGCGACCCCCGGCTGAACCGCAGCCAGTCGCTCGACCTCGCCTTCCTGGTCGCGGAGATGTATCGCCACCAGTGAGGGGCCGCCACGGCGGCGCTCACCGCATGCGTCTGGGGCGCGGGTCACAGCGATCCGCGCCCCAGTGGGCTTTTCGGGTTCTGGGCAACAGGGTAAGGTTAGGTTAACCTAATTGATCACGGGCCCTCCTGGGCCCGTCCGTGCCCCGGGAGGTGACCGCGTGTACGTCTGCTCGTGCTTCGGGATCACCGAGCAGCAGGTACGTCAGCACGCGGACGCCGGGGCCTGCACGCCGCGGCAGATCGCCTCCGCCTGCAAGGCGGGCACGGACTGCGGGTCCTGTGTCCGCCGCATCCAGGGCATCCTGGGCCGGGGGTCCTGCCCCCGCCGTGAGCGCGTCGAGCAGGGGCTGCCCGCGCTCAGCGCCGAGGCGCAGCCGGCCGACGCGGTCGCCGAAGCGGCCTGACGGGCCGGACGCCCGCCGCCGTCACGTGCTCGGCTGCTCGATCAACTGCGCGATGTAGAGCGCCTCGCCGAGCTTCTCGATCAGCTCCAGCTGCGTGTCCAGGTAGTCGATGTGGTGTTCCTCGTCGGCGAGGATCTCCTCGAAGATGTTGGCCGAGGTGATGTCGCCCTTGGCCCGCATCACCTCGATGCCCCGGCGCAGCCGGTCGATGGCCTCGACCTCGATCTGCCGGTCGGCCTGGAACATCTCCGTGACGGTCTGGCCGACGCGCACGTGGAACAGCCGCTGGTAGTTCGGCAGCCCCTCCAGGAACAGGATGCGGTCGGTGAGCCGCTCGGCGTGCTTCATCTCGTCGAAGGACTCCGCGCGCGTGTACGTGGCGAGCTTCGTCCAGCCGAAGTTCTCCTGCATCTTGGCGTGCAGGAAGTACTGGTTGATCGCGGTCAGCTCGGCGGTCAGCTGTTCGTTGAGGAACTCGATGACCTCGGGGTCGCCCTGCATGGCACGGGCTCCTTCCCATCACGAAGATCGGCGTATGGTGCGCCGAATCCTCGCACCCGCGCACGGGTGCGTCCAGTAAGTGAAGGCTTACCGAAATGCCCTGATTCCAGGGGCTGGACGGGGCCTCGTCCTGGCCGTGTGCCCGGGTCTGTCACCATGGAACCATGGGTCAGCCGGAGAGCCGCGCAGCGGAGAACGCAGAGCTCCCGCCGGGTCAGCGGCTCCAGCGCGGCTGGCCGGTGACGCACTACGGGCCCGTCCCCAAGTTCAAGCCCGAGCGGTGGGACTTCCGCGTCTTCGGTGCCACGGTGGACGGCGACAAGCACGCCTGGACGCACGAGGAGTTCTCCGCGCTGCCCTACGACACCGTCACGGCCGACCTGCACTGCGTGACGAAGTTCAGCATGCGCGGCGTCGAGTGGGGCGGCGTGCGGGCGCGCACCCTCCTCTCCCTGGCGCCCCCGGCCGAGGGGGTCACGCACGTCATGGTCTGGGCCGAGTACGGCTACAGCGCCAACCTGCGGCTGGAGGACTTCACGGCCGAGCACGCCGTGTTCGCCACCCACCGGGCCGGAGAACTCCTGACCGCCGAACACGGCTTCCCCATCCGTCTCGTCGTGCCCCACCTCTACGCCTGGAAGGGCCCGAAGTGGGTGCGCGGCGTGGAGTACATGACGGCCGACCGTCGCGGCTTCTGGGAGGAGCGCGGCTACCACAACCTCGGCGACCCCTGGCGCGAGCAGCGCTACTCCTACCAGGAGGAGCCGGGCGAGGGCCCCGAGCTCTAGACGGTCGCGTGGCGCCGAAGCGCCCGGCCGGTCCGGTGTGACCCCGCACTCCTTCGATCCTCTCCTCGCGTCGGTTCCGACGGTGGTCTCGCGCGCTCGCCCGAGGGGCGACCGAGCACTCCACGGGCGAGACGGAGAGAAAAACTGTCGCGGCGAGAGTAGACATCCGGGTTCGGTCGGGCTTAGTGTTCTTTCTGTAGCCAAGAGATCAAAGACGGCGCGGCAGGGATGCACTGCCGCGCAGCCGTACCAGAGGTTGTGGCACGGCGGTGGAGTGCTGGAGCCGGGCGAGTGTGAGGGCTCTGTCGCTGGCCGCCGGGCCTGCGGCTCGGGAGAGCCGCGTGTTCCGCAGTGCAGGAGTGAGGAAAGAGAGAAGGAGGTAGACGCCATCAGGATCGCCCGGGGCGGCCGCGGTCGGCCCGGGAACCGCAGGCCCCGGAACGGAAGGTGGTCACACGGTCACGAATCCGCGATCCCCGCGCACGTCCCCTGACTCAGGGGAGTGCGCACTGAGGAACCCGGCCCCGCGATAGGCCGGGAGATGGTGTTCACGTCCCTCGGGGCCCTGGTGCCGTACGGCACCAGGGCCCCTCGATGTGTTGTCCGACCAGAGGTGCCCATGACCGCAGAAGACTCCTTCGACCGTCTCGACGACGACGACTACCCCGCCTACACGATGGGCCGGGCCGCCGACATGCTCGGCACCACGCCCGGCTTCCTGCGGGCGATCGGCGAAGCTCGCCTGATCACCCCGCTGCGCTCGGAGGGCGGGCACCGCCGCTACTCCCGCTACCAGCTGAAGATCGCCGCCCGCGCCCGGGAACTGGTCGACCAGGGCACGCCCATCGAGGCCGCCTGCCGGATCGTCATCCTTGAGGACCAGTTGGAGGAGGCCCGGCGCATGAACGAGGAACTGCGGCGTTCGGAGGCCGGGCCCCGGCGCGACGCCGACACCGCCTGACGCCGCACCCCTCGGGTCGGGCCCGCAGCCCCCGACGCCGGCACCGGCACGGGTGGCCCCTTCGGCAGAACGCTCCGGTCCGGGCCTGGCAAAAACTGCGACGGCGGAATGAGAAACCCGGCCGGGCCGCGAGAGCGCTACCTCGTACGGCGGACCGGGGAGAATGTTCACCGCGCCGGGGCCGGTCGCCCCGTGCTACTGTCGATATCAGTTGCAGTTGTGGTTCCCCAGACTTCGAGTGCCGCTCCCGGACGCCAAAACCGGGAGCAGCACTTATGTATTTCCGGTTTTCCGGACGGGCTAATCATCGCGGCGACGCGGGGTCCGCACGGTGCGGAGCCCCGGGCACTGCCCCGAAGGAGAATTGTTATGGCATCTGGTACCGTGAAGTGGTTCAACTCGGAAAAGGGCTTCGGCTTCATCGAGCAGGACGGTGGCGGCGCTGACGTGTTCGCCCACTACTCGAACATCGCCGCCCAGGGCTTCCGTGAGCTGCTCGAGGGTCAGAAGGTGACCTTCGACATCGCGCAGGGCCAGAAGGGCCCGACGGCGGAGAACATCTCCGTCGCCTGACGCGACACGCACTGCAGAAGAGCCGGGGCCCGCACCTGAAGGGTGCGGGCCCCGGCTCGTTCCGCGAAACCGGCGCGGTCGGCCGCTTTTCCCGATCATCCCGCAGGCCGGGATGATCCGACCGCCCCGGCCATCCGACATCAGGCCCAGCTCCGGACCGCACTCCGCAGGAAACCGTTGAACCCGGCGAACTCGCCGGCCCTTCGAACCGTATCCATGCGGAATGCTGATTCTTTCTCCGGTCGGGCCATCTGAGTTTGCACTCGGCCCGTTCTCGTGATCCTCCGCGCTGCTCTTTTTCGCTGCGGGAATTCCTTGATACGTGCCGCATCAAGGAAGGTTCCGTATGAACCGCACACGTTCCAATGACCGCTTCTCCCAGCGCACCGGCGGCTCCGGCCGCGTCGGCCGCCCCCGCCCCTCCGGCGCCGGCCGTTCCGGCGGGCCCGTCCGCTCCGGTGGTCCCGTCCGCCGGCCCGTGCCCGTCCAGGGGGAGTTCGCCCTTCCCCGCACGACCACGCCCCCGCTGCCCGCCGTCGAGTCGTTCGCCGATCTCGACATGCCGGCGCCGCTGCTCGCCGCGCTGAGCGCCGAGGGCGTGAGCGTGCCCTTCCCGATCCAGGGCGCCACCCTCCCGAACACCCTCGCGGGGCGTGACGTGCTCGGGCGGGGCCGGACCGGCTCCGGCAAGACGCTGGCCTTCGGCCTGGCCCTGCTGGCCCGGACCGCCGGACAGCGGGCCGAGCCGCGTCGGCCGCTCGGTCTCGTCCTCGTCCCCACCCGGGAGCTCGCCCAGCAGGTCACCGACGCCCTCACGCCCTACGCCCGGGCGGTCCGGGTCCGGCTGGCCACGGTCGTCGGCGGCATGTCGATCGGCCGGCAGGCGAGCGCCCTGCGGTCGGGCGCCGAGGTCGTCGTCGCCACCCCGGGACGGCTGAAGGACCTGCTGGACCGGGGCGACTGCGGCCTCGACCAGGTGGCCATCACCGTGCTCGACGAGGCCGACCAGATGGCCGACATGGGTTTCATGCCCCAGGTCACGGCCCTGCTCAACCAGGTGCGTGACGAGGGACAGCGGATGCTGTTCTCCGCGACGCTCGACCGCAACGTCGACCTGCTGGTCCGCCGCTACCTGACGGACCCCGTCGTCCACTCCGTCGACCCCTCGGCGGGCGCGGTCACCACGATGGAGCACCACGTGCTGCACGTCCACGACACGGACAAGCGCAGCGCGACGACCGAGATCGCCGCCCGCGACGGCCGGGTCATCATGTTCCTGGACACCAAGCACGCGGTGGACCGGCTCACCCGGGACCTGCTCGGCAGCGGGGTGCGCGCCGCCGCCCTGCACGGCGGGAAGTCCCAGCCCCAGCGCACCCGGACGCTCGCGCAGTTCAAGACCGGGCACGTCACGGTGCTCGTGGCGACCAACGTGGCCGCGCGCGGCATCCACGTCGACAACCTGGACCTCGTCGTCAACGTCGACCCGCCCACGGACCCCAAGGACTACCTGCACCGTGGCGGGCGTACCGCGCGGGCCGGCGAGTCCGGCAGCGTGGTCACCCTCGTCACCCCCAGCCAGCGCCGGGCGATGGCCCGGCTGATGACGGCGGCGGGCATCGTCCCGCAGACCACGCAGGTGCGCTCGGGAGAGGTCGAACTCCAGCGGATCACGGGCGCTCAGGCACCCTCCGGCATCCCGGTCACCATCGCCGCGCCCGCCCGCGCCGAGTCCGGCGGAGCGTCGCGCGGCCGTCGGGGCGGCCGTCCCGGGCAGGCCACGCGCCGCAGCGCCCGTCGCCGTCCGCCCTACGACACCGCTGCCTGAGCGGCCGTCCGCACTCGCCGCACCCCCACCGCACGTCCGGCCGTCCGTACCCCATCCCCCGTGAGGTCCTCATGCGCTGCATCATCGCCCGCTTCCCGTTCAACCTGACCAAGAGCGCCGTGCTGGAGACGATGAAGGGCGTCAAGCCCGAGCCGGTGACCGGAGAGTCCGTCATCATCGGCCGCCGCCACTACCCCCTCAAGCAGGTGGGCCAGGTCGTCACCGGCCAGGACCGCAGGGACTTCAGCGCGGGCGAGGTCCGCCGGGCCATGACGCTTCTCGGTTTCACCTGCCGCTCCGCCCCCGAGGAGGCCGCCGAGGCCTCGTCGCAGCCCGGCCTCAGCCCGTTCCAGCACGCCTCGGCGATGCTGGGCGGCCCCGAGTCCGCCGGCTGAGCCACGGCGCGGCACCCCTCGTCACGCGACGGTGGGCCCGGACGGTGCGGACCGTCCGGGCCCACCGTTCGTGCGTACGGGCCGCGCTCAGGGGCCGCGCTCAGGGGGTCCGGCGCGCCCGCAGGGCCTTGAGCCGGGCCACGTCCGCCCGGTGCCCGGCCGTCCCGCCGGGCGTCTCGATGACCAGCGGCACGCCGTCGGTGGCCGGATGCCCGAACAGCTCCCCGAACGCCTCCGCGCCGATGTGCCCGGCGCCGATGTTCTCGTGCCGGTCCTTGTGCGCGCCCACGACGTCCTGGGAGTCGTTCGCGTGGATCAGACGCAGCCGGCCGGGACCGGCGACGTCCACGAGCTCGTCCAGCAGCGCCTTCGTTCCGCCCGGCGCCGCGAGGTCGTGTCCGGCCGCGAAGGCGTGGCAGGTGTCCAGGCACACCCCCACCCGGGGATGCCGGTCCAGGGCGTCCAGGTACGGCCCCAGGTCCTCGGCCAGCGAGCACAGGGAGGCACCCTGCCCGGCCGTGGGCTCCAGCAGCAGCCACGGGTCGTCGTCGTGGGTCAGCTCCGCCAGCAGCGGGCGGACCAGCTCACGCACCTGCTCCAGCGCGACGGACCGCTCCCGCCCGCCCGTCGCCGACCCGGTGTGCACGACGACGCCGAGCGCCCCGATGTCGCGGCCGCGCCGCAGGGAGTGGCGCAGCGAGGCGACGGAACGCTCGGCCGTGGCCGGGGTGTGGGAACCGAAGTTGATCAGGTACGGCGCGTGCACGTACGCCGGGAGGCCCTCGGCCGCGCAGTGCTCCCGGAACCGCTCGTCCTCCCGCGGGTTCCCCGTGGGCGTGGCCCAGCCCCGGGGGTTGGCGACGAAGACCTGCACGGCCTCGGCCCCGAGCTCCCGGGCGTAGGGGAGCCCGACGGCGGCCAGTCCGCCGGCCACGGGGACGTGGGCGCCGACGGGATTGCGGACGCGGCGCCCGGAGGGTCCGGGCGCCGCGTCGTGGTGTCGCTGCTGGGGGGAATCGTTCACCCGCTCAGGGTGCCATCCCCGTGTTCACCCGCTCCGGGGTGGCTCAGTACGCGCTCCACACGTTGTCGATGGAGCCGTAGCGGTCGGCGGCGTAGTTGCAGGCCGCGACGATGTTGGCGACCGGGTCCCACTGGCTGCGCTCGGTGCCCTCGACGTGGTAGGCGTCGAAGGTCGGCTTGATCACCTGGAGCAGACCGATGGAGGGCACGCCGTTGCGGGCGTTGATGTCCCAGTCGTTGATCGCGTTCGGGTCGCCGCTGGACTCCCGCATGATGTTCCACTTGATGCGGTCGTAGCTGCCGGGGATGTCGTGCTCGTCCATGATGTCCATGGCCTCGCTGATCCACCCGTCGAGGTTGTTCGGGTACTGCTTCGGCTGCTCGGCGGCGGCCGGCTTCTCGGCGCGCTTGCTGCGGTCGGCGGCGGCCTGCGCCTCGCGCTCCTTCTTCGCCTTGGCCTCGGCGGCGGCCTGCCGCTCGGCCTTCTCCGCCTTCTCGGCCTCGGCGGCCGCCTTCGCCGCCGCCTCGGCGGCGCGGGTGTCGGCGGCCTCCTGCTGCTCCTGCAGGCTCTTGAGCTGGCCGCCCGCGCCCTCGCCGAGGACGACGGAGGCCGGAGCCTCGGCCACGGTGGTGTTCTCCTGCGCGGAGCTGGTCGTCGGCACCAGCGTCAGGGCGACGGCCGCGGCGGCGGCGCCGGATATGACGGCCGCGGAGTGCCGCTGGTCGCGCGTCAGGCTCCGGGCGAACGCCGGGACGTCGCGGAGGTGGGCGGGCACCTCGCGCAGGTGGGCGGGCGTCTCGCGCAGCTGACCGGGAACGGCCTTGATGTTTGCCTTGAGCTCCTGGAGGTAACCGGGAAGCTCATTGCGGAGGTGCTCCGGGATCATGCGGAGCTCGGTCGAAATCCTGGATTCCGGCTTGATGCTGGGCATGCGGGGTCGAACCTCTTCCAGATCGCTGATGTCGCAGGCCTGAGCGGCGCGGAGCCGTTCACGTCTACGGCGCCATGCGACGTGAATGATTGTTAGCGACTGGAAAACCCGCTGGCAAAGGTGTGACCTACGATCCGGCGTCGTAGGCCATGGGGGCTGGTTTGTCCGTTTCCGCCCTGCCTAATGGGCGACATGTCCACTAATCCCGGTCGTACGTGACGTGCGCCCTATGCGGCGGATCACAGCGCCGGGGAGCGTGGGAGACCGCCCGAAGTTGCTTTCGCACGCACTGTGAACGGATCTCAGGAGCGCCCGGCGGCGCGCAGCGCGGCGGCCCGCAGCCGGGCGAGCAGCGGCAGGATGTCGTCGTTCGGCGCCGCCCCGACCGCCTGGACGTAGGCGATGACGCTGTGCGCCATCGCGTCCGACGCCCGCTCGTCGCTGCTGGCGGCCCAGGCCGCCAGCGTGGCGGACAGCACCGCCGACACGCGGACCGTCACGTCGGCCTCCTTGCGCGCCCGCGCCGCCGCCAGCTCGGGCGGGGGCAGGTCGTCGCCGACGCCGTGCACGGTGTCCATGAGCGCGCCGATGACCTGCTGCGCGAACGCGGCCAGCACGACGGGCATCGGCCGCTCGTCCTCGTCGCGGTGGACGAGTGCCCGCTGGGCGTCCCGGTCGCCCCGGAAGGCGGCCTCCACATAGGCGATCGCCGCCAGCACCTCGTCGGGCGGCAGCCGGTCCCCGTCGTCGCCGGTCATCGGCCCTCCTGCCGTCGCGTCTCCCCGGAGGGCCGCACGGTAGCGCGGGCCTCTCGTGATCGTTTCCCGCACCGCTGGGGCGGCAGTCGTGCCCGGCCCGCCGCGACGCCCGGCCGTCCCGCGCGGTCGAGCCGCCTCAGCGGACCCAGATCGTGATGCTGGACCCCTTCGGGGCCTTCTCGCCGCCGTCCACGGACTGGTTGAAGACCGTGCCCAGGAAGAAGAGGTTCCGCACGGTGACCTTGAAGCCCGCCTCCTCCAGCGCCGCCACGGCCGCGTCCTGGTCCTGCCCGACGACGTCCGGCACGGTCACCGACTCCGGCCCCTTGGAGACGGTCAGCGTCACGGTGTCGCCCTCCGCCGCCGTGGCCCCCGCACGCGGCGACTGACGGGCGACGGTCCCGGGCTCCTGCGCCGAGTGCGCCCGCTCGGCGGAGAACTCCACCTCGAAGCCGGCCCGCTCCAGCGTCTTGCGGGCGTCCTCCCGGTCGGCCCCGGCGACGTCCGGCACCTCGACGCGCTCGCCCTTGGAGACGACCAGTTCGATCGCGGTGCCCGGCCGACGCTCGGTACCCGCCGGTGGCTCGGTGCGGATGACGGCGCCCCGGTCCACGGAGGAGCTGAACTCGCGCGTGACCGTCGTCGGCTCCAGCTCGGCGTCCGTCAGCCGCCGACGGGCGTCCGCCAGCGGTACGCCCTCCAGCTCGGGAACGGCGACCACGTCCGGCCCCTGCGAGACCCTGATCGTCACCGTGGCGTTGCCCCGCACGCGCGTGCCGGGACCGGGGTCGCTGCTGACGATCAGCCCCTCGTCGACGCTCGCGCTGTGCACCTCTTCCACCCGCGTCCGCAGCCCCGCCTCGTCGAGCCGGCGCTCCGCCTCCGCGAGGGGCAGCCGTAGCACGCTGGGCGTCCGCGTGAACTGCCCGGAGTTGATGTACCAGACGCCCGCCCCCACCCCGACGACGAGCAGCAGCACCAGGCCCACGAGCAGCCCGGGGGAGCGGCGCCCGCCTCCGCGCGGGGCCGTCGCGCGGCGATGCGGCCCCGCAGGGGGCTCCTCCTCCTCCTCCAGACGCGGCAGCAGCGGGGCCGAGGGCAGGACGCTCGTGTGCTCGGCGGCGTCGGCCCGCGCACCGCCCCGTCGTCCGCCCCGTCGTCCGACCCGGGGCAGCACCGTCGTGGCCCGGTCGCCCCCGCCGTCGTCGGCACGGGCCTGCGGCGGGACGAGGTCCAGGTCGGCCACGGTCAGCCCGGCCCGGACGGCCCGCAGCTCGGCCAGCATCACGGCGGCGTCCGCCGGGCGCGCCGAGGCGTCGCGTGCCGTGCCGCGCGCCACCAGGGCGTCGAGCGGGCGCGCCAGCCCCGGCACGGCGTCGGACGGCGGCGGCACGTCCTCCCGCAGATGCTGGTAGAGCACCTGCGCCGGGGTGGTCCCCGTGTGCGGCTTGCGTCCGGTCAGCATCTCGTAGAGCATCACGCCGCACGCGTAGACGTCGGCACTGGTGTCCGTGATCCCGTGCTCGATGTGCTCGGGGGAGAGGTAGGAGACCGTGCCCATCACCGACGTCGTCGACAGGGCCGTCTGCGCGTCCACGGCCCGCACGAGGCCGAAGTCCGCGACCTTCACCCGGCCGTCGTCGCCGATCAGCACGTTCTCCGGCTTCACGTCCCGGTGCACGAGCCCGGCCCGGTGGGCGGCGCCCAGCGCGGCCAGTATCGGCTCCAGGATGTCCAGCGCGGCCCGCGGCTGGAGCGCCCCGCGCCGCACGAGGACGTCCCGCAGAGTGCATCCGGCGACGTACTCCATCGCCAGGTACACGTACGAGCCGTCCATGCCCTGGTCGAAGACGCCCACGACGTTGGGGTGGTCGAGGCGGGCGACGGCCCTGGCCTCGCGGATGAACCGCTCGACGAAACTGCCGTCGTGCGCCAGGGACGGGTGCATCACCTTCAGGGCGAGGACCCGGTCCAGCCGGGTGTCCACCGCCCGGTAGACCGTCGCCATGCCGCCGGCCGCGATCCGCGCCTCGACGCGGTACCGCCCGTCCAGCACGTGCCCGATCATCGGGTCCTGAAGGGTCGCATCCACACGGGGATTCTACGAGCCGCCACGGACGCCGTGTGCGGACCGCCAGGCCCCGCGCCGCACTGCAGCGGAACGGTGACGAACCCGCACCCTCCCCGTGCCGTCGGCTCCCGGCCCCCTCCCCACCGGCCCGCCGCGCCCGCCGGGGCGGGACGTCAGACGTCGGCGGCGGGCGCCTCGTCGGCAGGCTCCGTCGTGTACTCGTCGTCCGACGGGAAGGCGATCGACGGGTCCGACTCCAGGTCGAGTGCCCGGCGCAGCGAGACTTCGGTCTCCAGGTCCAGAGCGGCGAACGCGGCGTCGTAGGCGTCCTCGTAGGCGGCGGCGTCCGCGGCACCCGACGCGTCCTCCCAGAGCGCCGCCGCCGCGCGTATCTCCTCGACGAGCCCGGCCGCCGGTTTCCGCGCCGCGTCCTCCCAGTCGTGCCCGTGCAACACGTCCGCCTCGTAGGTGAGCGTCCCGGAGAGGTCCTCCGCCCACTGCCGCTGCGCGTCGAGGTCCTCGAAGGCCGGCTGCTCCCCGTAGGCCGCGTCGACGTGGCCGATGCGCGTCAGGAAGAAGACCTGCTCCTCGTCGAGCATGCTCGCGTCGACCCGCAGCGAGCCCTCCAGCGCCCGCTCCTCGTGGGCGTACGAGCAGATGACCCCCCGGTCGCCGTTCGCCCACGTGAGGGACGTCGGCTGCAGGTGGTAGGGGAAGACGTCGAACGGCACGGTCCAGCTGTCGAGGATGTAGTCGTCGACGCGCTGCTCGCAGTGCTCACCGACCCACTCGGCGACCGCGTCGTCACCCGGCCAGGGGCCCTCGTCCATGCTCAGGACGGCGTAGGCCTCGGCCTGGTGCGGCTCGTCGCACGGAACGAGCCCTGCGGAGCCGTGCTCGGTCTCCTCCTCCGAGGAGAGGGTGCCCAGGTTGAAGCAGTCACCCGGCTCGATGGTGGCCGGGTCGATGCGGGTGGGGGCGGTGGTCCCGGCCGCGCGGCCGTCCTCGTCCGGCTCCTCCCCGGCGATCACGGCCAGCACCACGGACACGGCGATGATCACCAACGACACGGCCGAGACGACCACGCCGGCCACGGCCATGCCCTTGCCGCTCTCGTGGCGCCGACGGAGCTGGACGAGGGCGATGACGCCCAGGACCAGGCCCACCGGCGGCAGGCAGGTGAGCGCGCACACCAGGGACGCGACCGCCAGGCCGTTCGTCGGGCGGGGCGGCGCGTACGGGCTCCCGCCGTACGCCGGACCGAACGGGGGGTGGTGACTCATGCAGCAGGCGTCCTTCGGCGATCATCGAACGGGGGTCGCCGGATCGTACGTCAGTGCGTGAACGCGGGCCGCTCCGGGTCCAGGTCGGCGACGCCGTCCGCCGGGGACGACGCCTGGGCGAAGTGCCGGCGCGGGATGCGTCCCGCGCGGCGGGCCAGGCGTCCCGCCTCCACCGCGTGCCGCATGGCGGCGGCCATGAGCACCGGCTCCTGCGCCCGCGTGACGGCCGAGGCGAGCATCACCGCCGCGCAGCCCAGCTCCATCGCGAGCGCGACGTCGGACGCCGTCCCGGCCCCGGCGTCCAGGACGACGGGGACGCCCGCGCGTTCGGTGATGAGCTGGAAGTTGTGCGGGTTGCGGATGCCGAGGCCCGAGCCGATGGGTGAGCCCAGCGGCATGATCGCCGCGCACCCCACGTCCTCGAGCCTGCGGGCGAGCACGGGGTCGTCGTTGGTGTAGGGGAGCACGGTGAACCCGTCGTCGACGAGGGTCTCGGCCGCGTCCAGCGTCTCCACCGGGTCGGGCAGCAGGGTGCGTTCGTCCGCGATGACCTCCAGCTTCACCAGCTCCGTGCCCAGGGCCTCGCGGGCCAGCCGGGCCGTCAGGACGGCCTCGCCCGCCGTGAAGCAGCCGGCGGTGTTGGGCAGGACGCGGATGCCGAGGCGGTCGAGCACGGAGAGCACCGAGCCGTGCACCGAGGCGTCCACGCGGCGCATCGCCACGGTGGTCAGCTCGGTGCCGGAGGCGATGAGGGCACGCTCCATGGTCTCCAGGCTCGGCGCGCCGCCGGTGCCCATGATGAGCCGGGAGGAGAGGGTGAGGTCGCCGATCCTCAGCGGGTCGTCGGCCGCGCGCACCGTCGGGGTGTCCGTCGTCATGGGTCAGCCTCCTTGGACTGCGGTCAGGACCTCCACCCGGTCGCCCTCGGCGAGCGCGGTGGTGGCCCAGCGGCCCCGCGGCACGACCGTCTCGTTGACGGCGGCGGCGACGCCGGAGGGGGCGGTGGTCAGCGTCGCGACGAGGGCGTCGAGGGTGGTCCCGGCCGCCTCCGAGCGCTCCTCGCCGTTGACGCGGATCGTCATCCGGCTCATACGGGCAGCTCCTGTCGGGGCGGGACGGCGGACGCGGCGTCGCCGGAGCGGAAGCGCAGCGGGCTGAAGGGGCGGGCGACGTCCGGCAGCACGCCCGTGGCCAGCGACGCGGCCAGGGCGTCACCGGTGACGGGCGTCAGCAGGACGCCGTTGCGGTAGTGGCCGGTGGCCAGCTGGAGGCCCGGCAGCGCGCTCGGACCCAGCACCGGCGCGTTGTCCGGGGAGCACGGGCGCAGCCCGGCACGCGTCTCCACGAGTGGCAGCTCCGTCAGACCGGGGACCAGCTCATGGGCGTCGCGCAGCAGCTCGTAGACGCCGCCGGCCGTGACGGTCGTGTCCCAGCCCAGCTCCTCGCTCGTGGCCCCGATGACCAGCTCGCCGTCCGCGCGCGGCACCAGGTACACCTGCCCGCCCCGCACCACGGCCCGCACGGTGCGGGAGAGGAAGGGCGGCCCCGGCGCCTCGGGCATGCGCAGCCGCAGCACCTGGCCCTTGACGGGCCGCACCGGCGGCAGGACGCCGTCGGGCACCCCGGCGAGGCGGCCGCTCTCGCTGCCCCCGGCCAGCACGACGGTGTCGCCGCCCAGCTCGGTGCCGTCGTCGAGGGCCACGCCCACCGCGCGACCCCCGGCGTCCCCGGCGAGCAGCAGCCGCTCGGCCCGCGCCCGCCGGAAGGTGACGCCCGCCCGCCCACCGGCGGTCAGCAGGGCGTCGGCCAGCCGCCGGGGGTCCACCTGGTGGTCGCCGTCGACGCGCAGGCCGCCGCGCACGCCCGGCGCGAGCATCGGCTCCAGCCGCCGGCACTCCCGCCCGGTGAGCCAGCGCGCGTCCAGCCCGCAGCGCTGCTGGAGGGCGTGCAGGTCCCGCAGGTGGGCCCGGTCGTCGGCGTCGAGCGCGACGGCGAGGGTGCCGCAGGCGCGGTAGCCGACGTCCTGCCCGGTCGCCTCGGTCAGTTCGGCGGCGAAGTCCGCGTAGCCCTCGGCCGAGGCCAGGTTGAGGGCCAGCAACCGCTCTTCGCCGAAGTGCAGTTCGGTCACCGCCGCCAGCATGCCGGCGGCCACCCGGGCCGCGCCGCCGCCCGGCGCCGGGTCCACGACCGTGACCCGCATCCCGCGCTGCGCCGCCCGCCAGGCCGTCACCAGGCCGATCACGCCGCCGCCCACCATCACCACGTGCATGGGTTCCAGCTCCTCCCTTCGCCGGCATGACCCGGATCAGGTTCGTACGGTCGGAGGCCGTCCGCCTCCCTCTCAGCCCGGTGCGCCGGGCTCCCGCGTGTGCGTTGCGCGGACCACCCTACTGCGGTGCCCGGTCGCCCCGCAGCGGGCGCCGTGCCCCGGAGCCGGACGTGAGCCGGAGGCGAGCCGAGGCCCAGGGACGTACGAGCCGTCCCTGTGAGCGTCGCCGCCATGAAGATCTGCGTGTTCCTCTCCGCCGCCGACCTCGACGAGCGGTACACGGCTCCGGCGCGGGAGTTCGCCGAGCTGCTCGGGCAGGGCGGTCACACGCTGGTGTGGGGCGGTTCCGACGTCGGGCTGATGAAGGTCGTCGCCGACGGCGTGGAGCGGGCGGGCGGCACGCTGTGCGGGGTCTCCGTCGAGTTCCTCGCCCATGTCGCCCGGCCCGGGGTGGCGGACATGGTGATCGCCGAGGACCTCGGCGCGCGCAAGGCCCTGCTGCTGGAGCAGGCCGACGCGATCGTCGTGCTCGTCGGCGGCACGGGCACGCTGGACGAGATGACCGACCTGCTGGAGCTGCGGAGGCACGGACTGACCCGCAAGCCGCTGGTGGTGCTGAACACGGCCGGCTACTACGACGGCCTCAGGGCCCAGCTGGAGAGGATGGAGGCCGAGGGCTTCCTGTCCGTCCCGCTCGCGGAGCTGGTCCTCTTCGCGGAGACCGGCCGGCAGGCGCTCGACCACGTGGCGGAGCGGCTGCGGGCCGAGGAGCGGATGCGCGGCCTCCGGCGCGGGAGTGGCGGTGGTGGCCGCCCGGCGCGGGTGTGACGGGTCACGCGGAAGGCCGGTGCAGGGCCGGACTGCGCGCGTAGACCGAGGTCTACAGTGATCGTGTGACCTCACCACACGAGCAGCGCAGACCGGGCCGGCCAGGCCCTCAGGGCGCGGAACGCGTCGTCATCGTCGGCGCCGGGATGGCCGGTGTCCAGACGGCGGTGCAGCTCCGCGAGCTGGGCTGGTCCGGCTCCGTCACCCTGCTCGGCGCCGAGCGGCACCGGCCCTACGACCGGCCGCCGCTGTCCAAGGCCGTGCTCAGCGGCAAGGCGGAGGGGTCCGCCTTCGACGTGGACTTCGACGCCCTCGGGGTCCGGCTGGAGCTGGACCGCCGCGTCACGGGCCTGCGTCCGGACGCCCACGAGGTCGACACCGCCCGGGGGCCGGTGCCCTACGACCGGCTGGTCGTCGCCACCGGCGCGGAGCCCGTGCCGCTGCCCGGCGGTGCGGACGTGCCGGGCGTGCACCTGCTGCGCACGCTGGACGACGTCGAGCTGCTGCGGCCGGTGCTGGGCGGCCGGCGGCGCGTCGTGATCGTCGGCGCGGGCTGGATCGGGGCGGAGTTCGCCACGGCGGCGCGGGAGGCCGGGTGCCCGGTCACCGTCGTCGAGGCCGCCGGGCAGCCGCTGTCCGGCGCGCTGCCCGCCGACATCGCCGCCCGGATGCGGGGCTGGTACGCGGAGAGCGGTGCGGAGCTGATCACCGGTGTCCCGGTGGCCCGAGTCCGGGCCGAGCCCGACCGCAAGGTGGAGCTGGCCGACGGGCGGGTGCTGGCCGCCGACGCCGTCCTCGTCGGCATCGGTGCCCGTCCGGCCACCGGCTGGCTGGCCGGCTCCGGCGTGGAGCTGGCCGCCGACGGCTCCGTCCTCGCCGACGAGCGGCTGCGCACGTCCGTGCCGGACGTGTACGCCGTCGGGGACTGCGCGTCGTTCCCCTCGGCCCGCTACGGCCGCAGGTTGCTCGTCCACCACTGGGACAACGCCCGGGGCGGCCCGCGCGCGGTCGCCGTCGGGCTCGTCGGCGACGCGGGCCAGGCCGTGGCCGCCGGGTCCGAGGTCTACGACCCGGTCCCGTACTTCTGGTCCGAGCAGTTCGGCCGCTTCGTGCAGTACGCCGGGCACCACGGCGCGGCGGACGAAGTGCTGTGGCGCGGCGATCCGGACGGCGTCTCCTGGGCCGTGTGCTGGTTGCGCGACGGCGTGCTCGACGCGCTGCTCGCCGTCGGCCGTCCCCGGGACCTGGCGCAGGGCCGCAAGCTGATCCGGCAGCGCGTCGCGCTGGACCGCGCCCTGGCGGCCGACCCGGCGGTGCCCCTGAAGCGGGCCGCGCTGGCCCCGGGACGGCAGGCGTCGCCCTTCGGCGCGGCCGGCTGAGGAGGCGGTTGGCCCAAGCCGGGCGGACCGCGGTGCCGACACTGTCGGCGGCGGATGGCAGGCTTGGGGGCGTGACCGAGATTGACGCGAAGATCGATGCGCTCGTGCCGAGCTGGCTCACCCTCCCCGACGTCGCCGAGAGGCTGGACGTCGAGGTGACGCGGGTGCGGCAGTTCGTCAAGGAAGGGCTACTGATCGCGGTACGCCGTGGCGAGAACCGGGTCCTGATGGTCCCCGCCGACTTCATCGGCGAGGGCCGGATCACGAAGGGGCTCACCGGTACGCTCACGCTGCTGAGGGACGACGGCTTCAGCGACGAGGAGATGCTGGAGTGGCTCTTCACTCCGGACGACTCCCTGCCCGGCACCCCGGCGCAGGCGCTCCGGGAGAACCGCGGGACCGAGGTGAAGCGCCGGGCCCAGGCGCTCGCCGTCTGACCGACGTCCACCCAGCCGCAGAACCGTCCCGGTGGCGGGGCGGGGGCGCACGCTCCCGCCCCGCCGTCCCACCAGGGGGAGAAGAACCTCATGTCCGCGCAGCCCACGACCGCCGCGTCCGACTCCGCCGTGCGGAGGCTGGCCGACGCCCGGCTGTATCTGTGCACCGACGCCCGCACCCGCCAGGGGGACCTCCCGGAGTTCCTGGACGCGGTGCTCTCCGGCGGGGTGGACATCGTGCAGCTGCGGGACAAGGGGATGGAGGCGGGGGAGGAGCTGCGGCACCTGTCCGTCCTCGCCGACGCCTGCCGGCGGCACGGCAAGCTGCTCGCCGTCAACGACCGCGCGGACGTCGCGCACGCCGCCGGGGCCGACGTCCTCCACCTCGGCCAGGACGACCTGCCCGTCCCGGCCGCCCGGGCCCTCCTGGGCCAGGGGCCGCAGGACGTGCTCATCGGCCGGTCCACGCATGCCGAGAGCGAGGTCGACGCCGCCCTCACCGACCCGGGGGTGGACTACTTCTGCACCGGCCCCTGTTGGCCGACCCCGACCAAGCCCGGCCGGCACGCGCCGGGGCTGGCGCTGGTGCGGTACGCGGCCGAACGCAGCGCCGCGCTCGGCGACGAGCGCCCCTGGTTCGCCATCGGCGGCATCGGCCCGGAGAACCTGGACGCCGTCCTGGACGCCGGGGCCCGCCGCGTCGTCGTCGTCCGCGCGCTGACCGGGGCGACGGATCCGCACGCGGCGGCGGCTTCGCTCGCGGAGCGGCTGCGATCCCGTTGACCTGCGGTTTCCCGGGCCGACGGCGTCCACCCGGGCGTCCAGGGTGTGGACATGGCTCTGGCCCGGACCCTACTGGCGGTTAGCCTTCGTTCATGGCCCACGGCATCTCCTCCACCAGGACCGACCGAGCGGTGACGATCCGCGAGCTTCTCGCCTCGGGGAAGCGCTCCTACTCCTTCGAGTTCATGGCGCCGAAGACGGCCAAGGGGGAGCGGACCCTGTGGAACGCGATCCGCCGCATCGAGGCCGTCGGCCCCACGTTCGTCTCCGTGACCTACGGCGCCGGCGGTTCGTCCCGGGACGGCACCGTGCGGGCCACCGAGCGCATCGCGACCGAGACGACGCTGACGCCCGTCGCCCACCTCACGGCCGTCAACCACTCCGTCGCCGACCTGCGCAACGTCATCGGCCAGTACGCCGGGGCGGGCATCCGCAACATGCTGGCCCTGCGCGGCGACCCCCCGGGTGACCCGATGGGGGAGTGGGTGCGGCACCCGCGGGGCGTGTCCTATGCGTACGAACTGGTCGAACTGATCAAGGAGTCCGGGGACTTCTGCGTGGGCGTGGCCGCCTACCCCGAGATGCACCCCCGGTCGACGGACTGGGACACCGACGTCCGGCACTTCGTCGCCAAGTGCCGCGCCGGGGCCGACTACGCGATCACCCAGATGTTCTTCTACCCCGAGGACTACCTCCGGCTGCGTGACCGCGTCGCGGCGGCGGGCTGCGACACACCGATCATCCCGGAGATCATGCCGGTCACCAACGTGCGGCAGATCGAGCGTTTCGCCCAGCTGAGCAACGCGACCTTCCCCCCGGAGCTGGCGAACAGGATCCTGGCGGTCAAGGACGACCCGGCGGCTGTACGCTCGGTCGGGATCGAGTACGCCACGGAGCTGAGCGCGACGTTGATGGCCGAGGACATCCCCGGGTTGCACTTCATCACGCTCAACCACTCCACGGCGACCCTGGAAATCTACGAGAACCTCGGACTGCACGCGCGGTCCTAGGGGTTCTGCGAGAGGGGCGTACATGGGCTGGACGGTCCTCTACATCCTGTTCGGAGTGGTCGCGCTGTGGCTGCTCGGCGAGGTCCTGCTCCAGTACAAGGCGCGACTGCGCTGGCGCCTCACCGCCTTCTTCGGCTTCCTCACCGTCGTCCTCGGGGTGCTGCTGGGCTCCGTCCCCGTGATCGCCCTGGGCACGGCCGGCTTCGCCGTGGGCCAGTTCCTCGTCACCCTCTCCTTCCGTCGGGGCTTCGACCACGGCTGGGCGCTGGAGAACGTTCCCGGGACGCGTCGCCGCCGGGCCAAGGGCGGCTCCGAGGCCGACGCACCGCCCCAACCCGCCGACGCGCCGCCCGTCCTGGAGGTCTCCGAGCTGGAGGAGACGGCCGCCTACCGCATGGAGCCGCTCCCGGAGGAGGACACCGGGCAGTACGGCGTGTACGACCGGGACGGTCAGGGCGGCGAGGGCCACGGCGGTGAGGCCGGGCGGCGGGAGCAGCCGGAGGCGGCCCCCTACGCGGCGGCATCACCCGATCCGTACGCGGCACCGGGCGGCTACGGCTACGACGGCGGGTACGACACCGGGTACGGGTACGACGGCGGCTACGGCACGCCGTACGGAAGCCCGCAGGGCCCGGGCGGTGTGTCCGATCCGCTCGGCGACCACGGCGAGCACCAGTACGCGAGCGCCGGTTACGGAGAGGACGCTCCCGGCACCCCCTCCACCCCGTACACCGGGGACCACCGTGACGACCAGCCCTACGGCGGCGGGTACCCGACCCCGGCGCCGCAGTCCGACACCGGCGCCTACGCCTCCTACGCGACCTACGACGGCTACCAGGGCGGTGGTGGTGGCCAGGGCGACCTGTACGGCTACCCCGCCCCGCCCGCGCCGGGCGGCTACGACCCCCTGGGCGGTCCCGATCCTCTGAGCGACCCCGGCCCGCAGGGTGGTTACCCGGGCGGGGGACATCCGTCCGGCGGCTACGACTCCGGCGGTTACGAGACCTACGGCTACCCCGCCGCTCCCTCCGCCCAGCAGCCCGACCCCTATGGCCGGTACCCGCAGGAGACGGGCTCCTGGGCGGAGGTGCCGCACCAGCGGGACGCCGCACCGCAGCAGGAGCCCTACCCGTACCAGGACGGCTACGACTACGGGTACGGCTACCCCGCCCCCGGCCAGCAGCCCCGCAACTGAGCGGTCCCCGGCAGCGGTTCGACGCCCGTTCACGACGCCCGTTCACGACCGTGGTGCACGACGGCGGCCACGGGCGCCGGGTGCCGTCCGGGCGCGGTCAGCTGGAGCCGCGCCACTGCGGTCCCTCGGTGATGAGGCCCGCCACGAGGGCGCCAGACATGCCCGCGTGCGCCGGTCCGCCGCCCGGGTGCGCCCAGCCGCCCACGGCGTAACGGCCTGGCGGCGCCGCCAGGTTGGGCGCCTGGCGGTAGGCGGCCGGTGCCCCCGCCAGGGCCGGCACCGGGACGGTTCCGCCCGGCGCCCCCGTCTCGCGCTCGGCGTCCGCCGGGGTGTGCACGGCGTGCCACAGCAGGCGTTCCGCGAGCTCCGGCACCACCGATCCGGCCGCGGCCGTGAGCCGTTCCACCGCCGCCGCCACGGTCGCGGGGTCCGACCAGTCCGTCGTGGCGTGCGGGGCCCCCGCCGCCGTGACGGGTGCGTGCGGCGGCACCGTCGCCGTGACGCTCACCGCCTCGTGCCCCGCGTCCGGCACGGTCGACGCGTCGTCCGGCCGCAGCACCGTGACGGTCGGGGCGGTGAGCGGATCCGCTCCGTCGAAGAGGCCCGCCAGCGCCGCGTCCCGGTCGGGGGCGTGCACGACGGTGCGGTGCGCCACGCCCGGCGGCCGGCCGCCCCGCAGGGCGAGCAGCACCGTCAGCCGGGCCCGTCCGGGGGCCGTGCCGGTGTGCGGGCACCGGCCGTCCACCACCGCGTCCGCCGCCACCTCGGTGCCGTCGGCCAGCACCACGCCGCAGGCCCGCCCGGCCCGGACCGGGACGTCGGCCACCTCGGTGCCGAGGACGACCTCCACCCCGCGTTCGACGCCGCGCCGGTACACGGCGTCCGCCAGTGCACGCAGCCCGCCGGAGACCCACCAGGAGCCGAAGGTGTGCTCGACGTAGGGCAGGACCGTCGCGCTCGCCGGGGCCGTGCGCGGGTCGAGGCCGTACGCCACGGCGTAGCTCTCCAGCAGCGCCGCCGCCCGCGGGTCGGCCAGTTCGTCGGCGGCCACCTCGGCGAGCGTCGGCACGCGGCGGCGCAGCAGCCCCCGGCGACGCAGCGCCGGGTACGGGTCGGCCGGCGGCGGGGCGTCGGTCAGCGGCTCCTCCAGCAACGGCCGGCGGGTGGCGTCCCACACGGTGCGCGCCCGCACCAGCAGGTCCGTCCAGCGCCGCCCCGCGCCCGCGCCGAGGCCCGCGTCCAGCGCGCCGATCAGACCGGAGCGCGTGACGGGCAGCGGCACCTCGGTGCCGTCCGCGAACCGGTGCACGGCCCCCGGATCCAGCTGACGCAGCGTGACGTGGGCCTCCAGCGGCTCGCGGCCCGTCTTCAGGAACAGGTCCCGCCAGACGGCGGGCAGGTGCAGCAGCGCGGGCCCGGTGTCGCACGTGAACCCGTCCCGGGTCAACGCCCGGACGCCACCGCCGTACGTCCGGGACCGCTCGTACACCGTCACCCGGTGTCCGGCCGTCGCCAGCCGTGCCGCCCCGGCCAGTGCGCCCAGACCGGCGCCGATCACCACCACGCGTGCCATGACCAGCGACTCTAGCCATCCGGCCCGCCCCTCCGCCGGGCGGGGCCGTCCGGCGGAGGGGCACCACCCCAGGAGGTGAGTAGCGCTACCTAGGGGGCCGGTTGAGTACCCGCACGGATGGGCGGTGACCTGCCCGGACGGCAGAGTGGTGCGCACCGGGACGACGCGGCGCGGCACCGCCGGCACGGGGCGGCGGAGCCGCACCGCGTCACCCGGCAGGGGGGAACCGAAGGGGGATCGGGGGTACGGGGGGCACGGGGGGCACGGGGGCGAGCGGGCGGTACCGGTCATCGCGCGGCCGGGGCCGCCCGCTTCCGGCCCACCGGCCCCGGCGGGTGGTTCCTCCGCACGGCTCCGCCCGTCCGGCGGTGTTCAGGGCCGTCCGGCCACGCGGCCCTGGAGCAGCAGCGACAGCGAGGCGTGCACGTCGTCCAGCGAACGGTCCGGCTGGAACGCCTGCCAGTCCAGCGCCGCCACGAGCACCATGCCGAACAGCGCGGCGGCGGTCAGCTGCACGTCGATCTCACCGCTCAGCTCCCCCTCCTCGACGCCGAGCCGCAGCTGCTCCTCCACCACCGCCACCGCCCGCGCCCGGACCACCAGCAGCGTCGACTGCCAGGTGCGGTTCTTGCGCCACAGCTCGGCCACGTACAGCTGGGTGAAGGCCGGATAGCGGTCGATGAACTCCAGGCCGGCGCGGACCATCGCGTCCAGTGCGTCGACCCTGCCGCCCCCGCGCTCCCGGACGGCGGTGGCCGCCGCCTCCAGCCGCCCGGTCAGCAGCTCGACGCCGTGCCGCAGCAGCTCCTCGAACAGTTCGTTCTTGCTGGCGAAGTTGTAGTAGACGGTGCCCTTGGCCACTCCGGCGGCCTCGGCGATCTCCTCCACCGTGGTGGCCGAGAACCCCTGTTCCGCGATGAGGTGCACCGCCGCCTCGTACAGCTTCTGCCGGGTGGCGCTGCGCCGGGCGCTCGTGCCCGCCGTGGCGCCCGGCCCGTTGCTGGCGCTCTTCATGACGATGATTGTCCTCTTCCCGTGCGCGCCGGGCCGCGCGGCCTGCCGGTGCCGACGCCGGTTCCGGTGCCGGTCACAGCGTCAGCTCCGGGTGAAGCCGCTTGAGCGTCCACACCGAGCCGCGCCGCGCCGTCCACGCCGTCGCGGCCAGGGCCGCCAGGGTGAAGGCCAGCAGCACGGCGCAGCCCTCCCACACCGGGCCGAGCGGACCACCGGTGATCAGGTGCCGCAGCCCCGCGACGACGTACGTCATCGGGAGGTAGGGGTGGACGGCGTTGAAGAAGTCCGGGCTCGTCTGCACCGGGTAGGTCCCTCCGGCGCTGGTGAGCTGGAGCATCAGCAGGACGAGCACCAGGATCCGTCCCGACGGCCCGAACCGGGCGTTCAGCCACTGCACGATGGCGGTGAAGCAGGCCGCCACGAGGAGGAGGAAGCCGAGCGTCCCGGCGGGCCTGGCCATCTGGAGGCCCAGCCCCGGCGCCCAGTGCAGCACCGCCAGCAGCACCGACGCCTGCACGGCCCCGATGGCCGCGACCGGCAGCCACGACGCCAGTGCGGTCCGCACGGCCGGGGCACCGGCGGCCAGCGCGCGCCGGCTCAGCGCCGGCATGAGCATGTAGGCCACCATGGCGCCCACCCACAGGGCGAGCGGCACGAAGTAGGGGGCGAACCCGGTGCCGTAGTTGGGGGCCGCGTGCAGGTTGCGGGAGGCCAGCCGCACGGGATCGGCCATGACGGCACTGCGGTCGGCGCGCTCCTCCGCGCTGTGGTCGGGGATCTGCTCGACGCCGTCGTGCAGGCCCTCGGCGAGCCGCAGGGAGCCGTCGGCCAGGTTCACCATGCCGCCGTCCAGCAGCTCCGCCCCGTCACTCAGCTCGATCAGCCCGCTCTCCAGCGCGCCCGCGCCGCCGGCGGCCCGGGTCAGGCCGGAGTGCAGCTCCTTGGTGCCGTCGTGCACCTCCTGGGCGCCGTCGTTGAGCGCGTTGACCTGCTTGACGGCCTTCCGCACGTTCTCACCCAGGTGCGGAGCCTGCTCCTGCACCTCCAGGGCGACGTCGCGCAGCGCGTCGAGATCCTTGCCGAGGTCGTCCAGGTCCTCGTAGCCGTCGATGTGCTCCTGGACGTCGGCCGCCGTGTCCGCGCCGCCCCGGCTGTACTCGGCGTACCGCGCCAGGTCGGCGCAGTGCTCGTCGGTCAGGACGGAGCCGTCCGGCGCGGGCGTCCCGCCGGGCCCGTCGGCCGGAAGGTCCGGCAGGTCCGGCAGATCCGGCAGATCGGGGTCCCCGGAGCGCGGCGCCGTGTCCCGGGCGCCGCCGTCCTCGCCCCCCTGCGGGCCGGGCACGCAGAGCAGCTCGTGCAGCCCCTCGATCCCGTCGGCCGCCGCCTCGGTGAGCCGCACCGCGCGGGCGGCGTCCTCGGGCAGGCTGTCGAGGTGCTTGCGGGCGGTCTCCGCGCCCTCCGCCACCTTCCCGGCGGCCGTCGCGACGTCCTCGCCGTCCTCGCGGGTGAAGGGGCCGACCCCCTCGGCGATGCCGCCCACCTTGTCGGCGAGCTGCTGGGTGCCGTCGGCGACCTGCCGTGCGCCGTCCTCCAGCCGTCCGGCGCCCTCGTCGAGCCGCACCACCCCGTCGGTCAGCTCTCCGCTGCCGTCCTCGGCGTCCTCCGCGCCGTCCGAGATCTCGCCCGAGCCGTCCTTCGCCTCGTCGATGCCCTCCTTCAGCTCGCTCGCGCCGTCGGCCGCGTCCTGGGTGGCGTCGTGGACGGCGGAGAACGCGACGAAGATGTTGTCGTAGAAGCTGCGCGAGGCCTTGCTGGACGCGGCGGCGCGCACCTCGGAGAAGACCGTGCGGGCGACCTGCCCGACGATGTAGTTGTTCGCGTCGTTCGTGCGCACCCGCAGGGCGCCCGTCTCGGGGTGGTCCCCGGAGCTGGACGTGATCTTGGTGCTGAACTCCTCGGGGACGGTCAGCGACAGGTAGTAGCGGCCCTCCCGCACGCCCCGCTCGGCGTCCTCGGGCGTCGTCTCGTGCCAGGCGAAGGTGTCGCTGTCGCGCAGCGCCTCGACGAGGTCGTCGCCCGCGTCGACGTGCCGCTCCCCGTCGCCCGCCGGGTCCTCCACGCGCGCGCCGGAGTCCTCGTTGACCAGCGCCACGGGTATGCGGTCCAGGCGTCCGTAGGGATCCCAGAAGGACCACAGGTACAGCGCCCCGTACAGCAGCGGCAGCAGCATGATCGTGACGAGCGCCGCGCGGGGCAGCCGTCCCCGCCCGAAGCGCCTGAGCTCAAGCGCGGCCAGTCGTGGTGCACGCATCGTCCGCGTCCCCCTCTCCGGTGGTGTCGTCGGCCGGCTCCGCGTCCGGTCCGTCGTCCCGCTTCCCGTCCGGTTCCGCGTCCGGTTCCTCGGGTCCGTCGTCGGCCGTGGTGTGGACCACGAGCACGTCCGGCGGCGGCTCGCTGCACACCGCCAGCACGGTCGTCCCCTCCTCCGCCAGTCCCCGCAGCAGCTCCCACAGTTCGGCGCGTTCGGGGTCGGAGAGCTTGAGGTCCGCGTCGTCCAGGGCGAGCAGGCGCGGGTGGTCGAGTAGGGCGAGGGCGACGCCGAGGCGCAGTGCCTCCAGGCGTTCCAGGTACCGCACCGTGGTGCGCGGGCCCTTGGGAAGGTCCTCCAGCCGCAGCCCGGCCCGGTCCAGGGCCTCGGCCACGCGCTTCCGGCGTTCGGTGGCCCGCTCCCGGCGCAGGCCCCGCCGGGGGCGGCGCAGCAGGGCCCGTTCGCGCAGGTGCTCGGTGACGGTCCAGGACGGCTCCAGGTCCGTGACGCCCGGCACCGGCCCCAGCGCCGCGACGCGCCGCACGGACCCCATCCGCTGCGGCACCCGGTGCCCGGCGACGGTGGCGTGGCCCGAGGTGGGGCGCATCCGGCCGGTCAGCGTGAGCAGCAGGCACGTCCGCCCCGACCCGGACGGGCCGGTGACGGCGATGAGCGAGCCCGGTGGCGCCTCCACGCTCACCCCTTCGAACACCGCGCCCTTGGAGCCCTTCAGCCCCAGGTCGCGGGCGCTGACGGCCGCGCCCTCCATGTGCCCTCCCCACGCGAATCTTTTTGAACTGACCGGTCAGTTCAAAAGCGTAGCAGCAGGTCAGCGCCGATTGTCAGTGGGGCAGTCCACGATGTGCGCATACGAACCGTTGAGCGAAGGAAGCGAAGGAGGCACCAGTCATGAAGAAGCTGAACAGCCCCCCGAGCGACATCCACCCCGTCCCGCGCCGCGGCGCCGCGCCCCCGGCCGCGCTCGACCTGCTCTCCCAGGCCCAGCACGGGCTCGACGAGGCCGCGGGACACGAACTGCCCAACGAGCGCTACGCCACCGCCCACCTGGCGGCGCTGCGCACCGCGGCGGCGGTCCTGGCCGTGCGCGGTCGTCCCGAGAGCGGCGCCCGGGCCCGCCGCCGCATCCGCAGCGCCTGGGAGGTGCTGCCCGAGGTCGCCCCCGAGCTCGTCGAGTGGAGCGCCCTGTTCGCCGCCGGTGCGCCGCGCCGCGCGCGGGCCGAGGCCGGGATACGCGGCGCGGTGACCCCCCGGGAGGCGGACGACCTCCTGCGGGACGTCGCCGTGTTCCTGCGCATCGTCGAGCGCATGCTCATAGCCCAGCCCGCCTTCCCGCGCGCCCGCGTGGAGGCGGAACCACCGGCGGTGGCGAGGCAATAGGGTGGGGGCTGCCAGCCCCGCACGTCCGCCGCCGAGGAGCCACGTCATGTCCCGCCCGCGCGCAGCCCTTCGTACCGCCGTGGTCTGGGAGGTGCTGCGGGAAGCCCTCCATCGCCGGGCCGAGGCGGCCGGCCGTTCCGAGCTGGACGTGCTCGACGCCGGGGGCGGCTCCGGGCACTTCGCCGTGCCCCTGGCCCGGCTCGGCCACCGCGTCACCGTCGTGGACCCGAGCCCCAACGCGCTCTTCGCGCTGGAGCGCCGCGCCGCCGAGGAGGACGTGGCCGACCGGGTGCGCGGTGTCCAGGGCGACGCCCACGGGCTGCTGGACGTCGCCGAGCGCGGCGGGTACGACGCCGTGCTGTGCCACGGCGTCCTGGAGTACGTGGACGACGCCGCCGAGGGCCTGCGGAACGCCGTCGCGGCCCTGCGGCCGGAAGGGGGCGTCCTGTCCGTCCTGGCGGCCGGGCTGGGCGGCGCCGTGCTGGCCCGCGCCCTGGCCGGGCACTTCACGGACGCCCACCACGCCCTGACCGACCCCGACGGGCGTTACGGGGACTCCGACCCGGTGCCCCGGCGGTTCACCGCCGAGCAGCTGTCCGCCCTGGTGACCGACACCGGTCTGAAGGTGGCCGCCGTGCACGGGGTGCGGATCTTCAGCGACCTCGTCCCGGGCGCTCTGGTGGACACCGAGCCGAGCGCCCTGGAGGCGCTCGCCCAGCTCGAGGCCACGGCGGCCGAGATGCCCGCCTTCCACGCCGTCGCCACGCAGCTGCACGTGCTGGCCGAAGTGGGCTGAGCCGGCGCGCGGAGGGTCCGTCCGGAGTGCCGGGCGAGTGCACTGGCTTACAGAACCCCGCAGACCGCCCGATCAGCGCAACGGCGCCGTATGATCGGAGGGAACCACCGGGGCATGCCGGGCGGCGGGCAGGGGAATGAACAAGCCACTGCTGCGGTCCGTCATACCGGACCCGATGGGAGAAATGGCGTAGAGGGGCGGGTTTCACGGGGGCGATTCCCTGCCTATCCTTGAAGGGTCGCATCCGGTCGCCCCCGCGACCGACGAGTAGGAGGACTCCGTGCCGCTCTCTGAGCACGAGCAGCGCATGCTCGAGCAGATGGAGCGAGCGCTGTACGCCGAAGATCCCAAGTTCGCGACAGCGCTCGAAGGTAGTGACCTGCGGGCGCCGTCCCGCCGCCGGGTCTACCAGGCGGTGGCGGGCTTCGTGGTGGGCATCGCGCTCCTCATGGCCGGGATGGTCGCCCAGATCGTCTGGCTCGGTGTGGTCGGCTTCCTCGTGATGCTCGGGTGTGCCGTTCTCGCGGTGACGGGCTGGCGCAAGGCCCCTGCGGAGGGCGCTCGTCAGGACGGTGAAGGTGGTGACGGCCGTGAGGGCGGCGGTCGCGGCGCGGGCCGGGGTCGCCGGCAGCGCACCCCCAGGCGGTCCGTGATGAACCGGATCGAGGACCGCTGGCAGCGTCGTCGCGACGAGCAGCAGTAGAGGTTCCCCGCCGCACCTCGTCCGCCGGACACGTCGTCCGCCGGAGCGCCCGAGCCGGGGCGCCCAGACCCTCCGTGACCGGCCCCTGAAGTCCCCGCCGACCGGTGCCCCTGCGGTAGCGGCCACCCCCGGGTGGCCCCTTTTTCGCGCTCATTCCGGTACTTCCGCGCAGCGGTCCGGCACTGCGGAACGTCGCCCGACGTCACACGCACGTCCGCCCCCCGCCCGTCGTGGGCGGGGGGCGGACGTGCGCGTGGGGCGCGGCCGCTGTCAGCCGCGCTGGAGCAGGGCCCGCAGGGAGCCGGCGGTACGGGACCAGAAGGCCCGGTGGGCCTCGGTCAGCGCCGCCCACCGCTCGGAGCCGGCCCACACCACCCGGACGGAGGAACGCGGCAGCAGCGTGGCCCGCAGCCGGGTCCGCCGTGGCGCGGCGGCTCGCAGCCCGGCCCGCGCCAGCTCGACATCGGCCGTGTGACCGCCCGCCGGGACGTCCCCGGGGGCGGGCGCGTACAGGGCCCGTTCCACGGCGTCGGCCAGGCGGTGCACGGCGGCCTCCGCCGGGCCGTCCAGCCGCCCGACCCGTACCAGACGCACCGCGCTCTGGCGCGGCGTGGCCGACTCGTCGGGCGGGATGCCGACGTCCCACCCGGCGTCCCGCAGCTCCTGCCAGGACGCGAGGGCGTCCCCGCCGGAGCGCCGCCGCCGCACGGACGCCCGCCACAGCAGCGGGGAGAGCAGCAGCGCCCCGACGACCAGTGCGAGGGCCGTCCACAGGGCGACGAACCGCACGGTGTCCCAGGGGAAACCGCCGGCGGCCCCCGCGGCATCCTGCTCCTCCTCGCAGCCGCCGAGGCCCGGCGGGCAGTCCTCCTGGTCCTCCGGCCCGGGGGACGGCTCGGTGCTCTCCTCGGGACGCGGCAGGTCCGGTTCGTCGGTGGCGCCCGGCTCGGGCAGCGAGGGCAGCGCGTACTCCGGGGTGGTGCCCCGGGCGGGGGTGGGCTCGAACCGCGTCCAGCCGACGCCTTCGAAGTACAGCTCCGGCCAGGCGTGCGCGTCCTGGAGGCCCACCAGGCGGGAGCCGTCCGGTGCCGTGACGCCCGGGGTGAAGCCGACGGCCACGCGGGCCGGGATGCCCAGCGAGCGGGCCATTGCCGCCATGGTGAACGAGAAGTGGATGCAGAAGCCCTCCTTCTGCTCCAGGAAGCGGGCGATGGCCTCGCTGCCCGTGCCCGCCGCCACCTCGGTGTCGTAGGTGAAGCCGCCGCCGCGGGCGAACCAGTCCTGGAGGGCGACGGCCCGCTCGTAGTCGTTCTCGGCCCCGGCGGTCACCGCGAGCGCGCGCTCCAGGACGACACCGGGCAGGTTGTCGGGCACCTCGGTGTACTCGCTCAGCAAACCCTCCGGCGGGCGCGGAGCGTTCGCGAGCTGTTCCGCCGTCGGCCGCAGCACCAGGCTCTGCACCTCGTACCGCGCCTCGGCGGTCGTCTGCCCGCCGTCGCCGACGAGGGTGCGGCCCTCGGGCTCGAAGCGCCAGCGGCCGTCCACGGCCACCCGGCGTGCCGGGTACGGCATGGGCAGCCAGCTCTGCTCGTACCAGTCGGCCGCCGCGATCCGCGTCGTGACCACCTCCCGGTCCACCGCCGGTGACAGGCCGGGCGGTGCCGGAAGCGTCTGCGGGACGTCGGTGATCCGCCGCTGCGACGGACGCCAGGCCTCCCCGTCGAACTCGTCGAGCGCCACGATCCGCATGTACAGGTCGGAGACGTCCTCCGCGTCCGTCTGGTAGGTGAGGACGGTCCGGTTCTCCGGCTGGTTCAGGCTGTCCTGCAGCGCGACGAGGGGGTTGACGGCCGTGACGGTGTTCCCGCCGTCGCTCCGCCCCCCGGTGCCCCGCCCGTCGGAGTCCAGCAGACCGGTCCCGAGCGCCGGCAGCGCGAGCGGCACCAGGAGGGCCAGGCCGAGCGCGGCCACCCCGATCCGGTGGCCGGTGCGCACCGGCGAGGCCCGCCGCACCCGGACCGGGGCGCCGGGCGCCCCGGGGGGCGGGGACTCCCCGAAGACCGTGCCCCACCGGGTGAGCCGCTCCCGTCCCTCGGCGAGGAGCAGCAGCAGGTATCCGCCCGCGGCGCACAGGAACCACAGCCAGCGCCCGTCGCCGTCCCCGGAGAGCCCGGCGGCGACCGAGTAGAGCGCGAGCAGCGGCAGCCCGGCGGGGGCGGCGGCGCGGTAGCTGACGGCGAGGACGTCCACGAGCAGCCCGATGAGCAGGACGCCGCCGACCAGCATCAGGCGTATGCCGTCCGTGACGGGAGCCGGTATGGCGTACTGGCTCACGTCGTCGCCGCCCTGCACGAGCAGGGTGCCGAAGTGCTCGAACGCGGTCGGCCCCGGCAGGAAGCCCGCGACGGCGGACTCCCGCACGAACAGGAACGTCAGCATGAGCAGGGCCAGCACGGCCTGCGCCAGGATGACCGGCCAGCGTGGTGCCGCGACGCGCCGCAGCGCCGTTCCGAGCGCGCTCTGCACGCCGAGGACGGCGGCGGCCTGCAGGAGCCAGGAGTAGCCGTCCACCAGCGGAAGCAGCGCGGTCGCGGCGGCGAGCGTCGCGGCCCAGGCGCAGAGGGTGAGTCGTGCCCGTACGCTCATCGTTCCCCTCCCGGGGTTCCGGTCGTCCCGCTGCGTCCCGGCGCCGCCGGCACACCGGCGGCCGCCGAGGTGGGCGGCGGCCCCGGGGGCGGTGGCGGCGTGCCCGGCGGCGGGGGCGGCGCGGCCGACGCGACGGGCGGGGCCGGCGGTGCCGGCGCGGCGGAGGCGCCCGCCGCGTTCGCCCGGTCCGCCAGCTGCCAGACGTTCGGCAGCGCGTCGTGCGGGGTGAACGGCAGGACGGACCAGCCCGCCTCGCGCAGCGCACGCATCTGCAGCTCCTCGGCCTGCGGCGCCCGCTGGCCCCGGGCGACGAGCGCGACCGCGCCGCCGGAGCGCTGGCGCATCCGGGCGGCGACGCCGCTCTGTGCCTGGTCGAGGTGGCCGAAGAAGGCCACCAGCAGCCCGCCGGCCCCGTCCCGCAGGGCTTCGGCGGCCGGGTCCAGGCCGGGTGTGACCGAGTGGCCGACGACGGCGAGGGTGTCCAGCACCAGACCTGCGGTGTCCGAGCCGTCGCCGCCCGCGGAGCCGCCGTCCGGCCCGGGCGTCAGCGCGCCGGTGTCCGTCAGCAGCCGCACCTGGTAGCCGCGCTCCAGCAGGTGCAGGGCGACGGAGGCGGCGCCGGTGACGGCCCACTCGAACGGCGAGTCCGGCCCGGAGCCCGCCCAGGCGCCGCGCCGGGTGTCGAGCAGCACCGTGGCCCTGGCCTGACGCGGCTGCTCCTCGCGCCGCACCATCAGCTGGCCGCGCCGGGCGGTGGAGCGCCAGTGCACGCGCCGCACGTCGTCGCCGTGCCGGTAGGCGCGCGGGATGACGTCGTCGTCACCGGTGACGGCGAGCGCGCGGCGGCGCTCGTCGCCGTACCCGGTGGCCTCGCCGACGAGCCGCACCGGCGGCAGCGGCTGTGCGGCCGGTATGACGGTGAGCAGGTCCTGGGTGCTGAACGAACGGGTCAGCTCGACCATCCCGAAGGGGTCCGTGACGCGGAGCTGGAGCGGCCCCAGGGGATAGCGTCCGCGCAGGTCGGAGCGGATGCGGTAGGACACCTCGCGTCGCCCGCCGCCCTCCACCCGGTCCAGCACGAACCGGGGCCGGGGCCCGAGCACGTAGGGCACCTGGTCCTGGAGCATGAGCATGCCCGTGGGCACGCGGGAGACGTTGTCGACGCGCAGCTGGACCCGTGCCTCGGACCGTACGGCGACGCGGGCGGGGGTGAGGCGCCGCGCGCCGGTCACCCGGTGGCGGGAGAGGTGCAGGGCGAGGACGCACACCAGCGGCAGGACGGCCAGCAGCGCCCCCACCCGCAGCAGTTCGGGCTGGCCGAGGAGGTAGGCGCAGACCGCCGCCGCGACACCGGCGGCGAGGAACGACCGGCCCCGTGTGGTGAGCCCGCCGAACGAGGCGCGCAGCGACCCCGTCCGCCGGACAGCGCCCCGGCCCCCGGGGGCGGACGCCATCAGTACCCCCGGGCCTGCACCTGGGCCTGCGCGCCGCCCCACCCCGGCGTCGCGTCCGGCAGCGGGGTGCGCTGCACGATGTCGTAGACGACGTGCTCGGCGGTACGCCGGTTCAGCTGCGCCTGCGGGGTGGGCAGCAGCCGGTGGGCCAGTACGGGAAGGGCGAGGAACTGGACGTCGTCGGGGAGGGTGAAGTCCCGACCGGCGAGCGCCGCGGCCGCGCGGGCGGCCCGCAGCAGTTGGAGCGTGGCGCGCGGGGAGGCCCCCAGCCGCAGCTCGGGGTGGTTGCGGGTGGCCGACACCAGCTCGACGGCGTACCGCTTGACGGCGTCGGAGACGTGCACGCCGCGCACGGCCTCGATCAGTTTGGCGACGTCGTCGGCGTGCGCCACCGGCCGCAGGTCCTCCAGCGGGGACGTTCCGCCGTGCACGTTCAGCATCTCCAGCTCGGCCGCCGTGCTCGGGTAGCCGATGGACAGCCGGGCCATGAAGCGGTCGCGCTGCGCCTCGGGCAGCGGGTAGGTCCCCTCCATCTCCACCGGGTTCTGCGTGGCGACCACCATGAACGGCGCGGGCAGCGGATACGTGTGCCCGTCCACGGTGACCTGGCGCTCCTCCATCGACTCCAGCAGCGCCGACTGGGTCTTGGGGGAGGCGCGGTTGATCTCGTCGCCGATGACGACCTGGGCGAAGATCGCACCCGGCTTGAACTCGAACTCGCGCCGGTCCTGGTCGTACACGCTGACGCCCGTGATGTCGGAGGGCAGCAGGTCGGGCGTGAACTGGATGCGGCGCACCGAGCAGTCGACCGACCGGGCCAGCGCCTTCGCGAGCATCGTCTTGCCCACGCCCGGCACGTCCTCGATCAGGAGGTGTCCTTCGGCGAGGAGCACGGTGAGGGCGAGCCGGACGGCCTCCGGCTTGCCCTCGATCACGCTCTCCACCGAGCGGCGCACTCCGTCCGCCGTGGCGGTCAGGTCGCTGAGGTTCTCTCGCGTGTCATACGTCGTCACCCGGCCCTCCTAGGCCCGTTCCCGAAGGCCGGACCTCACGGGTCACGAGGCCGGCCACCCCGAATCGTCCCGGCTCCGACCGGTACGGACCCCTCGGGTCCGTACGGCTCGGAGCCGTTGACGGTTCATTCTTCACAGACCGGCGGCCGTACGTCACTTTCCCGGGGCGATCCCGGGGGCGATCTCGCGCAGCAGACCGGTCGTCACGTCGAAGACGAATCCCCGCACATCATCAGTGTGCTGGAGGAACGGGGAGGTGCGGACCCGCTCGATCGACTGGCGCACGTCCTGGTCCACGTCCCGGAAGGACTCCACGGCCCACGCGGGCCGCTGGCCGACCTCGAGCTCCAGCTCGTGCCGGAAGTCCTCGGTGAGCTTCATGAGCCCGCAGTCGGTGTGGTGGATCAGGACGACCGAGCGGGTGCCGAGCGCGCGCTGGCTGATGGTCAGGGAGCGGATGACGTCGTCGGTCACCACACCGCCGGCGTTGCGGATGGTGTGGCAGTCACCGAGCCGCAGGCCGAGCGCCCGGTGCAGGTCGATCCGGGCGTCCATGCAGGCCACGACGGCGACGTTCAGCACCGGGGCGGCGTCCATGCCCGGGTCGGTGAAGGAGGTCGCGTACTCGGCGTTGGCGGCGACGAGGCGGTCGGTGACCGCGCGCGGGTTGGGTGAGGTCGACATGGTCCGACGGTATCCGCGCCCCGCGTTCCCGGCGCGCTGTGAGACCGGACGTTCGGTGGAAAAGGGGTCGAGCCGAAGGCGCGGTGTGAGGCACTCCACAGGCTCCACAGGCGTCCACAGGGGTGCTCCCGCCCCACCCCGCGAGCCGCCCGCGCGTCGTGCCGGGGCGGGCGCACGGGCACATCGGCGCCACCACCCGCAGGACGCGCCAGACCGGTTGATTGACCGAGCCGACGACTGGACTAGAGTGACGCGAGCGGGAGCCGAGCGGGGCAGCATCTCCGATGCTCCGGCCACTCCCGACCTTCCCGGCCCTCACCGGCATCTTGAGCGCCCCGCATCCGTCGACGAAGCCGGGCGTACGACGGCCACGACGGCCTCCGTCGCCCGCCGGGACCGGGCCGGGGCCGAGCCGGGACCTGAGAGGGCGCATGACCAGCAACCACGACGAACGGCACGTTCCGGTCATGCTCCAGCGGTGCCTGGAGCTGCTGGCTCCGGCGCTCACCCGGCCGGGAGCGGTCGTCGTCGACTGCACGCTCGGTCTGGGCGGCCACAGCGAGGCCCTGCTCGACGCCTTCCCCGACGTCCGGCTCATCGCCCTCGACCGCGACCCCGACGCGCTCAAGCTGGCCGGGGAACGCCTGGCCCGGTACGGCGACCGGGCCACCCTGGTGCACGCGGTCTACGACGAACTGCCCCGCGTGCTCGCCGGGACGGGCACCCCGCGCGTCCAGGGCGTCCTCTTCGACCTCGGCGTCTCCTCCATGCAGCTCGACGAGGCCGCCCGGGGGTTCGCCTACGCGCAGGACGCCCCCCTCGACATGCGGATGGACCAGAGCCGCGGCGTGTCGGCGGCCGAGGTGCTCAACACCTACCCGCCCGGGGAGCTGGTGCGCATCCTGCGCACCTACGGCGAGGAGAAGCAGGCCCGGCGCATCGTGGAGGCCGTCGTCCGGGAACGCGACCGGGAGCCGTTCGACACCAGCGCCCGGCTGGTGGACCTGATCCGCAACGCCCTGCCGCAGGCCGCCAAGCGCACCGGCGGGAACCCCGCCAAGCGCACCTTCCAGGCCCTGCGCATCGAGGTCAACGGCGAGCTCGCCGTGCTGGAGAGGGCCCTGCCCGCCGCCGTGGACGCCCTGGCGGTGGACGGCCGCATCGCGGTGCTGTCCTACCACTCGCTGGAGGACCGGCTGGTCAAGCAGGTCCTCGCGGCCGGCGCCGCCACCACCGCGCCGCCCGGCCTGCCCGTCGTCCCCGAGCGCTACCAGCCCCGGCTCGAACTGCTGACCCGGGGCGCGGAACTGCCCACCGAGGAAGAGGTCGCCCGCAACCGCCGCGCCGCCCCGGCCCGGCTGCGCGGCGCCCGACGAATCCGGGAGGTCGCACCGGCATGACCCGCACGACCGGACGTACCCCGCGCACCTGGCCGCCGGTGATCGGCCGGATCGTCCCGGGCGGCGGCTCCACCGCGGCCCGCACCCCGTTCGTCCTGCTGGTCGTCGTCCTGCTCGGTTCGGGCCTTTTGACGCTGCTCCTGCTCAACGCGGCCGTCAACGAGGGCTCCTTCGAGCTGGGCAAGCTGCGGCAGGAGACGCGGGAGCTGACGGACGAGGAACAGGGTCTCCAGCAGGACGTGGACTCCTTCTCCGCCCCCGGTGCGCTGGACCGGCGGGCGCGGGAGCTGGGCATGGTCCCTGGTGACGTCCCCGTCTTCCTCCGCCCGGACGGCACCGTCCTCGGCGAACCCGCCCCGGCCGCGGACGCCCGGTGAGCCCGCAGGAGCCGCCCCGGCGCCGGGTCCCGCGCCCCGCCCGCCCGGACCGCCCCGGCCGTTCGGCCCGTCCGGCGGCCGGTGACCGCCGGGCCGAAGCCGGACGGGCCGACGAACGTCGGGCCCGGGCAGGACGCGCCGACGAGCGCCGCGCCCCCGGACGCCCCGCACGTCGCGAGCCGCCGCCCCGCCCCCGCGCAGGGCGGCGGCCCCCGCCCCGCCCGCCCCGGGAGCTGCGGCTGGCCGCGCCGCGCACCCGGCTGCGGCTGCTGAGCGTGGCCGTCACCCTGGTGCTGCTCGTCTTCGGGCTGCGGCTGCTCCAGGTCCAGGCCGTCGACGCGAACAGCTTCGCCGCCGCGGCCGACGTCAACCGCTACGTCACCGTCCCCCTCGCGGCCGAACGGGGCACGATCACCGACCGGGGCGGCCACGAGCTGGCCACCACCGTCGACGCCTACGACATCACCGCCGACCCCTACCTCTTCGGCGAGGAGCGCACCGGCGTGCCCGACGCGCCGGCCCGGGCCGCCGCCCTGCTCGGCCCGATACTGGGCGAGGACCCGGCGGAGCTGGAGCGCAGGCTCACCGACCCGCCCGCACCGCGCTACGTGCGGCTGGCGTACCAGCAGACGCCCCAGGTGTGGCGGCAGATCCAGGACCTCAAGAAGGCCCTGGCGGACCAGCAGGAGAAGAAGGAGGGCGTCAACGTCCTGGCGGGCGTCTACGCCGAGCCCCGGGCCAAGCGCGTCTACCCGGGCCACGAGCTGGCCTCGGGCGTCCTCGGCTTCGTCAACTCCGCGGGCGAGGGCGGCGGCGGGCTGGAGGCGCAGCTCGACACGCTGCTGGCGGGCGAGGACGGCACGATCACCTACGCCCAGTCCGCCGGCCGTCGGGTGCCGACGGCCGGGGGGCAGGAGCAGCCGCCCACCCCCGGCACCGGGGTGGAACTCACCCTGGACCGCGACATCCAGTGGGCCGCGCAGGAGGCCATCACCGAGCAGGTGAAGAAGTCGGAGGCGGACGGCGGGTACGTCATCGTCCAGGACGTGCGGTCCGGCGAGATCCTCGCGATGGCGGGCGCCCCCGCCTTCGACCCCAACGACCTGTCCACCGTCTCGGCGAAGAACCTCGGCAACCCCGCCCTCCAGGACGTCTACGAGCCCGGCTCCACCGCCAAGCTCATGACGATGGCCGCCGTGCTGGAGGAGAAGGCCGCCGCCCCCGGCACGCACGTCACGGTGCCCAACCGGCTGCCCCGCGCCGGCCGCAAGTTCGCCGACGACCACGACCACGAGACGTACCACCTGACGCTGACCGGCGTCCTCGCCAAGTCCAGCAACATCGGCACCATCCTGGCGGCCGAGCGGCTCGGTGAGAGCCAGCAGGAGGCCAACGAGGTCCTGCACGGCTACCTGCGGGCCTTCGGCGTCGGGCGCCCCACCGGCCTCGGATTCCCCGGCGAGAGCCCCGGCATCCTGGCCGCGCCCGGCGACTGGAACGCCGCCCAGCAGCACACGATCCCCTTCGGCCAGGGGCTGTCCGTCAACGCCCTCCAGGCCGCGTCCGTCTACTCCACGATCGCGAACGGCGGCGTCCGCGTCACCCCCAGCCTGGTCCGTGGCACGGTCGGGCCGGACGGACGCTACGAGCCGGCGCCGGAGCCCGACCGGAAACGGGTGGTCAGCGAGAAGACGGCCGACACCCTGGGCCTGATGCTGGAGGAGGTCGTGACCGACGAGGAGGGCACCGGCAGGCCGGCGGCCGTGCCGGGCTACCGGGTGGCGGGCAAGACCGGCACCTCCAACCGCGTCGACCCCGAGACCGGCCGCTACAACGGCTACACCGCCTCCTTCGCCGGGTTCGCCCCGGCGGACGACCCGCGCGTCACCGTCTACTGCGCGGTGCAGAACCCGACCGAGGGCGGCTACCACGGCAGCTCCGTGTGCGGACCGGTGTTCCGCCACGTCCTGCAGTTCTCCCTGAAGACCCTCCAGGCCCCGCCGACCGGCGTCAAGGCACCGAACCTGCCCACCACCTTCACCCCGGGCGACTGAACGGAAGATCCCCCCACGTGACCACCATCACCGGCGACTCCGCCAACCGGCCGGCCCCCGCGGGCACCGCCCACCGGGCCGGCCCCTCACGTCGCGGCGCACCGGGCGCGCCCGGTAACCTCACGGCCGTGCCACAAGCTGATCAGACCCCTACGTCCCCCCCACGCCCCTCCGGAGTGCGGCCCGTCGAGCTGGCGGAGCTGACCCGGTCGCTGGGGATCGCGGAGCCGCGCCCGGCCTCCCCCCAAGCGGGCCCCGGCGACGCCGCCGAGCCTCCCCGGACCGCCGTCACCGGCATCACGCACGACTCCCGTGCCGTGCGGTCCGGTGACATCTACGCCGCCCTGCCGGGGGCCCGGTTCCACGGTGCGGACTTCGCCGCGCAGGCCGCCTCGCGCGGCGCCGTCGCGGCCCTGACCGACCCGGCGGGCGCGCAGCGGTGCGCGGACGCCGGGCTCGCCGTGCTCACCGTGCCCGACCCGCGCCGTCACATGGGTCACCTGGCGGTCGCCATCTACGGTGACCCCGGCCGCGACCTGCTCCAGATCGGCATCACCGGCACCTCCGGCAAGACGACCACCGCCTACCTCGTGGACGGCGGGCTGCGCGCCGCCGCCAAGGAGGGGGAGCTGACCGGCCTCATCGGCACCGTCGAGTCCCGCATCGGGGACGAGCGGCTGAAGGCGCAGCGCACCACCCCCGAGGCCACGGAGCTCCAGACCCTCTTCGGCGTCATGCGGGAGCGCGGGGTCACCTCGGTGGCGATGGAGGTCTCCAGCCACGCGCTCGTCATGGGCCGGGTGGACGGTTGCGTCTTCGACGTCGCCGTCTTCACCAACCTCAGCCCGGAGCACCTGGACTTCCACACCGACATGGAGGACTACTTCCAGGCGAAGGCGCAGCTGTTCACCCCCGAGCGGTCCCGCGCCGGCGTGGTGAACCTCGACGACGAGTACGGCCAGCGGCTCGCCCGCGAGGCCGGGGTGCCCGTCACCACCTTCTCCGCCGAGGGCCACCCCGACGCCCACTGGCGCGCCGACGACGTCGAGGTCGGGCCGCTCGGCTCGGTGTTCACGGTCCTCGGGCCGGACGGCCAGCGGGTGCGCGCCGCCGCACCGATGCCGGGGCCGTTCAACGTCTCCAACGCGCTGGGCGCCATCACCGCGCTCGTCGTGGCGGGCATCGACGTGCAGACGGCCGCCGACGGCGTCGCCGCCATCCCCGGTGTCCCCGGCCGGCTGGAGCGCGTCGACGCGGGCCAGCCCTACCTGGCCGTCGTGGACTACGCGCACAAGCCCGACGCCGTCGAGTCCGTGCTGCGGGCCCTGCGCCGGGTCACCGACGGCCGCATCCACGCCGTCCTCGGCTGTGGCGGCGACCGCGACCCCCACAAGCGCGGCCCGATGGGCGCGGCCCTCGCCCGGCTGTCCGACACCGCCGTGCTGACCTCCGACAACCCGCGCTCGGAGGACCCGCTCGCCATCCTCGCCGCCATGCTGGCCGGGGCCGCCGAGGTCCCGTCCCACGAGCGCGGCACGGTGCTGCTGGAGGAGGACCGGGCCGCCGCGATCGCCGTCGCCGTCGCCCGTGCCGAGCCCGGGGACGCGGTGATCGTGGCCGGGAAGGGGCACGAGGTCGGCCAGGACATCGCCGGGGTCGTCCGCGCCTTCGACGACCGCGAGGTGCTGCGCGCCGCCATCGAGGAGCGCGGCCGCCGCGCGGCCGGCACCGCCGGGGCACCACGGGAAGAGCACGGCACCACCGACGAGGAGCGGCCCGCCCGATGATCCCGCTGACACTCGCCGAGATCGCCACCGTCGTCTCCGGCCGTCCCCACGACATACCGGACGCCCAGGTGAAGGTGACCGGCCCGGTGGTGTACGACTCCCGTGAGGTCGTCCCCGGTGGGCTGTTCGCGGCCTACGACGGCCAGCGCGTGGACGGCCACGACTTCGCGCGGCAGGCCGTGGCGGCCGGCGCCGTGGCGGTGCTGGCGACGCGGCCCGTCGGCGTGCCCGCCATCGTCGTCGACGACGTCACCGCCGCCCTCGGCGCCCTCGCCCGGCACGTCGTGACGGCCCTCGGCACGGCCGTGGTCGCGCTCACCGGCTCCTCGGGCAAGACGAGCACCAAGGACCTCCTCGCCCAGCTGTTGGAGGCCGACGCGCCCACGGTGTGGACGCCCGGCTCGCTCAACAACGAGATCGGGCTGCCCGTCACCGCGCTGCGCGCCGACGCCACGACCCGTCACCTGGTGCTGGAGATGGGCGCGCGCGGCATCGGCCACATCCGCTACCTCACCGGTCTGACGCCGCCGCGCATCGGTCTCGTCCTCAACGTCGGCACCGCGCACCTCGGCGAGTTCGGGGGAGTGGAGCAGATCGCGCAGGCCAAGGGGGAGCTGGTGGAGTGCCTGCCGTCGGCCGAGGACGGCGGCGTCGCGGTGCTCAACGCCGACGACCCGCGGGTGCGGGCCATGGCGGCCCGCACCCGGGCCCGCGTCGTCCTCTTCGGCGAGTCCGCCGACGCCGACGTGCGGGCCGAGGACGTGTCCCTGGGCGCCGGCGGGAGACCCTCTTTCACGCTTCACACACCCTCCGGGTGCAGTGATGTGACCTTGCGCCTGTACGGTGAGCACCACGTGTCGAACGCGCTCGCCGCGGCAGCCGTCGCCCATGAACTGGGCATGCCCGCCGACGCCATCGCACAGGCGCTGAACCATGCCCGCGGTCTCTCCAAGTGGCGGATGGACGTCACGGAGCGCGCGGACGGCGTCACCGTCGTCAATGACGCGTACAACGCGAATCCCGACTCCATGCGGGCCGCTCTGCGCGCACTGGCCGCGATGGCGGGGGGCGGGGCGGACGGTGTGCCGCGTCGCACGTGGGCGGTGCTCGGTGAGATGGCCGAACTCGGTGAGGCGGCGCTCGCCGAGCACGACGCGGTCGGACGGCTCGCCGTCCGGCTCAACGTCAGCAGGCTCGTGGCGGTCGGCGGCCGGGAGGCCGCGTGGCTGGACATGGGCGCCAAGAACGAGGGTTCGTGGGGTGAGGAGTCGGTGCACGTGTCCGACGCACGGGCGGCGATCGACCTGTTGCGCAGCGAGCTGCGCCCGGGGGACGTCGTACTGGTGAAGGCGTCCCGTTCGGTGGGGCTGGAGCAGGTCGCGCAGGAACTGCTGGCCGACCCTGAGGGCGGGGTCGCCGGGCGATGAGGCAGATCCTCTTCTCCGGGGTCATCGGTCTGTTCCTGACCCTGATCGGCACCCCGCTGCTGATCAAACTGCTCGCCCGCAAGGGGTACGGCCAGTACATCCGGGACGACGGCCCCCGGGACCACCACAGCAAGCGCGGCACGCCGACCATGGGCGGCATCGCCTTCATCCTGGCGACGCTCGTGGCCTACGTCCTCACCAAGCTGATCACCGGCAGCGAACCGACCATCTCCGGTCTGCTGGTGCTCTTCCTGATGGCGGGCATGGGCCTGGTCGGCTTCCTGGACGACTACATCAAGATCGTCAAGCAGCGCTCGCTGGGTCTGCGGGCGAAGGCCAAGATGCTGGGCCAGCTCATCGTCGGCGTCACCTTCGCGATCCTCGCACTCAACTTCGAGGATCTGCGAGGCAACACCCCGGCGTCCGACCGACTTTCCTTCACCCAGGACTTCGGCTGGCAGATCGGTCCGGTGCTGTTCGTCATCTGGGCCCTGTTCATGACGCTCGCGATGTCCAACGGCGTCAACCTGACGGACGGTCTGGACGGTCTGGCCACCGGCGCGTCGGTCATGGTCTTCGGCGCCTACACCTTCATCGGCGTCTGGCAGTACCAGGACTCCTGCGCGATCACCGGCAGCCCCTCCTGCTTCGAGGTGCGCGACCCGCTCGATCTCGCCGTCGTCGCCGCCGGTCTCATGGGGGCCTGTTTCGGCTTCCTGTGGTGGAACACCTCGCCGGCCAAGATCTTCATGGGGGACACCGGTTCGCTCGCCCTCGGCGGTGCCCTCGCCGGTCTGGCGATCATCTCCCGCACCGAGCTGCTGCTGGCCATCCTCGGCGGCCTCTTCGTCCTCATCACCCTGTCCGTGGTGATCCAGGTGGGCTCGTTCCGCCTGACCGGGAAGCGGGTGTTCAAGATGGCGCCGCTCCAGCACCACTTCGAGCTCAAGGGCTGGAGCGAGGTCCTCGTCGTCGTCCGCTTCTGGATCATCCAGGGCATGTGCGCGATCGTCGGCGTCGGCATCTTCTACGCGGCCTGGGCGGCCCAGAAGTGACGGCCGCGCCGCCCTTCGGGGACGCCGCCGGACACCCGCCCGAGGTCGACGGGCGCACGGTCACCGTGGCCGGGATCGGGGTGAGCGGCGTGAGCGCCGCCCGTGCCCTGGCCCGGCTCGGGGCCGCCGTCACCGTGGTGGACGGCGGCGACGGCACGGTGCAGCGCGAGCGCGCCGAGGCGCTCGCCGCCGACGGCATCAGCACGCGGCTCGGTGACGGGGAGACGCTGCCGCCCGGCACGGAACTCGTCGTCACCTCGCCCGGTTGGCGGCCCGACGGCCCGCTGTTCGCCGCCGCTGCCGCCGCGCGGCCGGGCGGCGTCCCCGTCTGGGGCGACGTCGAGCTGGCCTGGCGGCTGCGGGCCGTCAAGGGGGCCTGCGACGCGCCCTGGCTCGCCGTCACCGGCACCAACGGCAAGACGACGACCGTGCAGATGCTGGCCGCCGTCCTCGACGCGGCGGGGCTGCGTACGGCGGCGGTGGGGAACATCGGCACACCGATCGTGGACGTCGTCCTCAGCGGCGAGCCGTACGACGTCCTGGCCGTCGAGCTGTCCAGCTACCAGCTGCACTGGGCGCCCTCCGTGCGCGCCCACTCGGCCGCCGTGCTCAACCTGGCCCCCGACCACCTCGACTGGCACGGCTCCATGGCCGCCTACGCCGCCGACAAGGGCCGCGTCTACACCGGCAACACGGTCGCCTGCGTCTACAACGCGGCCGACCCGGCCACCGAGGCGCTCGTCCGTGAGGCCGACGTCGTCGAGGGCTGCCGGGCCGTCGGCTTCACCCTCGGCACCCCCGGCCCGTCCGAGCTGGGGGTCGTGGACGGCCTGCTCGTGGACCGCGCGTTCGTGCCGAACCGGCACCAGCAGGCCCAGGAACTGGCCGAGCTCTCCGACATCGCCCCCTCGGCCGGCCCGCCCGCGCCGCACAACGTCGCCAACGCGCTCGCCGCCGCCGCGCTCGCCCGCGCGTTCGGCGTGCCGCCCACGGCGGTGCGGGACGGGCTGCGCGCCTTCTCCCCGGACGCCCACCGCATCGCGCGGGTGGCCGAGGTGGACGGCGTGGCCTACGTCAACGACTCCAAGGCCACCAACACCCACGCCGCCCAGGCCTCGCTGGCCGCCTACGAGCCGGTGGTGTGGATCGCGGGCGGGCTGGCGAAGGGCGCCACCTTCGACGAGCTGGTCGGTTCGGCGGCCGGCCGGCTGCGCGGCGTCGTCCTCATCGGGGCCGACCGGCACCTGATCGCCGAGGCCCTGGCGCGACACGCCCCGGATGTGCCCGTCGTCGACCTCGACCGGACCGACACTGGGGCGATGACGGAGGCCGTGCGGGCGGCGGCCGGGCTGGCCCGGTCAGGCGACACCGTCCTGCTGGCCCCGGCCTGCGCGTCGATGGACATGTTCACCCACTACGGGCGGCGCGGCGAGGCGTTCGCCGAGGCCGTCGGCCTGCTCGGCGGCGCGGCCGGTAGCGTGCGGCCCAAGGACCGGGAGGCGTAGGCCCCCGCCGGTCGTCCCGGCCCACCGGACCGTCCGGCGGCCCGGCGGAAGGGGAGAACGAGATGACGGCGGACAAGCGGCCCACCCGCGAGGCGGCCCCCGTCCGGCGGCCCCGCCCCGCCGGCCGGGCGCCCCGGCGTCCGTCCCCCGACGCCCCGCGTGCCGCCGTAGCCCGGACGCCGCCCGCCCCGGCCCGGCGCCCCGTCCCGGCCCCGGCATCCGTCCTGCGCGCGGGGCGCGGAGCGCTGGGGCAGCGGGTGGCGGGGCTGCACGACCGCGCCCGGCGGGCCTGGGACCGTCCGCTCACCGCCTACTACCTCATCCTCGGCGGCAGCCTCCTCATCACCTCCCTGGGCCTGGTGATGGTCTTCTCGGCCTCCCAGATCCAGGCGCTGCGCTTCGACCTGCCGGCGACGTACTACTTCAAGAAGCAGCTCGTCGCCGCGACCCTCGGCACCGTCGCGCTGCTGGTGGCGTCCCGGCTGCCCGTGAAGCTGCTGCGCGCGCTGTCCTACCCGCTGCTGCTGATCACCGTGGTGCTGCTCGTCCTGGTACAGGTGCCGGGCATCGGCGTGGAGGTGAACGGCAGCACGAACTGGCTGAGCGTGGGCGGGCCGTTCATGCTGCAGCCCAGCGAGTTCGCCAAGCTCGCCCTGGTGCTGTGGGGGGCCGATCTGCTCGCCCGCAAGGGGGAGCGGGGCCTGCTCACCCAGTGGAAGCACCTGCTGGTCCCCCTGATCCCCGGGGCGCTGCTCATCTGCGCCCTGGTGATGCTCGGCCGCGACATGGGCACGGTCATGATCATCGCGGCCGTCCTCTTCGGGCTGCTGTGGCTGGCCGGAGCTCCCGCGCGCATGTTCGGCACCGCGCTGGTGTGCGCGGCGGCCGCCACCGTCGTCCTCATCGCGGTGGCGCCCCACCGCATGAACCGGCTCGCCTGCCTCGGGGCGTCCGATCCCGGGCCCGACGACCGCTGCTGGCAGGCCCTGCACGGCCTCTACGCCCTGGCCTCGGGTGGGTGGTTCGGTTCCGGTCTGGGTGCGAGCGTGGAGAAATGGGGCGAACTGCCCGAGCCCCACACGGACTTCATCTTCGCGATCACCGGTGAGGAACTGGGCCTGGCGGGGACGCTGTCCGTTCTCATGCTCTTCGCGGCTCTAGGCTATGCGGGTATCCGCGTGGCCGGACGCACGGAGGACCCCTTCGTGAGATACGCCGCGGGGGGTGTGACGATCTGGATCACGAGCCAGGTGGTCATCAACGTCGGTGCCGTTCTCGGGCTGCTGCCCATCGCCGGTGTGCCCCTGCCGCTGTTCTCCTACGGGGGCTCCTCCCTGCTGCCGACGATGTGTGCCGTCGGGTTGCTGATCGCGTTCTCCCGCAGCGACCCCGCCGCACGCGCGGCGCTGGCCATGCGGCAGCCTGGTGTCCTGAGGACGCCGGGTGGCGCGAGACGGAAGACGATGCGACGACCCGTCAGGAAGCGGTCGTCCGGAGAGCGGTGAAATTCGGTGCATGTCGTACTCGCCGGCGGGGGGACCGCCGGCCACATCGAGCCCGCGCTCGCCCTCGCGGACGCCCTGCGGAGGCAGGACCCGACCGTGGGGATCACGGCCCTGGGCACGGAACGCGGACTCGAGACGCGGCTCGTACCCGAGCGCGGTTACGAACTGGGTCTCATCCCGGCCGTGCCGCTGCCCCGCAAGCCCACGCCCGAGCTGATCACGGTCCCCGGGCGGCTGCGCGGCACCGTCAAGGCGGCGGAGCAGATCCTCGAACGGACGAAGGCGGACTGCGTCGTCGGCTTCGGCGGCTACGTGGCCCTGCCCGGCTACCTCGCGGCCAAACGGCTCGGGGTGCCCATCGTCGTCCACGAGGCGAACGCCCGGCCGGGCCTGGCCAACAAGATCGGCTCCCGGTACACGCGGTACGTCGCCGTCTCGACGCCGGACAGCAAGCTGCGGCACGCCCGGTACGTCGGCATCCCGCTGCGCCGTTCGATCGCGACCCTCGACCGCCAGGCCGTGCGCGCCGAGGGCCGGGCCGCCTTCGGGCTGGACCCCAACCTGCCGACGCTGCTGGTCACCGGCGGATCGCAGGGCGCACGGCGGCTCAACGAGGTCGTGCAGGCGATCGCGCCCGTCCTGCAGCGTTCGGGGATCCAGATCCTGCACGCGGTCGGGCCGAAGAACGAACTGCCGCAGACGGACAACATGCCCGGAATGCCCCCCTATATCCCGGTACCGTATCTGGACCGGATGGACCTCGCCTACGCCGCGGCCGACATGATGCTCTGCCGCGCGGGCGCGATGACCGTCGCGGAGCTGTCCGCCGTCGGGCTGCCCGCCGCCTACGTCCCGCTGCCCATCGGCAACGGGGAACAGCGGCTGAACGCCCAGCCGGTGGTCAAGGCGGGCGGTGGACTCCTGGTGGACGACGCCGAGCTGACGCCGGAGTGGATCCAGGGCAACGTGCTTCCGGTCCTCACCGACCCGCACCGGCTCTACGACATGGCGCGCTCGGCGGCGGAGTTCGGCCGGCGGGACGCCGACGAGCTGCTGGTCGGCATGGTGCACGAGGCGATCGCGTCGCGCCGGGCGGCCTAGCCGCACGGCGAGCGGCCGGGAAGGCAGGAGCAGTGGGCGGCGCAGCCGGACCGGTCGCCGCCGCGGAACCCCGCGGCGGCGAGCCCGAGCAGTCGGAGTCCGCCGGGGACGGACCGGAGGGCCGGCGGCGGTGGCTGCCCGGCCCGCTGCGGCGCCTGCGCCCGCCCCGGCCGCGCCCGCCCCGCCTGCGGCTCCCGAGCCGTCGCCGCATCCGGCTCGTCCTGGCGGCGGCCCTGGTGACGGTCGTCGCGGCGTCGGGGACCTGGGTGCTGTACGGCTCGTCGTGGCTGCGCGTGGAGCGTGTCACGGTCGAGGGTGTCCGTGAGCTGACCGGGGACCAGGTCCGCAACGCGGCCGACGTCCCGCCCGGCGAACCGCTCGCCGCGCTGGACACCGGCGCCGTCGAGGACCGGACCCGGCAGGCGCTCACCCGCATCGCGCGGATCCGTGTCGAACGGGACTGGCCCGACGGCGTCGTCCTGCGCGTCACCGAACGCACGCCCGAGGTGGTGATGGAGAAACCGGGCGAGCGGGGGACGTACTACGAGGTCGACGCCGAGGGGGTGCGCTACGCGGAGGCGCGGGAACGTCCGGCGGGCGTGCCGCTGGTCGTCCTCGACCTCGACGCCTCGCGCAGCAACGACTTCTTCGGTACCGGACGGCTGCGGGCGGCGGCGGTGCGCGTCGCGACGGACCTGCCCCCCGGCGCGCGCAAGGCCACCCGAACGCTGCGCGTGCGTTCCTACGACTCCGTCACCCTGGAGCTGACCGGGGACCGCACCGTGCTGTGGGGCAGCGCCGAGGAGGGCGAGGCGAAGGCGAAGGCGCTCACCGCTCTGCTGAAGGCGGAGCCGGACGCGGCCCACTACAACGTCAGCGTCCCCACCGCCCCGGCCGTCTCGGGCGGTTGACGTCGGGCGGCCCGCCGGGGCGTCGGCACGGATCCCGTTTCCCGCCGGCCGCCGCGCGGTCCCCGTCCGCCGTGACAACTCGGTTGACGGTCTTTCGGCCTGGTGGGCACCCTGGTTGGTTACCACCGAGGGTGATCACATAGGGTGAAAAGAAAAACGGGAGGTTCGGCGTGTTCGTTGAACGCGCAGTGCGTGTCGACCTAGTGTCCGTTCCTAAGACTCCAAGGAATGACAGGCACTGGTAACCCTAAACTTGACCGTTAGGGTTAGGGGTCGGCGTTCGAACCGCCCCATCGGCATAGGTCGGCGGCCACACCACGTGTGGCGCGACGACACGTAACTCGAGGCGAGAGGCCTTCGACGTGGCAGCACCGCAGAACTACCTCGCAGTCATCAAGGTCGTCGGTATCGGCGGCGGTGGCGTCAACGCCATCAACCGGATGATCGAGGTCGGTCTCAAGGGCGTCGAGTTCATCGCGATCAACACCGATGCTCAGGCGCTGTTGATGAGCGACGCCGACGTCAAGCTCGACGTCGGCCGCGAGCTCACCCGGGGCCTTGGCGCCGGCGCCAATCCCGATGTCGGCCGCAAGGCCGCCGAGGACCACCGCGAGGAGATCGAGGAGGTCCTCAAGGGGGCCGACATGGTCTTCGTCACCGCCGGAGAGGGCGGCGGCACCGGCACCGGTGGCGCGCCCGTGGTCGCGAACATCGCCCGCTCGCTGGGCGCGCTGACCATCGGCGTCGTGACGCGCCCCTTCACCTTCGAGGGGCGGCGCCGGGCGAACCAGGCGGAGGACGGCATCGCCGCCCTCCGCGACGAGGTCGACACCCTCATCGTCATCCCCAACGACCGGCTGCTGTCCATCTCGGACCGCCAGGTCAGCGTCCTGGACGCCTTCAAGTCGGCCGACCAGGTGCTGCTCTCCGGTGTGCAGGGCATCACCGACCTCATCACCACCCCCGGTCTCATCAACCTCGACTTCGCGGACGTCAAGTCCGTCATGTCGGAGGCCGGTTCGGCCCTCATGGGCATCGGCTCGGCCCGGGGCGACGACCGCGCGGTCGCGGCGGCGGAGATGGCCATCTCCTCACCGCTCCTCGAAGCCTCCATCGACGGCGCACGCGGTGTGCTGCTTTCGATCTCCGGTGGTTCCGACCTCGGACTCTTCGAGATCAACGAGGCCGCCCAGTTGGTCAGCGAGGCCGCGCACCCCGAGGCCAACATCATCTTCGGCGCCGTCATCGACGACGCGCTCGGCGACGAGGTCCGGGTCACCGTCATCGCCGCCGGTTTCGACGGCGGTCAGCCGCCCGCCAAGAACCGCGAGAAGGCCCTCGGTTCGTACGGGAAGGACGAGTCGGCGGGCAGCGGCCCCCGTCCCGCCCCGCCGGTGCCGGACGAGCGCCCCTCCTTCGGTGGCCTCGGCAGCGTGCCGGCCCGCGACGAGGAGCCCGAGCCGGCCGCCGATCCGGCGCCGGCCGCCGAGGCGTCCCCCGTCACCCCGCCGCACGTCCCGTCGGCCCGTGACTACCAGGACAGCCAGGCCGAGGAGCTCGACGTCCCGGACTTCCTCAAGTAGCCACCACCGTACGGACCGGCCCCTCGCGACGTGATACGACAGCACGACACCAGCAGCGGCGCCCACTTCGCCTTCACCGACCGGTGGGGCGGGGTGAGCGCCGCTCCCTATGGCACCCTCAACCTCGGCGGCGCGGTCGGGGACGACCCCGCGGCCGTCCGGGCCAACCGCGCCCTGGCGGCCCGGAGTCTCGGCCTCGACCCGGAGCGCGTGGTCTGGATGAACCAGGTACACGGCGCCGACGTCGCGGAGGTCGACCGCCCGTGGGGGACGGAGGCCGTGCCCGCCGTGGACGGCCTGGTCACCGCCCGGCGCGGACTGGCCCTGGCCGTCCTCACCGCAGACTGCACCCCCGTCCTGCTCGCCGACACCACGGCCGGGGTCGTGGGCGCCGCCCACGCCGGACGTCCGGGCCTGGTCGCCGGGGTGGTGCCCGCCACCGTGCGGGCCATGGTCGCCCTCGGCGCGGACCCGGCCCGCGTCACCGCCCGCATCGGCCCCGCGGTCTGCGGTCGTTGCTACGAGGTGCCGGAGGCCATGCGGGCCGAGGTGACCGCCGTCGCGCCCGCCGCCCACGCCACGACCCGGTGGGGCACCGCGGCCGTCGACGTGGCCGCCGGGGTGCGGGCCCAGCTCGCTGAAGCGGGGGTCGCCGACATCGGCGACAGCACGGTGTGCACCCTGGAGTCGGAGGACCATTTCTCCTACCGCCGGGAGCAGCGCACCGGGCGGCTGGCGAGTTACGTCTGGCTGGAGGGCTGAACGATGGCCGAGGGCACACGCGCACCGGGCGCGGACGCCGACCCGGGGGAGCGCGCGGCGGAACTGGCCGCGAACCTCGCGCGGGTGGAGGAGCGTCTGAACGCCGCGTGCGCGGCGGCGGGCCGCGCACGCGAGGAGGTGACGCTCGTCGTCGTCACCAAGACCTACCCGGCGAGCGACGTACGGCTGCTGGCCGACCTCGGGGTGCGGCACGTGGCGGAGAACCGCCACCAGGAGGCCGGGCCGAAGGCCGAGGCGCTGGCCGACCTCCCGCTCGTGTGGCACTTCGTGGGGCAGCTGCAGACCAACAAGGCCCGAGCGGTGGCCGGTTTCTGTGACTATGTGCACTCCGTCGACCGGCTCCGGCTCGTGGACGCCCTCGCGTCCGCGGCCCGGCAACGGGGGCGTGAACTGCGCTGCCTGCTCCAGGTGGCACTGGACAAGGAGGACGCCGGCGCGGAGTCCTCCGCCCGGGGCGGCGTCGCCCCCGCCGACGTCGACGCGTTGGCGGCGGCGGTCACGGCGGCGCCGGGGCTCTCACTGGCCGGCGTGATGACCGTGGCCCCGCTGACCGGCCGTTACGCGGGCCGTCCTGCCGCCGCGTTCGAGCGCCTGGGGGAAATCTCAAGCGGGCTGCGACGGAACGATCCTGCTGCAACCATGGTGTCGGCAGGGATGAGTTCGGACCTTGAGGAGGCCGTGGCCGCCGGTGCGACACATGTACGCGTCGGCACTGCGGTACTCGGAGTCCGTCCCCGCCTCGGGTAACGTCGCCAAGAAAGTCGGACTACAGACGAAAATATGGTCATTTCCGGCGAAACGGTCAGACTATGTGGATGCGCGGCCACCGGTGACGGAGCCGATCCACCACAGAGCGGAGGGTGCGGAGCATGGCCGGCGCGATGCGCAAAATGGCGGTCTACCTCGGCCTCGTGGAGGACGATGGTTATGACGGCCGGGGGTACGACCCTGACGACGAGTTCGAACCCGAGCCCGAGCCCGAGCCCGAGCGGGAGCGCCGGCGGCAGCCCGCGCACGAGCCCCCGCCGGAGGAGCCCGTCCGGGTGGTCCAGCCTCCGGCTCAGCGGGAGCGCGAACAGACCCCTGCCCTGGTGGGCGACGGTGGCCGGGTGAGCAGGATCGCCCCCGTGTCGTCCATCACATCCGAACGCCCGAATCTGGAGAAGAGCGCACCGGTGATCATGCCCAAGGTCGTGTCCGAGCGGGAGCCCTACCGGATCACCACGTTGCACCCGCGGACGTACAACGAGGCCCGTACCATCGGGGAACACTTCCGTGAGGGCACGCCGGTGATCATGAACCTCACCGAGATGGACGACACGGACGCAAAGCGACTTGTCGACTTTGCCGCCGGTCTCGTCTTCGGTCTGCACGGCAGCATTGAGCGGGTGACCCAGAAGGTCTTCCTTCTGTCTCCTGCTAACGTCGATGTAACGGCGGAGGACAAGGCCCGCATCGCAGAGGGCGGGTTCTTCAACCAGAGCTGAGACGCAACACCGGAAACAGCCCCGGCCGACAGGCGGCCGGGCAGGTCCCAGGGGAGAGGGAAGCGCACGATGGGCATCGCACAACAAGTGGTCCTCGTCGCGTTGAACCTGTTCCTGTACGTGCTGATCTTCCGGCTGATCATGGACTACGTCTTCATGTTCGCCCGCTCATGGCAACCCGGCAAGGCGATGGTGGTCGTCCTGGAGGGGACCTACACTGTCACTGATCCGCCGCTGAAGCTTTTGCGGCGGTTCATTCCGCCGCTGCGCTTCGGGGGCGTGGCGCTAGACCTGTCCTTCTTCGTACTGATGATCATCGTTTTCATCCTGATCCGGATCGTGGGCGGGCTGTGAACGAGTACGGTCTTGCCGATATGCCGATGACCTACGTTGAGGTGAAGAGATGCCGCTGACCCCCGAGGACGTGCGGAACAAGCAGTTCACGACCGTCCGCCTCCGAGAAGGCTATGACGAGGACGAGGTCGATGCCTTCCTTGACGAGGTCGAAGCCGAGCTGACCCGCCTGCTGCGGGAGAACGAGGACCTGCGCGCCAAGCTGGCCGCCGCGACGCGAGCCGCCGCGCAGAGCCAGCAGCAACAGGGTATGCGCAAACCTCCGGAGGACCGATCACAGCAGGGCCCGGTGCCCGCTGCCATATCAGGTCCGCAGCCGGTGCCTCCGGGACAGCAGCAGATGGGCGGCCAGCAGCAGATGGGCGGCCCGCCCCAGCTCCCCGGTGCACCCCAGCTGCCCGCAGGTCCCGGCGGACCCCAGTCCGGCCAGCACGGTCCCGGCCAGCAGCAGCACCAGCCTCAGCACCAGCAGCACCAGCCTCAGCACCAGCAGCATCAGCAGCACGGTCCCGGCCCGATGGGCCCGGGGCCGATGGGCGGCCACGGCGGCCCGCCGCAGATGCAGCAGGGCGGCGGCAACGACAGCGCCGCGCGCGTGCTGTCCCTGGCGCAGCAGACCGCCGACCAGGCGATCGCCGAGGCCCGTTCCGAGGCCAACAAGATCGTCGGTGAGGCCCGCAGCCGTGCCGAGGGTCTGGAGCGGGATGCCCGTGCCAAGGCCGACGCGCTGGAGCGGGACGCCCAGGAGAAGCACCGCGTCGCGATGGGCTCGCTGGAGTCCGCCCGCGCCACGCTGGAGCGCAAGGTCGAGGACCTGCGCGGCTTCGAGCGGGAGTACCGCACGCGCCTGAAGTCGTACCTGGAGAGCCAGCTGCGTCAGCTGGAGAACCAGTCGGACGACTCGCTCGCCCCGCCGCGCAGCCCGGCCGCCGCGTCCCTGCCGGCCTCGCCGTCGATGGCGTCCGCCGGCGCGCCGTCGGGCGGCACGATGGGCGGTCACCAGTCGATGGGCGGTCAGTCCATGGGCGGCGGCCAGGCCATGGGCGGCCACGGTGGCGGACACAACCAGGGCGGCGGCCAGACCTACGGCGGTCAGCAGCAGATGTCCCCGGCGATGACCCAGCCGATGGCCCCCGTCCGGCCGCAGGGCCCGCAGCCCATGCAGCAGCAGACGCCGTCGCCGATGCGAGGCTTCCTCATCGACGAGGACGACAACTGACGGCAGGGCAACCACCGCCGCACGGCACGTGAAGGGCCGGACCCCATCGGGGTCCGGCCCTCACGCCGTTCCCGGGCCGGTGTCGTTCGGTCGGTGGCGTCCGGGCCGTGTGGTGTTCGGGCCCGCTGTCCGGGAACGCGGACGCCCCGGGGTCCGGCCGGAGCCGGACGCCCGGGGCGTCGCCGTGCTCAGAGCTTCCGCAGCCCGAACGCCACACCCAGCTCGTCGTCCCGCGAGACCGGGTGGCCGGTCTCCTCGCGGTGCCGGGTGACCCACTCCGTCTCGTCCCAGGCGCGCTCGTCGACCTCGTCGGCGAGCACCTCCTCGGCGATGAGCCCCATGTGCTCGCGCAGGGCCTCGGCCGCCTCCGGAGTGCGGGCCGACCACGTCAGGCTGATGCGGTCGGAGACGTCGAAGCCGGACTCCTTGCGCTGCGTCTGGACGAGCCTGATGACGTCCCGGGCCAGCCCGGCCCGTTCCAGCTCGGGGGTGATCTCCAGATCGAGCGCGACCGTCGCGCCGGAGTCGGAGGCGACGGACCAGCCCTCGCGGGGCGTCTCCGTGATGATGACCTCCTCGGCGGTCAGGCCGACCCGCTCGCCGTCCACCGTCACCTCGGCCGTACCGGCGCGCAGCGCGGCGGAGAGCTCCGCCGCGTCCGCCGCCGCGATGGCCGCGGCGACCGGCTGCGTCCGCTTGCCGAAGCGGCGGCCGAGCGCGCGGAAGTTCGCCTTGGCCGTCGTGTCCACGAGCGAACCGCCGACCTCGCCCAGCGACGCCAGCCGGCTGACGTTGAGCTCCTCGGCGATCTGGGCCCGCAGGTCGTCGTCGAGCAGCTCGAAGCCCTGGGCCGCGACGAGCGCGCGGGACAGCGGCTGGCGGGTCTTGACGCCGGACTCCGCCCGGGTGGCCCGGCCCAGCTCCACCAGGCGGCGCACCAGCAGCATGTCCACGGACAGCCGCTCGTCGATGGCCTCCGGCGTGGCCACCGGCCAGTTCGCCAGGTGCACCGACTCCGGCGCGTCCGGCGTCACCGGCACGACCAGGTCCTGCCACACCCGCTCGGTGACGAACGGGACCAGCGGCGCCATCAACCGCGTCACGGTCTCCAGGACGTCGTGCAGGGTGCGCAGCGCCGCCGCGTCGCCCTGCCAGAACCGGCGGCGGGAGCGGCGCACGTACCAGTTGGACAGGTCGTCGACGAACGTCGACAGGAGCTTGCCCGCACGCTGGGTGTCGAAGTTCTCCATCGCCCGGGTGACCAGGTCGACCAGCGCGTGCAGCTCGCTGAGCAGCCAGCGGTCCAGGAGCGGACGCTCGTGCGGCGCCGGATCGGCGTCGGTCGGTGCCCAGCCGCCGGTGCGCGCGTACAGGGCCTGGAAGGCGACGGTGTTCCAGTACGTGAGCAGCGTCTTGCGGACGACCTCCTGGATGGTGCCGTGGCCCACCCGGCGGGCGGCCCAGGGCGAGCCGCCGGCGGCCATGAACCAGCGCACGGCGTCCGCACCGTGCTGCTCCATCAGGGGGATCGGTTCCAGGATGTTGCCCAGGTGCTTGGACATCTTGCGGCCGTCCTCGGCGAGGATGTGGCCGAGGCACACCACGTTCTCGTACGCGGACCGGCCGAAGACGAGCGTGCCGACCGCCATCAGCGTGTAGAACCAGCCGCGGGTCTGGTCGATCGCCTCGGAGATGAACTGCGCCGGGTAGCGCTGTTCGAAGGTCTCCTTGTTCCGGTACGGGTAACCCCACTGGGCGAACGGCATCGAGCCGGAGTCGTACCAGGCGTCGATGACCTCGGGGACGCGGGTGGCCTCCGCCGAGCAGCCCTCGGTCGGGCAGGTGAACGTCACCGCGTCGATGTACGGCCGGTGCGGGTCGAGGCCGCTCTGGTCCGTCCCGGTCAGCTCGCCGAGCTCCGTCAGCGAGCCGACGCATGTGAGGTGGTCCTCGGTGCAGCGCCAGATCGGCAGCGGGGTGCCCCAGTAGCGGTTGCGGGAGAGCGCCCAGTCGATGTTGTTGCTCAGCCAGTCCCCGAAGCGGCCGTGCTTGACCGACTCGGGGTACCAGTTGGTCTTCTCGTTCTGATCGAGCAGCTCGTCCTTGATCTGCGTGGTGCGGATGTACCACGAGGGCTGCGCGTAGTAGAGCAGCGCGGTGTGGCAGCGCCAGCAGTGCGGGTAGCTGTGCTCGTAGGCCACGTGGCGGAACAGCAGGCCGCGCGCGTCGAGGTCGGCCACCAGGGCCTCGTCGGCCTTCTTGAAAAACTGGCCGCCCACCAGGTCGAGTTCCGGCTCGAACGTGCCGTCGGCCCGGACCGGGTTCACCACGGGCAGGCCGTAGGAGCGGCAGACCTTCAGGTCGTCCTCTCCGAAGGCGGGGGCCTGGTGGACGAGCCCGGTGCCGTCGTCCGTCGTCACGTACTCGGCGTTCACGACGAAGTTCGCGCCCTCCAGCTCGACGAGGTCGAACGGGCGCCGGTACGTCCAGCGCTCCATCTCCGCGCCGGTGAAGCTCTGCCCGGTGGCCTCCCACCCCTCGCCGAGCGCCTTGCCCAGCAGCGGCTCCGCGACGACCAGCCGGTCGGTGCCGTCGGTGGCGACGACGTAGGTCACCTCCGGGTGGGCGGCGACGGCGGTGTTGGAGACCAGCGTCCACGGCGTCGTCGTCCACACCAGCAGCGAGGCCGTACCGGCCAGCGGCCCCGAGGTGAGCGGCAGACGCACGTAGACCGAGGGGTCGACGACCGTCTCGTACCCCTGCGCGAGCTCGTGGTCGGACAGCCCGGTGCCGCAGCGGGGGCACCACGGCGCCACCCGGTGGTCCTGCACCAGGAGGCCCTTGCCGAAGATCTCCTTCAGCGACCACCACACGCTCTCGATGTACTGCGGGTCCATCGTGCGGTAGGCGTCGTCCAGGTCCACCCAGTAGCCCATGCGCCGGGTGAGGTCGGCGAAGGCGTCGGTGTACCGCGTCACCGACGCGCGGCACTTCGCGTTGAACTCCGCGATCCCGTAGGCCTCGATGTCCTGCTTGCCGTTGAAGCCCAGTTCCTTCTCGACGGCCAGCTCCACGGGCAGCCCGTGGCAGTCCCAGCCCGCCTTGCGGGAGACGTGGTAGCCCTGCATGGTGCGGAAGCGCGGGAAGACGTCCTTGAAGACCCGGGCCTCGATGTGGTGCGCGCCGGGCATGCCGTTGCCGGTCGGTGGGCCTTCGTAGAACACCCACTCGGGGCGGCCCTCGGACGCCTCCAGCGTCCGGGCGAAGATCTTCTGCTCCTGCCAGAACTCGAGCACGGCGTGCTCCAGCGCGGGCAGGTCCACCTGGGCGGGGACCTGGCGGTACTGCGGGGTGGGGCTCATCGGATGGTTCCTCCGGCGGACAGGGCAGCTTCCGTCAGAGGGACGAGACGCGCCCGCACGGCGCCTCCCGCGGTACCACCCTCCTTGGCGGTGTGCTGGTGACCACCGCCCGCTCGTTGGGCCGGGGCACCCGGAGGTGCTCCTGCGGGCCGGCTCTACTCGCCCCCGCACGGAGGGCTTTCTTCCGGCAGCTCCGGGGTGATCTTCACGTCGCGCTCGCCCCCGGGCTCACACCGTCCCCGGGTCGCTCTGGGCCGCTTGACGACGCTACTCGTCCCCTTCAACGCCTTCGCTGACGCCCAGTGTACGGGCCGCCCGGAAGCGCTGCCGAACGGTTTCCCCGCCCGGGGCCCCGGGCACAACGCCCTCGCGGGTGCCCGGCGGCGGCGCTCGGCCGGGGGCGGAGATCACACCCGGACGGCGCGTCCCGTTGCCGCGTGCTTCGTGCCGATTTATCGTTCCGGCACGATTCGCGAGCAAGATCACACTATGTGAAGGGGTCGCGGCGATGGCAGGCCGGGCGAAGAAGGCAGCCGCCGGTACGACGCCGGCCGAGGGCCGCCCCGCGGCCAGGACGGCGGACACCGGGGAGCCGGAGGACGCGCCGTCCGGCGGCGCCGCGCGGAAGGCGGCCAGGAAGGCGCCCGCGAAGAAGGCGGCCGAGAAGACGGCGGCCAAGAAGACGCCCGCGAAGAAGACATCCGCCAGGAAGACGGCGGCGAAGAAGACGGCGGCGAAGAAGGCGGCGGCGAAGAAGACGGCGGCCACGAAGGCGTCCGCCGGGAAGACGGTCGCGAAGAGGCCGGCCGCGAGGGCCGAGCCCACGAAGGCGGCGGCGAAGAAGGCCGCACGGAAGACGGGAGCCGGAACGGTGGCTGCGAAGAAGACGACGACCGGTACGCAGACGGCGGTACCGCAGGCCCGCATCGCGGCCACACCCGGGGAGCTGGCCGTACGGGCGGGCGAGGAGCCGTGGACGGAGAGCGAGGTCGTCGAGGCCAGGAGCGAACTGGCGACCGAGGTCGAGCGGCTGCGCACCGAGATCGAGGCGGCCGAGCGGGCCCTGGCCGGCCTGATGCGCGACTCGGGCGACGGCGCCGGGGACGACCAGGCGGACACCGGGACGAAGAACATCACCCGGGAGCACGAGATGGCCGTGGCCGAGAACGCCCGGGAGATGATGTACCAGAGCGAGCGGGCCCTGGAGCGGATCGCCGCCGGTACGTACGGTCTGTGTGAGAACTGCGGCAACCCCATCGGCAAGGCCCGTATGCAGGCGTTTCCGCGGGCCACCCTGTGCGTGGAGTGCAAGCAGAAGCAGGAGCGGCACTGAGGGCCGGCCGGGGGCGGTGTCGTAGGCTCGTCACGTGACAGCAGAGGCGGAGCAGGCCATCGACGAGGTGCCGGAGAAGTCCACGGACGACGTGGCGGACGAGGGCGGGGAGCCGCGCGGCAGGCGCCGCGTGGCCGTGCTGCTGTGGGTGGCCGCCGTCGCCTACGCGCTCGACCTGATCTCCAAGATCATCGTGGTGGAGCGCCTGGAGGGTGAACCGGCCGTCGAGGTGGTCGGCGACCTGCTGCGGTTCACCGCCGTGCGGAACCCGGGCGCGGCGTTCGGGATGGGAGAGGCCCTGACGATCGTCTTCACGGTCATCGCGGCCGCCGTGATCGTGGTGATCTTCCGTATCGCGCGCAAGCTCTACAGCACGCCGTGGGCCATCGCGCTCGGGCTGCTCCTCGGCGGTGCCTTCGGCAACCTCACCGACCGCGTCTTCCGCTCTCCGGGGGTCTTCCAGGGCGCGGTGGTCGACTTCATCGCCCCTGCCCACTTCGCCGTCTTCAACCTGGCGGACTCGGCCATCGTCTGCGGCGGCGTCCTCATCGTCATCCTGTCCTTCCGGGGGCTCGATCCGGACGGCACGCTGCACCGCGACTGACCTGCGGCCCGGCCGGTGTCACCGGGTGATCCGGACCCGGTGGCCCTCGTCGGTCCGTTCCGTCACGTGCACCGTCACGCCCGCGCCCTCGGCCCGGAGGCTGCCGCTGTGCCAGCCCAGCAGGTCGCTGCGGGCCGCCACGCTCATCGGGTCCCACGCGCCGACGAACTCCGTCGAGGCGCCCCGCTCCGTCGCCGCGCCGATCGCGTCCTCCACGTACCGCTGCAGGGTCGCGGTGGGGATGCCGCGCTCGATGCCGTACTCCGGCCAGGGGCGCGGCATGCGCAGCCAGCCGTCCGACGGCTCGAAGCGCGGACGGTACCGCCCGTGGGAGGAGCGGCGCAGGTGCTCGGCGGCGTAGTCGGTGAAGTGGGCCGCCCGCTCGGCCGCGCGGCTGCGGGCGGGGAGGTCGGGGAAGTCGACCAGGAGGACGGTGGCCGTCTGCTCGCCCAGCGGTCGCAGGTGTCGGCCGTCCTAGGGCCCTTCGCCGACCCAGCCGCGCGGCTCCGGCGCGACGGCGCACGGTCCGTCGACGTCCCCGGGCACGTCGGGCCACGGCGTCCTCCCTCCCGTGACGGTGGGGTGGCGGCTCCCGTCACGTGGTCGCAGCGTCACCCCCGGTCGCGGCGGCCGCACGCGGGGCCGGTCCGGACGGGTGGCGGGAGTCGGGCATACTCGACCGGGTGAGTACCCCACCATCCCCCGACGTCCGTACGCTGCCCGTGCCCGACGGTCTGGAGGGCGAGCGTCTCGACGCCGCCCTCGCCCGCATGTTCGGCTTCTCCCGCACCAAGGCCGCCGAGCTCGCGGCGGACGGCAAGGTCCGGGTCGACGGGGCGGAGGCCGGGAAGTCCGACCGCGTCCAGGGCGGGGCCTGGCTGGAGGTCGAGATGCCCGCCCCGCCCGCGCCGGTCCGGGTGGTGGCCGAGCCGGTCGAGGGGATGGAGATCGTGCACGACGACGACGACCTCGTCGTCGTCATGAAGCCGGTCGGGGTCGCCGCGCACCCCAGCCCCGGCTGGAGCGGGCCCACGGTCATCGGCGGCCTGGCCGCCGCCGGATACACGGTCGCCACCTCCGGGGCCGCCGAACGCCAGGGCATCGTGCACCGGCTGGACGTCGGCACCTCCGGGCTCATGGTCGTCGCCAAGTCGGAGCGCGCCTACAGCCTGCTCAAGCAGCAGTTCCGGGAGCGCACCGTCGACAAGCGCTACCACGCGCTCGTGCAGGGGCACCCCGACCCGCTCAGCGGCACCATCGACGCGCCGATCGGGCGCCACCCGCAGCACGACTACAAGTGGGCCGTCGTCGCGGACGGCAAGCCGTCGGTGACCCACTACGACCTCATCGAGGCCTTCCGCTCCGCCAGCCTCCTGGACATCAAGCTGGAGACGGGCCGGACCCACCAGATCCGGGTGCACATGGCGGCCCACCGGCACCCGTGCGCCGGGGACCTCACCTACGGCGCCGACCCGACGCTGGCGCGGCGGCTGGGGCTCTCCCGCCAGTGGCTGCACGCCGTGCGCCTCGGCTTCGAGCACCCGGCCGACGGCAGCTGGGTGGAGTTCGCGAGTACCTACCCGGCCGATCTGCGCGCCGCCCTCGACCGCGTCCGGGCGGACAGCGCCTAACCGGGACGCGGGCCGGGGGCGCCGGCCCGGCCCGGCCCGCCCCCCGGCCGCCGTCGTGTCAGCCCTTCCGGTCGAGCACGGGCCCCGGCTCTTCGGACTCCCGGCTGGTGCGGACGCGGGGCAGCGCGTAGGGGTGCTCGTCCCGCAGCCAGGCCAGCAGCTGTTCGCGGACCTCGCAGCGCAGCGTCCAGACGTCGTCGGCGGTGCGGGCCGACATCGCCGCCCGGACCTCGATCGTCGACGGCGTGGTGTCCGTCACGACCAGGCTCCAGCTCCGCCCGTCCCAGGCGTCGCTGGCCCGGACGACCTTCTCCGTCTGGGCGCGGAGCTCGGTGACCGGCGTCGTGTGGTCCAGTTGCAGGTAGACCGTGCCGATCACCTGCGATCCACCGCGCGACCAGTTCTCGAAGGGCTTGTTCGTGAAGTAGGACACCGGCATGGTGATCCGCCGCTCGTCCCAGGTGAGCAGCACGAGGTACGAGATGGTGATCTCGTCCACGACGCCGTACTCGCCGTCGACCACCACGGTGTCCCCGATGCGGACCATGTCGCCGAACGCGATCGACAGCCCGGCGAACAGGTTGCTCAGGGTCGACTGGGCGGCGATACCGGCCACGATGCCGAGCACACCGGCGGAGGCCAGCATCGACGTGCCGATGGTCTTCATACCGTCGAACTGCAGCAGTATCGCCGCGCCCGCGATGACGATGACGACGGCCGTCACCAGCCGCTGGATCAGCGTCAGCTGGGTGCGCACCCGGCGCGCCCGCGCCGGGTCGTGGGCCACGCCCGCGTAGCGGGTGGACGCCGTCTCCATGGCCGCCGCCGCGACGCGCAGGGCCAGCCAGGCGGAGGCGGCGATCATGATGATCGTCAGCCACAGCTCCACGGTCTGCCGCCGGTCGACGGCCAGGTGCGTGCTCTCGAAGAAGCCGCGCACCAGCGCCACGAACAGCACCGCCGCGAGCGGCGAGCGTCCCTGGCGCAGCAGGCCCCACATGGGGGTCTCCGGGTGCCGTGCGTCGATGCGCACGAGCAGCCGGTCCACGGCCCAGGCGACCACCCAGGCCACGACGATCGCGCCGCCGAACACGATGACCGGTCGCAGCACGTTCTCCATGAGGTCTCTACTCCTTGCAGGCGATGGGCTCATCAGACCGTACCTGGCACGATGTGGACGTCCGCCCCGGGTCCGCAGGGGCGAGCGCGGAGAGACGGAAGGACGTGACGCAGTGGCCACCGTGGTGCTGTTCCACTCGGTGTACGGACGCAGGCCCGCCGTGGAGGCCGCGGCCGAACGGCTGCGGGCGGCCGGGCACGAGGTCCACACCCCCGACCTGTACGACGGCCGGACCGCCCGGACCCTCGACGAGGGCCGGGCCGTGCAGGAGGAGATCGGGTGGGACGAGCTGCTGCGCCGCGCGGTCGCCGCCGCCGCACCGCTGTCGGAGAAGGGGCTGGTGTACGCCGGATTCTCCCTCGGCGCCGCGTTCGCCCAGAGCCTGGCGCTCGCCGACGAGCACGCCCGCGCCCTGCTGCTCCTGCACGGCACCTACGACGTGGCCGAGGACGCCTCGGCCGACGGTCTGCCCGTGCAGCTGCACGTCGCCGACCCCGATCCGTTCGAGCCCGGTGACTGGCTGAACACCTGGTACCTGCACATGGGCCGGACCGGCGCGGACGTCGAGGTCTTCCGCCACCCCGGCGCGGGCCACCTCTACACCGACCCCGACCTCCCGGACCACGACGCCGAGGCCGCCGAGCGCACCTGGCGGCTCGCCCTCGCCTTCCTGGCGGAGGTCGACGCCGGCGGCTGAACGGCCGCCGTGCGGCGCGTCTCGGGCGGCCCGCTGACCCGGGCTCAGGAGTACGGCGCCGGGGAGGGCCTGCGCAGCTCCATGATGTGGCCGGTGGCGGGGTAGGCCTCGTTGCCCACGAGCCGGCCCTCCTTCGTCTCGGTGATGACGAAGCCTTCGCGGAGGTAGAGGGCCAGGGCCCGCTCGTTCCCCGCCAGCACCGTCGTCTCCACGCGGGGGCCGCCGTGGGCCACGGCGTGGCGCAGCAGCGCGGTCCCCGCCCCCTCGCCGTAGCGGGACGGGTCGACGTACAGCCAGGTGACCTCGTCGTCGGCGAGGGCGACGAAGCCGACGACCGCCCCGCCGTCCCCGGCCGCGGGGTCCTCGGCCCCTTCGGCCACCCAGACCCTGTCGTCGAAGAGCCCTTCGCTCTCGTAGGTGTCGGCGAGCGACAGGAACGCCTCGATCCCGACCGAGTCGCGCAGCTCGTCCAGCCGCGCCGCGTCGTGAATGCGCGAGACGGCCGCCCAGTCGCCCGACCGGTAGGGGCGCACGCGCCAGTCCGGACCACTGTGCTGGTTCCCGGTGTTCGAGGTCATCGCCGTAGCCTGGCCCCGCGCCTCCTTCGGCGCAACGCGTTTTCGGGTCGCCCGGGGTTCTGACCGCGACGCCGGGGCCGGACGGGCCCGCCGACCGGGCCGTTCAGCCCTGGCGGACGGTCCCGGGCGGGGTCAGGATGAAGAGGTCAGTCCGTCGCCGGGCCGTGAGAGGTGCGCCGTGGTCAGCACTGTCACCCATCCCTTCCGTCTGTTGCCGCCGCGCGGCCGCGAGCGGCTGCTCGCCCTGGGCCGGCCGGTGCGGTTCCCGGCCGGGACGCGCATCTTCCGGGAGGGGCGCCACGCCGACCGCTTCTGGGTCATCCGCAGCGGTACGGTCACCCTCGACCTGCACGTGGCCGGACGCCGTCCCGCGCACATCGAGACGCTCCACCCCGGCGACCTGCTCGGCTGGTCGTGGATGGTGCCGCCGTACACCTGGCGGCTGGGTGCCCAGGCCGCCGGGGACGTCAGCGCGCTGGAGTTCGACGCGGCGGCGGTCCGGGGTGTGTGCGACGACGACCCTGAGCTGGGCCGGGCCCTTGCCGTACAGGTCGCCGAGATCATCGGGCGGCGTCTCCAGCGGACGCGCACCCGGCTCCTGGACCTGTACGCCCCCTACGGCAGCGGGCCCTGACCCCGGGCTCGCCGTCCGTTTGGACCGCCTCGACCGCCTCGTCCGGTCAGGCCGCCGAGCCGTCGGGTTCGAACCGCACGTCGACCACCCCCTCGACCGCCCGGGCCAGGCGGGCGACCACCGGGACGAGCGCGGCGTCCGGGACGTGCCCGGTGAAGGTCACGACGCCCTCGCGCACCCGCACCTCCAGACCCGCGTCGCGGTGCGGGAAGAGCGGGGCGACGACGTGCTCGCGCACCTCCCGCGCCAGCTCCTCGTCCGGCCGCAGGAAGACCTTCAGCAGGTCGCCCCGGCTGACGAGGCCGGCGAGCCGGCCCTCGGTGTCCACCACGGGAAGCCGTTTGACGCCGCGCCGCGCCATCGCCCGCGCGGCGTGGGCGAGCGTGGCGTCCGCCCGGACCGAGATCGCGGGGGCCGTCATGAGGTCCCGGGCCACCAGGCCGCCCGCCTTCGCCAGCTCGTCGAGCCGCCCCTCGGTCCCGGACAGGGACGGACCCTCCGCCCGGTACTCCTCCTTGGGCAGCAGGTCGGCCTCGGAGACCACGCCGACCACCCGGCCGTCGCCCTCCAGCACGGGCAGGGCGCTGACGTTCCACTCCTCCATCGTCCGCACGATCTCCTTGAAGGGGGCGTCCGGGCTCACGGCTACCACGGTGTGGGTCATCACGTCGCTGACGATGTGCGGTGAGCTGCTCATGGCTCCTCCAGGCGGCGTCGGGCCTCTCGCTTCCATGGTCCGCCGTATCCCGGCCCTCCGCTCGGGCTGGTCCCCCTCGGCGCGCGGTTGTGGGCCGGTGCGGCAGCGGCGAAGGTGGAGGGGTGCGCAGCGTGGAGGTCCCGGAGGTGCTGCGGGGCGTGCGAGCGGTCGTCCTCGACACCGACGGGGTGCTCGTCGACTCGGCCGGCCTGCACGCCGCCGCCTGGCGGCAGGCGCTCGACCCGTGCCTCACGGCGGCCGGCCAGCCCCCGTTCGACGCGGACGTCGAGTACCGGCGGTGGGTCGACGGCCGGTCGCGGCTGGACGGAGCCGCCGCCGCGCTGACGGGCCGGGGGCTGCGGCTGCCCCTCGGCGATGTCCGGGAGCCGCCCGGTTGCGGCAGCGTGCACGCCGTCGCCGCCGCCAAGGAGGCGGCGTTCGTCCGCGCGGCGGCGGCGGGGGTAACGGCCTGGCCCGGCAGTCTGCGGCTGCTGCGCGTCCTCGCCGGGGCCCGGGTGCCGTGCGCCGCCGTGTCCGCGTCCCGGCACGCCTCGGAGCTGCTGGAGCGCGCCGGGTTGCGGCCCTGGCTCGCGGAGCTGGTCGACGGGGCGGAGGCGGCCCGGCTCGGCCTGCCCGGCAAACCCGACCCCGCCCTCTTCGCGGAGGCCGCGCGCAGGCTCGGCGTACCCGCCGCCGACTGCGCCGTCGTCGAGGACGCGCGGGCCGGTGTCGAGGCGGGCCGGCGGGGCGGGTTCGGCGTGGTGGTCGGCGTGGACCGGTCCGCGAGCCCCGCCGGCGCCGCCGCCCTGCGCGCCCACGGGGCCGACGTCGTCGTCACCGATCTCGGGGAACTGGCCGCCGAGCCGGGGGAGGAACCACCATGACGGACCAGCCCCCGGTCGGCCCGGACCCCGACGAGCACACCTGGCGATGGGAGTACGACGGGTACGACCCGGCGCGGGAGCGGCTGCGGGAGGCGTTGTGCACGCTGGGCAACGGCTACTTCGCCACCCGGGGCGCCGCGCCCGAGTGCGCCGCCGACGCCGTGCACTACCCGGGCACCTACCACGCGGGCTGCTACAACCGGCTCACCTCGCGGGTCGCCGGGCGGACCGTCGAGAACGAGGACATGGTCAACCTGCCGAACTGGCTCCCCCTGCGGTTCCGGATCCGTTCCCGGGACACCGGGGAGCCCGGGCCGTGGCTCGGCCCGGACACGGAGCACGTGCTCGACCACCGGCTCGTCCTCGACCTCGCGGGCGGCGTCCTCACCCGGTGGACGCGGTGGCGCGACGCCGGAAGCCGGGTGCTGTCCGTGCGCCAGGAGCGGCTCGTGCACATGGGCGACCCCCACCTGGCCGCCCTGCGCACCGAGTTCACCGCCGAGAACTGGACGGGCACGCTGGAGGTCCGGGCCGCCCTCGACGGGGACGTGCGCAACGAGGGGGTGGCCCGCTACCGGGCGCTGAACGGCGACCACCTGACCGGGTGGCGCACCGGGGAGGCACCGCAGGACGTCCTCTGGCTGGCGTGCCGGACCCGCAGCTCGGCCGTCGACGTCGCGCTCGCGACCCGCTGCCGGTCCACCGGTCCCGGCGTTCCGGCCGTGGCGGCCGAGCGCGCGGAGCGGTCCGTCACCCACCGGCTGCTCGTGCCGCTCCGCGCGGGCGGCCCGGCGGTGACCGTCGACAAGACCGTCGCCCTGCACACGTCGCAGGACGCCGCCATCAGCGATCCGGTGGACGCGGCCGTGCACGACGTCACGGCCGCCCCCGGCTTCGCCGTCCTCCGCGCCGGCCACCGGGCCGCCTGGCGGCGGCTGTGGCGCCGGGGTGAGCTGAAGGTCCCCGGCGAGCCGGGACGGCTGCTGCGCCTGCACCTGTTCCACGTCCTGCAGACCCTCTCCCCGCACACCGCCGAACTCGACGTGGGCGTCCCCGCGCGCGGCCTGCACGGTGAGGCGTACCGGGGGCACGTCTTCTGGGACGAGCTGTTCGTCCTGCCCTATCTCAACCTGCACTTCCCGGAGGTCTCCCGCGCCCTCCTCGGCTACCGGCACCGGCGGCTGGGACGCGCGGTGCAGGACGCCGCCGCGGCCGGCCACCGCGGTGCCATGTACCCGTGGCAGAGCGGCAGCGACGGGCGGGAGGAGACCCAGGTCCTGCACCTCAACCCGCGCTCGGGCCGCTGGCTCCCCGACCACTCCCGGCTGCAGCACCACGTCGGCTGCGCCGTGGCCTACAACGTGTGGACCTACGCCCGCACCACCGGCGACACCGAGTTCCTGCACGGACCGGGCGCGGAGATGCTGCTGCAGATCGCCCGCTTCTGGGGGGACCTCGCCACCTGGGACGCCGACCTGGGCCGCTACCGCATCCGCGGGGTCGTCGGACCCGACGAGTACCACGACGCCTACCCCGGTGCCGAGCGCCCCGGCATCGACGACAACGCCTACACCAACGTCACCGCCGCGTGGGTGCTCGGCCGGGCGCTGGACGTCCTGGGCGACCTGCCCGCGCCGCGCCGGGCGGAACTGACCGAGCACCTCGGTCTGACGGCCGCCGAGACCGACCGCTGGCGGGAGGTCGGCCGCATGCTCCACGTACCGTGGCACCACGGCGTGATCAGCCAGTTCCAGGGCTACGGCGACCTGGCCGAACTCGACTGGGAGGCCTACCGCCGCCGCTACGGCACCATCCGCCGCCTGGACCGCATCCTGGAGGCGGAGGGGGACAGCGTCAACCGCTACCAGGCCTCCAAGCAGGCCGACGTCCTGATGCTCGGTCACCTCTTCCCCGCCGCCCGGCTCGCCGACGTCCTCGGCTCGCTCGGACACCGCCTGGACCCGGACGTGTGGCGCACGACGGTCGACTACTACCTGCGCCGCACCAGCCACGGTTCGACGCTCTCCAGCGTGGTGCACGCCTGGGTGCTGGCCCGCGCCCACCCGGCCGAGAGCTGGCGGTTCTGCCAGGAGGCCCTCGTGGGCGACGTGGCCGACGTCCAGGGCGGCACCACGCCGGAGGGCATCCACCTGGGCGCGATGGGCGGGACCCTGGACCTGGTGCAGCGCGGGCTGACCGGGCTGGAGCCCGAGGGCGACATGCTGCGGCTCGACCCCGTGGCGCTCCCCGAACTGTCCCACTTCACGGTGACCCTGCGCCACCGGGGCCACTGGGGCGTCCGGCTGCGGCTCGACGGCGGCCGGCTCCACGTCGACGTGCCGCACTCCGCTCAGGCGCCGCTGCGCCTCGCGCTCGGCGACCACGTCGTCTCCGTCGCCCCGGGCACCCGCTTCACCGTCGAACTGCCCACGCCCTGAACGTCACGGTCGGATGCACCGGCCGCTGCCGCCGTCCTCCGGGTGGCAGACGAGGTCCCGGTCGGACGCGTCGCGGCTGAGGTAGCGGCCGACGCAGGAGTCGCCGGTCGTCCGGTCCCGGGCGGCGCAGTAGGCCACCGCGTCCCGGCCGTCGGTGAAGGGGCCGGGGGCGTAGAGCACCCAGTAGCCGGGATTGAGCGAGGCGTAGTCGTCGCTGAGCAGCACCTGCGCGTCGGGAACCGTGGCCCGGAGCTCCGCGAGGCGCCGGTCGCGCTCGGCCGCGCCGGAGGAGACGGGCTCGGAGTGGAGCTGGGCGATCCAGGTGTCGTCCACCTGGGCGGAGGGGGACGGTGTGGCGCTCGGCGTCGGCGTCCCGGCGTCGGGCGTCGGCGACGCCGGGGGCTCCGGGTCGGCGGTCCGTTCGGCCGGGCGTTCGGCGGTGTCCGCCCCGGCATCGGCCTCGTCGGGGCCGTTCGCCTCCGGGCCCGCCTCGTCGGTGCCGGGGGAGGGGGCGACCTCGGCGCCCGGTGCCCGCGCGGCGGGCGGCTCGTCGCGGGTGGCCAGCAGGAAGCCGCCCCCCACCGCCCCCAGGACGACGGCCACGGCGGCTGCGGCGCCGAGCACCCGCACCGCACCCCGTCGGCGCGACGGGGACGGCGGTGGCGTCGTCGCAGGGGGCGGGACGCCCACCCCCGGTGCGGTCCCCGGCGGCGGACCCGGCGCCGTTCCCGGTGGCGGGCCGGGCGGGAGGTTCTGTGGAAGGGGCGGGAGGGCACGTGGTGCGTCCGGGAGTGTGGCGGGCGTGCCCCCGCCCCCCGCCCCCGCCTCCGCCGCTTCCTGCGCCTCGGCGAGCAGGGCGTCCAGCCGCTCGGCGTCCGGGCGGGCCCCCGGCTCCCGCACCAGCAGCGCCGTCACCACCGGGGTGAGCGGGCCGCAGCGCACGGGCGGCGGGACGGGCTCCTCCAGCACGGCCGCCAGGGTGGCGAGGGTGTCGGCTCGTCGCAGCGGGCTGTGGCCCTCGGTGACGACGTAGAGCAGCATCCCGAGCGACCACAGGTCGGCCGCGTCGCCCGCCGCTCCCCGGATGCGTTCGGGGGCGATGTACTCGGGCGAACCGACGAGTTCGCCGGTGACCGTGACGCGCCCGGTGGAGCCCACGGCGGCGATGCCGAAATCCGTCAGCACGGCGCCGCCGTCCGGCCGGAGCAGGACGTTCGCCGGTTTGACGTCGCGGTGGTGGATGCCCGCCGCGTGGGCGGCGCGCAGACCGGCCAGCACGTCCCGGCCGATCCGCGCCGCCCGCGCCGGGGAGAGCGGCCCCTGGGCCGCACAGTGCTGCTGGAGACTGACTCCGGGCACCAGCTCCATCACCAGCCACGGATGGGGCCGCTCGTCCACGATGTGGTGGATGGTGACCACGTTGGGGTGGTTCAGCGCGGCCAGGGCCCGCGCCTCGCGCAGCACCCGGACCCGCAGCCGCTCGGCGCCCGTGCCGTCCGTGGACGGCTCGGCCGCGCGGACCTCCTTCAGCGCGACCTCGCGCCGCAGCACGAGGTCGCGGGCCCGCCACACCGTGCCCATCCCGCCACTGCCGAGACGTTCCAGCAACGCGAACCGGCCGTCCACGACACGCTCTTGTGTTCCCCCGCTCATGGGGATCAGCGTACGGGCCGCTCCGCGCGCTCCAGACGCTGCGTGCCGGACCGGGTGCGGTAGGAGCGCACGGGGTGGGTGGTCGCGTCGGGGTCGGTCTTGTCGGAGATGCGGTGGTAGTCCATCTGCGCCCGCTCGGCCGTCACGTCCAGGACGCCGTACCCGTGCGCGTCGGTGTCGATCCACCGCGCGTGCCGGTTGGCCGCGCGCAGGGCCCCCGAGGCCGCCGGGCTCGCCCAGCCCTCGGGCACGCGCAGGATGTCGTCGATGTTGTCGGAGGTGACCGACGTGACGACGAACTCCGTGGCCGCCGTCGGGGAGAGCGGGTACGTCGCGGCCTCCACGGGGACGTCGTTGGCCCAGGCCATGTGGATGTCGCCGGTGAGGAAGACGGTGTTGTCGATGCCGCGTGAGCGCAGATGGGTGAGCAGCTCCCGGCGGTCGTCGGTGTAGCCGTCCCACTGGTCGGTGTTGAGCGCGAGCCCCTCGGCGGGCAGTCCGAGCAGCCGGGCCAGGGGCCGCAGCAGGTAGGCGGGGACCGAACCGAAGGCGAGCGGGGAGATCATCACGGACGTGCCGACCAGCCGCCAGCGGGAGGTGGAGGCGTCCAACCCCGCCTTCAGCCAGTCCAGCTGGGCCCGGCCCGTCACCGTGCGGGCGGGGTCGTCGACGTCGCCGTCCCCGACCCCGGCCTGCTCGCTGCGGAAGGAGCGCAGGTCCAGCAGGTGCAGATCGGCCAGCGTGCCGAACCGCAGACGCCGGTAGGTGGTTCCGGCGACGGACGGCCGCACCGGCATCCACTCGAAGTACGCCCGCTTCGCGGCCGCCATCCGCTCCGCCCAGACGCCCTCCGCGCCCGGCGTGTGGTTCTCCGCCCCGTCCGACCAGGCGTTGTTGGCGAACTCGTGGTCGTCCCAGATCGCGACGACCGGGTGCGCGGCGTGCAGGGCCCGCAGGTCGGCGTCCGTCTTGTACTGGCCGTGCCGGGCGCGGTAGTCGGCGAGCGTGGTGATCTCGTGCGCCGGTGTGTGCGGCCGGATGGTCCGGCCCCGCGTGCCGTAGCCGCCGGTCGGGTACTCGTACAGGTAGTCGCCCAGGTGGAGGACGGCGTGCAGGTCGCCGCGTCCGGCCAGGTGGCGGTAGGCGGAGAAGTACCCGGCCTCCCAGTTCGAGCAGGACACCACACCGAGGCGGAGGTGGTCCGGGGCGTCGTCGTCGGCGGGGGCGGTGCGGGTGCGGCCCGTGGGGGAGGTGACGCCGTCGGCGGTGAACCGGTAGTGGTAGGCGGTGGCGGGCCGCAGCCCGCGCACGTCGGCCTTCACCGTGTGGTCGGACGCGGCCTCCGCGCGGACACTGCCCCGGGCGACGACGTCGGTGAAGCCCGCGTCGGTGGCCACCTCCCAGGCGACGTCCAGGGCGCCGCCCCGGCCGGAGCCGGGGTCGGCGCCGGGCTCGGGCGTGACCCGCGTCCACAGCAGGGCGCCGTCCGGGAGCGGGTCTCCGGAGGCGACGCCGTGGTGGAAGGCGGGCCCGCCCCCGGCGGCGCGGGCCGCCGTGCCCGCCGCGAGGGGCGACGCGAGGGCGGCGGTCGTGGCGGCGGCGGCGATCACCGTCCGGCGGCGGGGGCGGTGCGGCGTCCGGCCGGGTCTGTCCGAGGGGCCGGCGGTCGGGGTGTCTGCGTCAGCGTGGGTCACGGGCGCAGGCTAGAGGCCCGCCGGGGCGAACGGGTAGACGACTTCCGGCTGTTCACGCGACCGTCGACGCGGCGCCACACACCGACGGGCGGCGCCCCGGCTCGCAGGGGCGCCGCCCGTCGGCTCGTTCAGCGGCTGCGGTGGATCACTTCTCCAGCAGCGGCGTCACGACCGCGTTGTACTCCTCCGGCGTGCCCGGCGCGTAGCCCTGGGGGTTCTTCGCCACCTCGCCGTTGACCTTGACCGTCGGCGTGCCCTGGACGCCCTCGGCGGAGCGGAACTTGTCCGAGACCTTCAGCGCCCACGGGTCGAAGGTGCCCGAGGTGACGTTCTCCTCGAACTCCGCGTTGCCCTTGAGCTCCTCGACGTCCTGGGCGATCTCGACGAGCCGCGCGTCGTCGGCGAACTCGTCCATCTGCTCACTGGGGTGGACATCGGCGGAGAACAGCAGCTTCTTGTACTCCAGGAACGCCTCCGGGCTCACGTCCAGCGCCGCGCCGAGGGCGCTGAGGGCGTTCTTGGAACCGCTGCTGTTCCCGATCTCCTCGGCGGTGTCCCCGTCCAGGAAGGTGCCGAAGACGAACTCCGCCTTGTACGTGCCGTCCTCGACGTCCTTGAGGACGAGGTCGCCGACGTTCTGCTCGAAGGCGGCGCAGACCGGGCAGCGCATGTCCTCGTAGATGGTGACGGTGTCCTCGGCGTCCTCGTCACCGACGATGATGTCCGTGCCGTGCTCACCCTGCGTGTTCGCCGGGGCGACGTAGCCCTCGTACGCGCCCTCGCCCTCGGACTTCTTCGGCTCCCCGGCGACGGCGGACGCGGCGGACCAGTCGCTGTTGTCGCCCTCGCCACCGCTGTCGGTCATGTTGGTGACGGCGACGCCGATGCCGGCGGCGACGACCAGGACGGCGACGACCGCGCCCGCGACGCCGAGCTGGCGGCGCATCTTCTCCTTCTTGGCCTGCTGCTCGCGCTCGACGCGCAGCCGCTCGCGGGCGGCCCTCTTGGCTTCCTGGCTGTTGCGCTTGCTCATGCTGGATAACTCCGTGGAATCGGTACGTGACGGGGGACGCGCCCGCGTGGGCGGGCGGACGGCGGCGGCCGGCGCGGGTCAGCCGGCCACGGGCCGGGGCGGCCCGCGTCGTACGACGGAGTGCGTCAGGAGGGGCAGGGCGCGTGCGGCGCGCACCCGGTGCGCGGCACGGAACCGGGCGCCGGAGCGCGGCTGCGGCAGCGGGTGGGCGACGGCCCGCACCGACGGGGGCCATAGCAGCGCGTAGGCGTGCGTGGCGGCCGCGCGCAGCAGCCGGACGAACGCCTCCTCGCCCCGCCAGAGCCAGACGGCGGCGGTGAGCCCGACGAGGACGTGGGCCCCGAGGAGCAGCCACGGCGCGGCGGGCTGCGCCAGCGCCGGGGCCGGGGTGTCGGCGGCCATCCGCGCCAGCGGTGTGCCGAAGCCGCCGCCCGCGCAGACGAGGTCGACCCCCATGGTGCGCAGCGGCCCGGTGACCGGGCCGCCCGCCGTCCCGTAGCAGGTGGCCTGCCCGGAGGTGAAGACGGTGTCGGCCGCCAGCTCCAGCGGCACGAGTGTCGCGGCGATGGTGCCGAGGCCGCGCCGGCGGTCGGCCAGCAGGTAGGCGCAGAGGAAGACGGCGCCCGTGACGGCGAGCAGCGTCGTCAGCGGGACCGGGGTCGCCGAGAGGAGCACGTGGGTGCCCGCGGACAGCACGACGCAGACCGCGGTGAACACCGCGGCCCTCGCTGTCCGGATACCGGTACTCGACGACACGCCCATCGCGGCCGAGTGTGCCACGCCGGGTGTAAACGTGGAGTGAGGGAGGTCCACACCGGAATACTTCCGTGACCCGGGACGCCCCGTGGGCCCGCTGGGGCCCCGGTGTCGGTGCCCGGTCGTAGACTTCGACACCGCCCCTCGAAGACCCGCGCCGGAGGTTCCCCACCCGTGACCGACCAGCCGTTCACGCATCTGCACGTGCACACCCAGTACTCGCTGCTGGACGGAGCGGCGCGGCTCAAGGACATGTTCAAGGCGTGCGGCGACATGGAGATGTCCCACATCGCCATGACCGACCACGGGAACCTGCACGGGGCCTACGACTTCTTCCACCAGGCGCAGGGCGCGGGCATCACGCCCATCATGGGCATCGAGGCGTACGTCGCCCCCGAGTCGCGGCGGTACGCGAGGCCGGTGAAGTGGGGAGCGCCCCACCAGAAGCGGGACGACGTCGCGGGCGCCGGTGCGTACACGCACATGACGATGTGGGCGCGGGACCTCACCGGGCTGCACAACCTCTACCGCGCGCAGTCCCGGGCCAGTCTGGAGGGCTTCTTCCGCAAGCCCCGGATGGACCGCGAGCTGCTCGCGGAGTACTCCGAGGGCCTGATGGCGACGACCGGCTGCCCCTCGGGCGAGGTCTCCACCCGCATCCGGCTCGGGCAGATGGACGAGGCGCTGAAGGCCGCCGGGGAGTTCCAGGACATCTTCGGCAAGGAGAACTTCTTCGTCGAGTTGATGGACCACAACATCGACATCGACCGCCGTGCCCGCGCGGGGCTGGAGGAGATCGCCCGCAAGCTGGACGCGCCCTTCGTCGTCACGAACGACTCGCACTACACCTACGAGCACGAGTCGGCCGCGCACGACACGCTGCTGTGCATCCAGACCGGCAGCAACCTCTCCGATCCCGACCGCTTCAAGTTCGACGGCTCCGGCTACTACCTGAAGTCCGCCGCCGAGATGTACGCGATCGACAACTCCGACGCCTGGCAGGAGGGCTGCCGCAACACGCAGCTCCTCATCGCCGACCGGGTCGACGTCTCCGGCATGTTCAAGCCGCGCAACCTCATGCCGAGGTTCGACGTGCCGGAGGGGTACGACGAGGTCTCCTGGTTCCAGGAGGAGGTCAAGCGGGGCATGGCGCGCCGCTACCCCGCTGGCGTCCCGGAGGACCGCCAGCGGCAGGCCGCCTACGAGATGGGCGTCATCATCGAGATGGGGTTCCCCGGCTACTTCCTCGTCGTGGCCGACTTCATCATGTGGGCCAAGAACGCGGGCATCGCCGTGGGCCCCGGCCGCGGCTCCGCGGCCGGCTCGATCGTCGCCTACGCCATGGGCATCACCGACCTCGACCCGATCGACCACGGGCTGATCTTCGAGCGGTTCCTCAACCCCGAGCGCGTCTCCATGCCCGACGTCGACATCGACTTCGACGAGCGCAGGCGCGGTGAGGTCATCCGCTACGTGACGGAGAAGTACGGCGCCGACAAGGTCGCCATGATCGGCACGTACGGCACGATCAAGGCGAAGAACGCCATCAAGGACTCCGCCCGGGTGCTGGGCTACCCGTACGCGGTCGGGGACCGCATCACCAAGGCGATGCCCGCCGACGTCCTGGGCAAGGGCCTGCCGCTGTCGGGCATCACCGACAAGAGCCACCCGCGCTACAGCGAGGCGGGCGAGATCCGCTCGATGTACGAGAACGAGCCGGACGTCACCAAGGTCATCGACGCCGCGCGCGGCATCGAGGGGCTGGTGCGGCAGATGGGCGTGCACGCCGCCGGTGTGATCATGTCCAGCGAGCCGCTGATCGACCACGTGCCGGTCTTCTCCCCGAAGAACGACGGCGTCGTCGTCACGCAGTGGGACTACCCGAGCTGCGAGAGCCTCGGCCTGCTGAAGATGGACTTCCTGGGCCTGCGCAACCTCACGATCATGGACGACGCCCAGAAGGCCATCGCCAAGAACAAGGGCGTCGAGATCAAGCTGCTCGACCTCCCGCTGGACGACCCGAAGACGTACGAGCTGCTGCAGCGCGGCGACACCCTCGGCGTCTTCCAGTTCGACGGCGGCCCCATGCGCTCCCTGCTGCGCATGATGAAGCCCGACAACTTCGAGGACATCTCCGCCGTCTCGGCCCTCTACCGGCCGGGCCCGATGGGCATGAACTCGCACATCAACTACGCCCTGCGCAAGAACGGCCAGCAGGACATCACGCCGATCCACCCGGAGCTGGAGGAGCCGCTCAAAGAGGTCCTGGACATTACCTACGGCCTCATCGTCTACCAGGAGCAGGTGCAGAAGGCCGCTCAGGTGCTCGCCGGGTACAGCCTCGGCCAGGCCGACCTGCTGCGTCGCGCCATGGGCAAGAAGAAGCCCGAGGTCCTGGAGAAGGAGTTCGTCAACTTCCAGGCGGGCGCCCGCGAGAAGGGCTTCTCGGACGAGGCGATCCAGGCGGTGTGGGACGTCCTGGTGCCGTTCGCCGGGTACGCCTTCAACAAGGCGCACTCCTCGGCGTACGGGCTGGTCACCTACTGGACGGCCTATCTGAAGGCCAACTACCCGGCCGAGTACATGTCGGCGCTGCTGACGTCGGTGCGCGACGACAAGGACAAGTCGGCGGTGTACCTCAACGAGTGCCGTCGCATGGGGATCAAGGTCCTGCCGCCGGACGTCAACGAGTCGGACGCCAACTTCACGCCGCGCGGCGACGACACGATCGTCTTCGGCCTCACCGCCGTGCGCAACGTCGGGCAGAACGTCGTCGACGCCGTCGTGCGGTGCCGCAAGGCGAAGGGGGCCTACGAGTCGTTCCCCGACTTCCTGGACAAGGTGGAGGCCGTCGTCTGCAACAAGCGCACGGTCGAGTCACTGATCAAGGCGGGCGCGTTCGACGCGCTCGGCCACACCCGCAAGGGTCTGACCGCCCAGTTCGAGCCGATGATCGACAACGTCGTGCAGGTCAAGCGGAAGGAGGCCGAGGGGCAGTTCGACCTCTTCGGCGACCTCGGGGCGGACGAGGGCGACGGCCCCGGCTTCGGGCTGGACGTGGAGTTCACGCCGGAGGAGTGGGAGAAGACGTACCTGCTGGCCCAGGAGCGGGAGATGCTCGGCCTGTACGTCTCCGACCACCCGCTGTTCGGCATCGAGCACGTTCTCAACGAGCGGGCCGACGCGGGCATCTCGCAGCTCACCGCCGGGGAGTACGGGGACGGCTCGACGGTCACCATCGGCGGCATCATCTCCGGCCTCCAGCGGAAGATGACCAAGCAGGGCAACGCGTGGGCGATCGCCACCGTGGAGGACCTGGCGGGCTCCATCGACTGCATGTTCTTCCCGGCCACCTACCAACTGGTCTCCACCCAGCTCGTGGAGGACGCCGTGGTGTTCGTCAAGGGCCGGCTCGACAAGCGGGAGGACGTGCCCCGGCTGGTCGCGATGGAGCTGATGGTGCCCGACCTCAGCGAGGCCTCGGCCAACGCGCCGGTCACGATCACGATCCCGTCGGTGAAGGTCACCCCGCCGCTGGTGGCCAGGCTGGGGGAGGTGCTCACCCACCACCGGGGGGCCACGGAGGTGCGGGTCCGCCTCCAGGGCGCCCGGAGGACGACGGTCCTGCGGCTGGACCGCCACCGCGTCACCGCCGACCCGGCGCTCTTCGGGGACCTCAAGGAACTGCTCGGCCCCTCCTGCCTGGCGGGCTGAGCGGCTGACCGCCCGCCCGGTCGGGCGGCGATGGGGAGTCAACGGGAGTAAGGGCGCGCCGGTGTTCCGGGGCGCCCTCACTCACCAGTGCCGCGTGCGAGGTGAAACCGGTGCCGCGTCCGGTCAGTTGTGACCGAGCGGCTTGTTCTTGCGCTTGGCCGACGTGCCGGGGTTCTCCTCGTCCATGGGACGGTCGGCGCCCGGGTTCTGCACGTCGCCGCCCTGGGCCGGGCGGTGCTGCTGCTTCTGGCGATCTCGGTTCTTGTTCTTGGCCACGATGAACCTCCTCAAGGTCCTTGGAACTCGGCCGTGATCAGATTCGCACGGGGGGACACTCTTCGCATGTCGGGCAATACCCTTCGTGTGTACCGCTGTCCGTGCACGGATCTGCGCGCTCCGCTCACGGATTCGCCACGCCGAAGATCGAGTTCCGGCAGATAACCCCGGTACGGTCGGGCAGACTCGAAAGAGTTCCGAGGAAAGTGGGGTGAACCGTGGACCGCTGCGTCGTCCTGGTGGACGCCGGGTACCTGCTGGGTGCCGCCGCGAGTCTGCTGGCGGGGGAGCCCTCCCGGTCCCGGATCACCGTGGACCACTCCGTGCTCATCCGGGCCCTGCGGGAACGGGCCGAGCAGGAGACGGGGTGCGCCCTGCTGCGGATCTACTGGTTCGACGGCGCCCCCGACCGCGTCCCGCAGCCCGAGCACCGGCGGCTGCGCGTCATGCCCCGGGTGACGGTCCGCCTCGGCGCCCTCACCCGCACCGACGGCCGCTGGGCGCAGAAGGGCGTCGACGCGGCCATGCACACCGAGCTGACGGAACTCGCCCGCAACCGCGCCTGCTCGGACATCGTCCTGGTCACCGGTGACGGTGACCTGCTGCCGGGGCTGATGTCCGCCAAGGAGCACGGCGTCGCCGTCCACCTGTGGGCCGTGCAGGCGGCCGACGGGGACTACAACCAGTCCGAGGACCTCGTCGCGGAGGCCGACGAACGCCGGGTGCTGGACCGCACCTGGATCACCCATGCCGTCCGGGCCAGGGAACCGGCCGGGGTCTGCGCCCCGCAGCCCGCCACCCGGCCCGACATCGCCGCCATCCTCTCCGCCCCGCTGCCCGACCCGCCCAGCACGGCGGGCAAGGGTTCCACGGCCGCCCGCAGCAACGGCCTTGCCCCCGCCGAGCGCCCGGCGGAGCCCGCCCCGGAGGCCGGTGACGCGGGCGAGTCACCCGCCGCCGCCAAGGGGGTGCCCACGCCGAAGGACCTGGCCGGGCTCGGACGGCCGTCCGCCGCCCCGCAGAGCCCTCCGCAGACCGCCGCGCCGAACGCCACCCTGCGCTGGTCCTCCGACAAGGGCTGGGTGGACCGGGGCGGGTCCCCGGCCGAACCGCCGGAGGTCGCCGCCCTGCCGATGCTCGCCCAGCTCACCACCGCCGAGCAGCGCTGGGCCGACCGGGAGGAGGACATCACGACCGTCAGCGGCGACCCCTTCGAGGTCGGCCAGGTCTTCGCCCGCCGCTGGATCGCCCGGCTCGGCGGCGCCGCGCACCTGGGCAGCCTCTCCCTCCAGTACCCCCGCATCCCGCACCGGATCGACGGGGAGCTGCTGCGCTACGCCGCCCGGTTCGGCCTGCTCGCCCACAAGGACGACCAGATCGACGAGCACGACCGCTACGCCATCCGGGCGGGGTTCTGGCGCGAGGTCGACACCCACACCGGCGAGGAACGCGCTCCGGCCGAGCACTGAGCGCCCCGGCGCGCGGCCTCGGCCGGGTGGGTGACGAAACCGCCCCGCCGGACGCGTACCCTCGTAGCTCGTGGAGACGGGCGCACGACAGGACGAGACCGAGGGCGGGCCGGCGTGCGCCGTACGCGACCTGGTGAAGACCTACCCGGCCCAGCGGGCCCGGCGCGGGACGCCCGCCGCTCCCGCCGTGCGGGCCTGCGACGGCGTCTCCCTCACCGTGCGGCGCGGGGAGCTCTTCGGGCTGCTCGGCCCCAACGGCGCCGGCAAGTCCACCCTCGTGCGCCAGCTCACCGGGCTGCTGCGGCCGGACGCCGGGCACATCGACGTCCTCGGCCACGACCTCGTCCGGCATCCCGGACGAGCCGCCCGGCTGCTGGCCTACCTCGGGCAGGAGTCCACCGCGCTGGACGAGCTGACGGTGCGGCTCGCCGTGGAGACCACCGCCCGGCTGCGCGGCCTGCCGGCCCACGACGCCCGCCGGGCCACCGGCGCCGTCCTGGAGGAGCTCGCGTTGTCCCCGTTGGCGCACCGGCCGCTGAAGCGGCTCTCCGGCGGCCAGCGGCGGCTCGCCTGCGTGGCCACCGCCCTGGTCGGGGAGCGTCCGCTGCTGGTCCTGGACGAGCCGACGACCGGCATGGACCCGGTGGCCCGGCGCGCGGTGTGGGCGGCCGTCGACCGCCGCCGTGCGGAGCGGGGCGCCACGGTGGTCCTCGTCACCCACAACGTCATCGAGGCGGAGTCCGTGCTCGACCGCGTCGCCGTCCTCGACCGGGGCCGGGTCATCGCCTGCGACACCCCCGGCGGGCTCAAGGCCCTCGTCGGCGACGACGTGCGCGTCGAGCTCGTCTGGCGTGACGAGCCGCCGCTGCACGTCCCCGAGGTGGCCGCCCTCGGCCCCGCCGCGCAGCGCTCCGGGCGGCGCTGGACGCTGCGGCTGTCCCCGGACGCCGCCCGCGCCGCGGTCGCCGCCGTCACCGGCGGGCCCGCCTTCGCGGCGCTCGACGACTTCTCCCTGGCCACGCCGAGCCTGGAGGACGTGTACCTGGCCCTCGGCGGCCGAACGGAAGGTCTGGTGAAGGCGTGAGTGCCGCATCCGTCGACCGCGTGCCCGCGGTGAGCAGCCGGAGCCGGGGCGGCGGGGGCGGCACCGGGGACGACCCCGCCCCCCTCGCCCCCGCCGTCCGGCTGTGGCCCGCGCTCTGCGCCGTCTACCGCGCCCAGCTCTCCCGCGCCCGTGTCGCCCGCATCCCGCTGCTGTTCGTGGCCACCTTCCAGTCCATCGGGATCATGGTGCTGCTGCGGGGCGTCGTCGAACCCGGCCCCGGACCGGAGGCGCGGGCTGTGGTGGCTGGGTCGAGCGTCCTCGTCGTCGCCTTCGTCGCGCTGAACCTGCTCGCCCAGTACTTCGGCTCACTGCGCGCCTCCGGCGGCCTGGACCACTACGCGACGCTGCCTGTCCCCCCGGCGGCCGTCGTGCTGGGGGCCGCCGGGGCCTACGCCTCCTTCACCGTCCCCGGCGTCCTCGTGACGGCCGTGACGGGCAGCGTCCTGTACGCGCTGCCGCTGACCGGGCTGTGGGTGCTGATCGGGGTGATCCCGCTGACCGGGGCCGCGCTGGCCGGCCTCGGCGCCGCCCTCGGGCTGCTCGCCCCCCGGCCCGAGCTCGCCACCCTGTGCGGGCAGCTGGGCATGTCGGCGGCGCTGCTGCTCGGCGTGCTCCCCGCGGCCTCGCTGCCGCTCGCGGTGCGGTGGGCGCGCGACCTGCTTCCCTCCACCTACGGGGTCGAGGCGTTCGCCGCCACCTTCGGCCCGTCACCCGACTGGGCACGCGTCGCCGTGGACCTCGGGGTCTGCGCCGCCGTGGGGGTCCTCGCCCTGACCGCCGCCGCCTGGGCCTACCGCCGGGCCGCCGTCCGCTGAGCGGGCCGCCCCGCTCCCGCGCGGCGGGCGGAGCCTGGCACGATGGCGGTGTGACCGCACCGACCCCCTCCTCACCCCAGCCAGGACGCCCGTCGGGGCCCGAGCCCGGGCGGCAGCCCCGCCACGACCCGTGGGCCGCGCGTCCCCCCGTCCCGGAGGGTGACGACACGCCGGAGCGCGGCGGGCCCACCGGAGACGTCGTCGGGGTGCCCGACCTGTGGCAGGGGATCGTCACGGCGGTCGCCGTCACCGTCGGCGGGCTGCTCCTCGGCCTGCTGTGGTGGTGGCTCGCCCCGGACGTCGCCTACATCTCCGACGGGCGCGACGCCTTCCTGCGCAACAACGAGAGCGAGGACTCCTTCGGCGTCCAGGGGACGTTCGCGGCCCTCGCCGCCGGCCTCGGTGTGCTGAGCGGCCTCGCCGCCTTCCTCCTGCGCCGCGCGGGAGGTGTGGGCGTCGTGCTCGGACTCGCCTCGGGCGGGGTGCTCGGCTCCTGGCTGGGCGCCTGGTTCGGCGGCCTGCTCGGCCCGGACGGCGACCTGACGGCCCGCGCCGTCGAGGCCGGCCGGGGCGGCGTCTTCGAGGGGCCGCTGGAGCTGAGCGGCTGGGTGCTGTGGCTGCTGTGGCCGCTGGCCGCCCTCGCCACGCACCTGCTGCTCGTCGCCGCCTTCGGGCCGCGCGAGCCGGCCCCCCGCGTGCTCCCGCAGGGCTGGGGCCCACCGCAGGACGGGCCCCCGCAGGGCCCGCCCCCGCCGGCCCCGGAACACCCTCGGCCCCAGGCGCCCGGCGAGCCGCCCCGTCCCTGACGGTGGCCCCGGCCGCTCAGCCGCCGATCGGGGCTGTGCGGGCACCCGTCTGCGCGATGAGGTCCGCCGGGGCCAGCTCGATCTCCAGCCCCCGGCGCCCGCCGGAGACGCACACCGTCGCGTGGGCCCGCGCCGAGACGTCCACCACGGTCGGCAGCGGCCGTCGCTGCCCGAGCGGGGAGATGCCGCCGCGCACGTAGCCGCTCGACCGCTCCGCCGCCGCCGGGTCCGCCATGACGGCCCGCTTGCCGCCCACGGCGGCGGCCAGCGCCTTGAGGTCCAGGGAGCCCGACACCGGGACGACGGCGACCGTCAGCGCGCCGTCCACCTCGGCCACCAGCGTCTTGAACACCCGCTCCGGGCCGACGCCCAGCGCCCGTGCCGCCTCCTCGCCGTAGGACCCGGCCGCCGGGTCGTGCGGGTAGGAGTGGACGGTGAACGCCACCCCCGCCGCCGTCAGCGCCACCGTGGCGGGCGTGCCGCCCCCGCTCCCGCGCGCCTTCCTGCCCATCGCGCTCCCCTCGTTCCTCCCGGCACCCGCGCCGGGTGTGTCAGTTCGGGCTCGTCGGCTGGTGCGTGAGGTCCACGGCGGGCAGCGAGGGCAGCTCGCCGAGCACCGCCGTCTCCCGGCGCAGCAGCCGCAGCTCCTCGGCCAGCCGGGACGCCGTGTCCGGCGCCTGGAGCAGCCGCTGCTTGGTCACCGTGTCCAGCACGGTCGCGGCGGCGACGAGGTAGGAGACCACCGACGGCTCCTCGGGCAGCTCCTGGCCGGTGGTGAGGGTCAGCTGCTGCGCCCCGGCCAGCCGCTTGCGGTACTCACCGAAGGCCCGCAGCACCCCGGCGGCCAGCGCCCCGGCGCCCTCACCGCTGTCCTCCTCCAGCTCCTCCACCTCGCCGATCAGGTACGGGCCCGAGGCGTCCACCGACAGCAGGCGGAAGCGGGTGGTGCCGGTCGCCAGCACCTCGTAGCCCTCGGCGCCCTCCCGCTCCCGGATGGTCGAGGCGTCCGCGACGCAGCCGACACCGTGGAACGACGCCATCGGCTCGGGCCCGAAGCCGGCGGCCGGACCGGGGTCGGGCGCCGGTGAGCCGTCGGGCAGGCCGAGCGCGGTCGGTGCCACTTCGTGCCCGTCCCGGATCGCCACGACGCCGAACGGGCGCGGCTCGTCCTCCGGGATCTCCAGGAGGTCGCCCATGAGGGCGCGGTAGCGCGGCTCGAAGACGGTGAGCGGCAGGACCAGCCCGGGGAACAGCACGGTGTTGAGCGGGAACAGAGGCAGCGCGATGGTCACAGTCGGCCACCTTACGGCGCGTGCGCGCTCCGGCGTGCTCCGGCTGCGCCGAGGAGCGCCGGACGCACGCCCCGTCCGGTTCCGCCGCGCGGGCGGCCCGCCCGCGCGGCGGACGTCACTGCCGCCGGAGCATGCGTGTCGCACCGGCGGCGACCGTCGTGGCGAGGACCCATCCGGCCAGGACGAGCCCGACGGCCACCCACTGGCCGGCCCCCGCCGGGTTCCACGCCCGGTCGTGGCCGAGGTCGATCACGGGCAGCAACAGGTCCAGCGCGTAGACGGCCGCGTTCCAGTGCGGGTACTTGTCCAGCTCCAGCGGCTCGGGACGGCGGCCCGAGAAGAACAGCGTGCCCGCGAGCCACAGGACGGCCATCCACAGCGCCGCCAGCCCCGGCCGGTAGCCGTAGGCGACCGTCCAGTCCTGGAGGTAGCCCCACACCTTCCCGGCGGGCGACAGCGTCTCCCGGCGCCGCCGCTGCTTGGCCAGGAGCACCCGGCGGGCCTCGGCGTCCTCGCCGCCGTTGCGCAGGACGGTGGCGAGCTGTTCGTAGGGCCCGGGGGAGTACTCGGGGGTCGCGGTGGCCAGCCAGGCGAGCCGCCGCGCCAGCGGGAACGGGCCCACGGGTATGAGCTGGTCGTAACTGAACCCCGCCATCCACAGGCCGTCGCGCACGGGCCAGCTGTCGACGCTGTCCACGAGGTTCCCCACGGTGGCCCCGGACAGGACGACGCGCCCCTCCTGCGGCCGCTCGGGGGTGAAGCACAGCTCCGGCGTCTGGACGCGGCGCAGGGAGATCTCCTGGCCCCGGCGCAGGGTGAACCGCGCCTGGTCCACCACGAGGGAGTCGCCGAAGCGCCCGTCGTCCAGCTTCATGCCGCCGGTGCACTGGAACCGCTTCACCCCGCGCGCCGGGCTGTCGGCGGGCCGTCCGTCCTGACCCGGGGGGAGGTGCCCCGGAGGCGAGGGCACCCCGCCGGGCGGCGTCACGCCCTGGGCGACGTACGCGGTGCCGGGCCCGGACGTCGCGCAGTGCGCGAAGCGGGCGACGTGCATCTCCGGGGCGTGCAGCGCGTACCGGCCGCGGTGGTTGCGCAGGACGCTGCCGTACAGGTAGAGCGAGCCGCCGATCTGCGCGCCGCGCAGGCTCACCTCCCCGTCGCACATCAGGAGGCTGGCCTGGAGGTCCTGGCCGACGGTCAGCCCGTCGGCGGCGATGGCGCGGGAGCGGCCCCCGCTGCCGACCGTCGCCTCGTTGAGCAGCAGGTCCGTGCCGATCGACGCGTCGGTCAGCCGTAACCCCTCGGTGACCGTGCAGCGGGCGAGGTGGAGGTCGCCGTCGGTACCGGCCCGGGCGGCCTCCAGCCGGGGCAGCCGGCAGTCCAGCAGCCGGACGGTGCCCATCCGGCACTCGGTCAGCAGCACGTCCTCGTCGAAGCGGCACTGCGTCAGCTCGACGTACGCCCCCACCCGGCCGCCGGAGAGGTCCAGCCGCCCCGATATGTGCGCCCCCGCAAGGCTGAGCGAGGCGACGCGCCCGAGCAGCGGCGGCGGCCCGTGCAGGAGCAGCAGCGCGATGACGCGGGCCCGGATCGTGCGGCGGGGGCCCCAGGGCCCGTCACCGCCCGGGTCGTCCAGCGCGGGGTCGCCCGTGCGCAGGTCGTGCCGGCTGCCGTTGCGGAAGGCCTGCCACAGGCCCCACTCCGCCGTCGTCAGCCGCAACTCCGCAGGTGGCTCGCCGTCGGTCAGCGACTCGCTCACACCCGTCCCCCTCCGCCGACGGCCGCCGGTCGAACGGCCGTACCGGTGTGTGACGGAACCAACGCTATCGGTCAGCACCGACAACGGACACCCGTATCACGCAGTGATACGGGGCGAGGCCACCGCATGCCGTCTGCGAGACTGGACCCGTGCTGCGAACCATTTCCCTGACCCGCATCGACCTGCGCGGTACCGCCTCCTCGGGCGGCCCCGGCGGGATCGACCGGGACCTGCTGCCCCGTGCCGAGCTCGACGTCGAAGCCGCCCTGGAGAAGGTGCGGCCCATCTGCGAGGACGTACGGCATCGCGGCACCGCGGCCCTCATCGACTACGCGCGGCGGTTCGACGGCGTCACCCTGGACCGCGTCCGCGTCCCCGCCGAGGCGCTCCGGAGCGCCCTGGAGGAGCTCGACCCGGCCGTGCGCGCGGCCCTGGAGGAGTCCATCCGGCGGGCCCGCACCGTGCACAGCGCCCAGCGCCGCACCGACCACACCGTGCACGTCGTCCCCGGCGGCACCGTCACCGAGCGCTGGGTGCCCGTGGAGCGGGTCGGCCTGTACGTGCCGGGCGGCAAGGCGGTCTACCCGTCCTCCGTCGTGATGAACGTGGTGCCCGCGCAGGAGGCCGAGGTTCCCTCCCTGGCGGTGGCCTCGCCCCCGCAGGCCGAGTTCGGCGGGCTGCCGCACCCGACGATCCTGGCCGCCTGCGCGCTGCTGGGCGTCGACGAGGTCTACGCCGTCGGCGGCGCCCAGGCCGTCGCCATGTTCGCCTACGGCACCGAGGACTGCGCTCCCGCCCAGCTCGTCACCGGCCCCGGCAACATCTGGGTGGCGGCGGCGAAGCGGCTGCTCAAGGGCCGCATCGGCATCGACGCCGAGGCCGGGCCGACGGAGATCGCGATCCTCGCCGACGCCACCGCCGACCCCGCGCACGTCGCCGCCGACCTGATCAGCCAGGCCGAACACGACACGCTCGCCGCCGCCGTCCTCGTCACCGACTCCGAGGAGCTGGCGAAGGCCGTCGACGCGGAGCTGTCCACGCGGGTCGCCGCGACCAAGCACGCCGAGCGCGTCACCGAGGCCCTGGCCGGCCGGCAGTCCGGCGTCGTCCTCGTCGACGACGTCGAGCACGGCCTGCGCGTCGTGGACGCCTACGCGGCCGAGCACCTGGAGATCCAGACCGCCGACGCCGCCGCCGTCGCCGCCCGGGTGCGCAACGCCGGGGCCGTCTTCGTCGGCCCCTACGCGCCCGTCTCCCTCGGTGACTACTGCGCGGGCTCCAACCACGTCCTGCCCACCGGCGGCTGCGCGTGCCACTCCTCGGGGCTGTCCGTGCAGTCCTTCCTGCGCGGCGTCCACGTCGTCGACTACTCCCGCGACGCCCTCGCCGAGGTCACCCACCACGTCGTGAACCTCGCCGAGGCGGAGGACCTGCCCGCGCACGGCGCCGCCCTCACGGCCCGCTTCGACGGGAAGGTGCCCGGCGCGTGACCGTCCTGGAAGACCTGCCGATCAGGGACGAGCTGCGCGGCCAGTCCCCCTACGGAGCGCCGCAGCTCGACGTCCCCGTCCGGCTGAACACCAACGAGAACCCGTACCCGCTGCCCGAGGAGCTGGTGGCGCGGATCGCCGAGCGCGTCGCCGAGGCCGCGCGCGGCCTCAACCGCTACCCCGACCGGGACGCCGTCGAGCTGCGCACCCGGCTCGCCGCCTACCTCACCCGCACCTGCGGGTACGCGGTCAACGCCGACGGGGTCTGGGCCGCGAACGGCTCCAACGAGGTCCTCCAGCAGCTCCTTCAGGCGTTCGGCGGTCCCGGGCGCACGGCACTGGGCTTCGACCCGTCGTACTCGATGCACGCGCTGATCGCCCGGGGCACCGGCACCGACTGGGTCTCCGGCTCCCGCCGGGAGGACTTCACCGTCGACGTCGACGCGGCCCGCCGGGAGATCGCCCGGCACCGCCCGCACGTGGTGTTCGTGTGCTCCCCGAACAACCCCACCGGCACCGCCGTCGAGGCCGACACCGTGGTGGCCGTGTACGACGCCGCCCAGCGCGCGGCGCGCGGCAAGGGCGCGCTCGTCGTCGTCGACGAGGCGTACGGCGAGTTCAGCCACCACCCGTCCCTGCTGCCGCTGCTGGAGGGCCGCCCCAACCTGGTGCTCTCCCGTACCATGTCCAAGGCGTTCGGCGCCGCCGGACTCCGGCTCGGCTACCTGGCCGCCGACCCGGCCGTCGTGGACGCGGTGCAGCTCGTGCGGCTGCCGTACCACCTCTCGGCCGTCACCCAGGCCACGGCGCTCGCCGCGCTGGAGCACACGGACACCCTGCTCGGCTACGTCGAGCGGCTGAAGTCCGAGCGGGACCGCCTGGTGACGGAGCTGCGGGCGGCCGGGTGCGAGGTGACGGCGTCCGACGCCAACTTCGTGCAGTTCGGCCGGTTCGCCGGCGAGGGCGGCGCGCACGCCGTCTGGCAGGCGCTGCTGGAGCACGGCGTGCTGGTGCGGGACAACGGGGTGCCCGGCCGGCTGCGGGTCACGGCGGGCACCCCCGAAGAGAACGACGCGTTCCTGGACGCAGTACGCGCAGTGATGAAGGAGTACGAGCGATGAGCCGCGTGGGACGGGTGGAGCGCACCACCAAGGAGACCTCCGTCGTGGTCGAGCTGGGCCTGGACGGCACGGGGAAGGTCGACGTCGCCACCGGTGTCGGCTTCTTCGACCACATGCTCGACCAGCTCGGCCGGCACGGTCTGTTCGACCTCACCGTCAAGACCGAGGGCGACCTGCACATCGACAGCCACCACACCATCGAGGACACCTCCCTCGCGCTCGGCGCCGCCTTCCGGCAGGCCCTCGGCGACAAGCGGGGCATCGTCCGGTTCGCGAACGCCTCGGTGCCGCTCGACGAGTCCCTCGCCCAGGTGACGGTCGACCTCTCCGGGCGGCCCTACCTCGTGCACGCCGAGCCCGAGAACATGGCCCCGATGATCGGCCCCGACTACGACACCACGATGACCCGGCACATCCTGGAGTCCTTCGTCGCGCAGGCGCAGATCGCGCTGCACGTCCACGTGCCCTACGGGCGGAACGCCCACCACATCGTGGAGTGCCAGTTCAAGGCGCTCGCCCGCGCCCTGCGGTACGCCAGCGAGATCGACCCCCGGCAGACGGGCATCCCGTCCACCAAGGGCGCCCTGTGAACGGAGTCTCCACGGCTCTCGTCTTCGTCGGGCTGTTCCTGCTCGGCGGGGCGATCTCGTTCTGGCGGCAGGGCCTGCCCAAGGGCGTGGTCGGGCTCCTCGGAGCCGGCTCCGCCCTCGCCCTGATCGCCGGCATCCTGCGTCTGGAGGTGTGGCAGTGAGCACGGCCGCCACCAAGAAGGTCGTCGTCTTCGACTACGGCTTCGGCAACGTCCGGTCGGCCGAGCGGGCGCTCGCCCGGGCCGGTGCCGACGTGGAGATCACCCGCGACTACGACGCGGCGATGAACGCCGACGGGCTGCTCGTCCCCGGCGTCGGCGCGTTCGCCGCCTGCATGGCCGGGCTCAAGGAGGCCCGGGGCGACTGGGTCGTGGGCCGCCGGCTCGCCGGGGGCCGCCCGGTCATGGGCATCTGCGTCGGCATGCAGATCCTCTTCGCCCGGGGCGTCGAGCACGGCGTGGCGGCCGAGGGCCTGGACGAGTGGCCCGGCACCGTCGGACCGCTGAAGGCCGACGTCGTCCCCCACATGGGCTGGAACACGGTCGAACCGCCCGCCGACTCACAGCTCTTCGCCGGGCTGGACCCCGACGCCCGCTTCTACTTCGTGCACTCCTACGCCGCGCACGGGTGGGAGCTGGAGGTGCACAACCCGGCGATCGCGCCGGCCAAGGTGACCTGGTCCACGCACGGCGAACGCTTCGTCGCCGCCGTGGAGAACGGGCCGCTGTGGGCCACCCAGTTCCACCCCGAGAAGTCCGGCGACGCCGGTGCGCAGCTCCTCACCAACTGGATCGGTACCCTGTGATGACCCAGAAGCTCGAACTGCTTCCCGCCGTCGACGTCCGCGACGGCCAGGCCGTGCGCCTCGTGCACGGCGAGTCCGGCTCCGAGACCTCCTACGGCGACCCCCTCCAGGCCGCGCTCGCCTGGCAGTCGGCCGGCGCGGAGTGGCTGCACCTGGTGGACCTGGACGCCGCCTTCGGCACCGGCGACAACCGGGACCGCATCGCCGAGGTCGTCCGCACCATGGACCTGAAGGTGGAGCTGTCCGGCGGCATCCGCGACGACGCGTCCCTGAAGGCGGCGCTGGCCACCGGCTGCACCCGCGTCAACCTGGGCACGGCGGCGCTGGAGTCCCCGGAGTGGGTCGCGAAGATCATCGCCGAGCACGGCGAGAAGATCGCCGTCGGCCTCGACGTCCGCGGCACCACGCTGCGCGGCCGGGGCTGGACCCGGGACGGCGGCGACCTGTACGAGACGCTGGAGCGCCTCAACGCCGAGGGCTGCGCCCGCTACGTCGTCACCGACATCAACAAGGACGGCACCCTCCAGGGCCCGAACCTGGAGCTGCTGACGAACGTCTGCTCCGCCACCGACCGCCCGGTCGTGGCCTCCGGCGGCGTCTCCTCACTGGCCGACCTGCGGGCCATCGCCACGCTCGTCCCGCAGGGCGTGGAGGGTGCCATCGTGGGCAAGGCTCTCTACGCGAAGGCGTTCACCCTGGAAGAGGCCCTGGAGGCGGTGTCGGGATGACCATCGAGCGCGTGCGAGGCCGCAGTCCCTTCGAGGAGGCCGTCGGCTCCGCACGCGCGGTCGCCGCGGGCGACCGGGCCACGGCCACCGCCCTGCCGTTCCTCGACGGCGTGGTGGAGGGGGAGGGCGATCCGTACACGCAGGCCCGCGTGGCCTTCAGGCTCGCCCTCGACGCCCTGGCCGAGCTCGGCGCGGACGTCGGCGCCGTCGTCCGCACCCGGCTGTACCTGGCCCACAGCCGCGACGTCGACGCGGTGAGCCGGGCCCACCAGGAGGTCTTCGGAGCGGTGCGGCCCGTCACCACGCTGGTCGTCGTGTCGGGCTTCGCCGACTCCCGGGTCCTGGTGGAAGTGGAAGTGGAAGCACACCGAGAAGTCTCAGGAGAACGTTCGTGACCCTGGCCGTACGAGTCATCCCCTGCCTGGACGTGGACGCCGGCCGGGTCGTCAAGGGCGTCAACTTCCAGAACCTGCGCGACGCCGGTGACCCGGTGGAAATGGCGAAGGTCTACGACGCCGAGGGCGCCGACGAGCTGACGTTCCTGGACATCACCGCCTCCTCGGGCAACCGGGAGACCACCTACGACGTCGTGCGCCGCACCGCCGAGCAGGTCTTCATCCCGCTCACCGTGGGCGGCGGCGTCCGGACCCCCGACGACGTGGACCGGCTGCTGCGGGCCGGGGCCGACAAGGTCGGCGTCAACACCGCCGCGATCGCCCGGCCCGAACTGATCCGGGAGATCGCCGAACGCTTCGGACGGCAGGTGCTCGTGCTGTCGGTGGACGCCCGGCGCACCCCCTCGGGCTCCTTCGAGGTGACGACGCACGGCGGCCGCAGGGGAACCGGCATCGACGCCGTGGAGTGGGCGCACCGCGCGGCCGAACTGGGCGCGGGGGAGATCCTGCTGAACTCCATGGACGCCGACGGCACGAAGGACGGCTACGACACCGAGATGATCGCCGCCGTGCGCCGGCACGTCACGGTGCCGGTCATCGCCTCCGGGGGCGCGGGGAAGCCCGCGGACTTCCCGGAGGCGATCAGCGCGGGCGCCGACGCCGTCCTCGCCGCCTCCGTCTTCCACTTCGGTGACCTGCGGATCTCCGAGGTCAAGGACGCCCTGCGCGCGGCGGGCCGGCCGGTCCGCTGACGCCGGCCCGCTCGCGTCGGTCCGTTTCGACGGTCGCGTGCGCGCGGCGGCCGGTCACAGGCCCAGCTGGGCCTCCCCGGCGCGGGTGACGGCGTCCGGGTCACCGTCGACGTCGACCCGGGCGACCCGCTGGCGGCCGTAGGCGTACAGCAGGAGCTCGCCCGGTTCACCCGTGACGGTGACGACCGGCGTGCCCTTGCGGACCACGGCCGTCTGCCCGTCCGGGCGCCGCAGCACCAGGCCCACCGGGCACCTGCGGCCCAGCAGCCTGGCCATCTTCTCCAGCCTCTTCCACAGCGCGTCGGAGAAGACCGGGTCCAGGATGCGCGGCGTCCACTCCGGGCGGGCCCGGCGGACGTCCTCGGCGTGGACGTAGAACTCGACGGTGTTGGCCGCCTCGTCGACCTGCTTGAGGGAGTAGAGCGAGCGACGCGGCGGGCCGGTACGGACGAGCTCCACGAGCTCGTCGTACGGCCGCGCCGCGAACTCGCCCTGCACCCGGTCGAGACGGGCGGCGAGGGGTTTGATCAGGAGGCCGCCGGCCGCGTCGGGCCGGCGTTCCCGGACGACGAGGTGGGCGGCGAGGTCGCGGGTCCGCCACTCCCCGCACAGGGTCGGGGCGTCCGGACCCGCCGCCTCCAGGAGGTCGGCGAGGAGCAGGCGTTCACGCCGGGCATGAGTCGACATGCCGCCCACCCTACGGCCGGTGTCAGGGAAGGGAACCGGTGAGCTCGTCACCGTCCTGGGCGTCGCTGATCGTCAGGGCGCAGGAGACGGTGTCCTCGCCCTGGTACTCGTAGGTCGACTGCAGCGGGTAGAGCGCGAAGGGGTAGTAGACCTTCCCGTCGGCGGGCATGGAGTTCACCTTGTCCTGCGCGTCCTTCTCGCACAGGGAGATGGACTCCTCACCGATCGCGCTGTCGTCGGCGTAGTCGCCGGAGAGCGTGATGTTGGTGATGACCTCCGCGTCGTGCGGCTCCGAGCAGGACTTCTCCTCGATCTCGGTGACGTCGCTGCTCAGCGTCGGGTGGTCGAAGCACGTCCCCGGGTCCAGTACCTCGAACTCCAGGTACGGCGACTCGGTCGGGACGTCGATGTCGAACGGGTCGTCGGTCGTCTCGTCCGAGGGCTCGTCCGTCGGCTCCTCCGACGTCTCCTCGGGATCGGGCGTGCCGCTCGCGGTCGGCGTGGCGCTGCTGTCGGCCTTCACGTCCGGTTCGTCGTCGCCCGAGGTGGCGATGAGGATGCCGCCCACCGCGAGCGCGGCGACCAGCACGGCCGCGATGACGATGACGGCGACCTTCGGCCCGTTGCCCCCGCTCGGCGGCGGCGGGGGGTAGCCCCCGGGCCCGCCGGGCGGACCGGGCGGGCCACCGGGTATGCCGGGGCCGCCGTAGGGCGGCTGGCCGGGGTAGCCACCGGGCTGGCCGGGCTGGCCGGGGTAGCCGTAGCCGTCCGGGGGCCCCGGCTGGCCCGGTGGCCCGGGCTGCTGGGGATAGCCGTAACCACCGGCTGGCGGACCGGGCTGCTCTGCGGGACCGAAACCCTGCGGCGGACCGAAACCGCCGCCGGCGCCGGACCCGGAATGGTTGTTCGGCGGCGGAGGATAGCTCATGCACGAAAGGATGCCCCATGCCACGGGCGTGCGAGGTCCCGGGCCCGTCACAGGTTCGGAACAGCGGACACGCCCGAACGACCCGTCCTGGTAAGCGTGTTATGTCGGCTTTCCCGATTCGGCCGCCTCAGCGGCAGAATGCTCCCATGCCCGCAACCGCACTCGATCCCGCCGTCGCCGCCCGCCTCAAGCGGAACGCCGACGGCCTGCTCCCCGCCATCGCCCAGCAGTACGACACCGGTGAGGTCCTCATGCTGGGGTGGATGGACGACGAGGCCCTGCACCGGACCCTGACCACGGGCCGGTGCACGTACTGGAGCCGCAGCCGCCGCGAGTACTGGGTCAAGGGCGACACCTCGGGCCACGTGCAGTACGTGCGGTCCGTGGCGCTGGACTGCGACGGCGACACCCTGCTCGTCCAGGTCGACCAGGTCGGCGCCGCCTGCCACACCGGCGACCGGACCTGCTTCGACGCCGGCCGGCTCCCGCTGGCCACCCCCGCCCCGGACGCCGCCCCGCCGTCCCCGCAGACCGGCACGCCGGAACAGGAGCGCTGAGCCACCGCATGACCGCCTCCCCCGATCTCGACACCTTCCGCACGCTCGCCAAGGACCGGCGGGTCATCCCCGTGGTCCGCCGCCTTCTGGCCGACGCGGACACCCCCATCGCCCTCTACCGCAAGCTGGCCGCCGAACGTCCGGGCACCTTCCTGCTGGAGTCCGCCGAGAACGGCCGGACCTGGTCGCGGTACTCCTTCGTCGGTGTCCGCAGCGCCGCAGCGCTGACCGTCCGCGACGGGCGGGCGCACTGGCTCGGCACGCCGCCGGTCGGCGTCCCCACCGACGGCGACCCGCTCGACGTCCTGCGGGCCACCGTCGAGACGCTGCACACCCCGCGCGACCCCGAACTGCCGCCGTTCACCGGGGGCATGGTCGGCTACCTCGGCTACGACGTCGTCCGCCGCCTCGAACGGGTCGGGGACAGCGCCGAGGACGACCTCGGTCTGCCCGAGCTGACCATGTTGCTCGCCTCCGACCTCGCCGTGCTGGACCACCGCGACGGCACCGTCCTCCTCATCGCCAACGCCATCAACCACAACGACCTGGACACCGGCGTCGACGAGGCGTACGCCGACGCCGTCGCCCGCCTCGACGCGATGACGGCCGACCTCGGCCGCCCCGCTCCCTCCGGCGCGACGCCCCTGCCCGAGCCCGCCGTCCCCGGGTACGAGGGGTTGTGGGGCGGCGCGAACTACCGGGCGGCGGTGGAGGACGTCAAGGAGCGCATCCGGGCCGGCGAGGCCTTCCAGGTCGTCCCCTCCCAGCGCTTCCAGACGGCGACGGACGCCACCGCGCTCGACGTCTACCGGGTGCTGCGGACGACGAACCCGAGCCCGTACATGTACCTGTTCCGCTTCGGCGACCCGTCGGCGCCCGACGACGGCACCGCGTTCGACGTCGTCGGCTCCAGCCCCGAGGCGCTGGTCAAGGTGGAGGAGGGGCGGGCGATGCTCCACCCGATCGCCGGCACCCGGCCGCGCGGCGAGACGCCCCAGCGCGATCACGCCCTGGCGGAGGAACTGCTCGCCGATCCGAAGGAGCGCGCCGAGCACCTCATGCTGGTCGACCTCGGCCGCAACGACCTGGGCCGGGTGTGCGCGCCGGGCAGTGTCGAGGTGGTCGAGTTCATGACCGTCGAGCGGTACAGCCACGTCATGCACATCGTCTCCACGGTGACGGGCCGGCTGGACGAGGGCCGCAGCGCCTTCGACGCACTGCTGGCCTGCTTCCCCGCCGGGACGCTCTCCGGCGCGCCCAAGCCCCGGGCGCTGCAGATCATCGAGGAGCTGGAGCCGGTACGCCGCGGGCTCTACGGCGGCTGCGTCGGCTACCTGGACTTCGCCGGGGACGCCGACACCGCCATCGCCATCCGCACCGCGCTGCTGCGCGACGGCACCGCCTACGTCCAGGCGGGCGCCGGCGTCGTCGCCGACTCCGACCCCGCCGCGGAGGACACCGAGTGCCGGAACAAGGCGGCGGCCGTGCTGAGGGCGGTCCATGCCGCCGGGCGGCTCGGAGGTAGCGTGGCGGGGTGAGCACCGCACCCTCAGCGACCGATCGCGACCGAGCCGCCCGACGCGCCCTGGGCGCCGCCCTGTTCGGCGGTGCGCTCGGTGCCGCCCTCGTCCTGGTCTCGGCCGGCCAGACGTGGGGCGAGGCCGTCGCCACCGGCCCGGGCGGCCAGTTGCCGATCGAGGTGAGTGGCGGCGACGTCACGGGGGTGCCCAGCGCCCTCGCCCTCGTGGGCCTGGCCGCGCTGGTCGCCGTCTTCGCCGTCCGGGGCGCCGCGCGGCTCCTGGTCGCGCTGACGCTGACCCTGTGCGGGGCGGGGACCGTCGCCGCCGCGCTGGCGGGAGCCGTCGACACCGGGGCGCTCAGCGACGCGGCGGCCACCGCGACGGGGCTGAGCGGCGGCTCGCTCCAGGACGTCGGCCACAGCGGGTGGCCCTACGTCGCCGTAGCCGGGGGCGCGCTCCTGTTGCTGGTCGGCCTTCTCGCCCTGCGGCACGGCCGCCGCTGGCCCGCCATGGGCAGTCGCTACGAGCGCGGTTCCGGCGCGCGGCGGCCCCGCCCGGGGCCCGGCGCGGACGCCGACCGCCCCGAGGACCTGTGGAAGGCCCTCGACCGGGGCGAGGACCCCACCGGCGGGCACGGCGACGGCTCCGGTGCCGACTCCGGTGCCGACTCCAGCGATGAGGACGGCGGCTTCGGGGACCGTCCGGCGGCGGACGGGACGGCCGGGGACGAGCGCCCGAAGGGGCCCTGACACAATGTGCCGGTGAGCCCCCGCGCACCCGCGCGGGCCCCGCTCATCCGTCTCGCAGATCGACCGAGGAGCCACTCATGGCGGACAGCAGCCACGGACACACCCCTGCCGCATGGACCGGCGTCACCATCGCCTTCATCGGCTTCTGCATCGCCGGTGCGTTCATGGTCATGGCCGAGCCGGTGGGCTTCTGGGCCGGGATGGTCGTGATCGTCCTCGGCGGCGTCGTCGGTGGCGTGATGCGCGCCATGGGGATGGGCATGCCGAAGGAGGACGAGGGGCTCGTCGCCCGTCGCCAGCAGGCCGCCACCTCCCAGCACTGACCGGCACGCCCCCAGGACCTGTCTGACACAGCCCGCCTGGCCTGACCGGCGTCATGTGTCAGACAGCCCTACGGAGCAGCGGCTCCGCGCGCCCGCCCCGGCCCCGAACGGCCGCCGGAGCGGGCGCCGTCCGTGTGGGGCGGGTGGGCGACGGGCGCGTCCGGAGTGCGGCGTGGGCCCGCCCAGGTGAGTCTGGACGGATGCCGCGTACCGCTTCCCCGGCCGCCGGGGCCCTGACCGCCCGGCTCCTCCCGCTGGCCGCGCTGGCCGTGGCCGGCGCGGGCGCCGCGTACGTGGGCCGCGTCGACCCGAACGAATCCGGCCACTATCCGCCCTGTCCGCTCCTGCGGTACACGGGCCTGTTCTGTCCCGGTTGCGGCGGGCTGCGCGCCGTGCACGCCCTCGTCACCGGCGACCCGCTCACCGCCCTCGGCGCCAACGCCGCCGTGGTGTGCGGTGCGGCGGTCCTCGCGGTGCTGTGGCTGGGCTGGTTCCTCCGGCCCGCCGCGCCGCCCCTGCTGCCCGCCCCCCGGCACGTCCGGTGGGCGGCCGTGCTCGCGGTGGCCTTCACGGTGGTGCGCAACACGCCGCTCGGTGCGGCGCTCACCCCCGAAGCCGGAGGTCCGCCGGGTGTTTTGTCCGTAATGTGAGGTCCGGCTCAACCGGATGCGGGTCCTCCGTGCATGGCCGGATACCATCACAGGGATAGTCCGCGACGTTCCGTACCTCAGCAGAAAGGGGCCGCTCGCGTGAGTGTGCTCGCCGAGATCATCGACGGAGTCCGCGCAGACCTCGCCGAGCGCCAGCAGCGCGTCAGCCTCGACGAACTCAAGGAGCGTGTCGCGAAGGCGCCGCCCGCCCAGGACGGGGTGGCCGCGCTCAGGGGCGACGCCATCAAGGTCATCTGCGAGGTGAAGCGCTCCAGCCCCTCCAAGGGAGCGCTCGCCGCCATCGCGGACCCGGCGGGCCTGGCCGCCGACTACGAGACGGGCGGCGCCGCCGTCATCTCCGTCCTCACCGAGCAGCGCCGGTTCGGCGGCTCGCTCGCCGACCTGGAGGCCGTCCGCGGCCGGGTCGGGATCCCGGTCCTGCGCAAGGACTTCATCGTCACCGCCTACCAGCTGTGGGAGGCCCGCGCCCACGGCGCCGACCTGGCCCTGCTGATCGTCGCCGCCCTGGAGCAGGACGCCCTCGTCTCCCTCATCGAGCGGGCCGAGTCCATCGGTCTCACCCCGCTGGTCGAGGTGCACGACGAGGAGGAGGTCGCCCGCGCGGTCGACGCGGGCGCCCGCGTCATCGGCGTCAACGCGCGCAACCTGAAGACCCTGGAGGTCGACCGTGGCAACTTCGCCCGCGTCGCCCCCACCATCCCGGACAGCGTCGTCAAGATCGCCGAGTCCGGCGTGCGCGGCCCGCATGATCTGATCGCCTACGCCAACGACGGCGCGGACGCGGTGCTCGTCGGCGAGTCCCTGGTCACCGGCAAGGACCCGCGCACGGCCGTGGCCGACCTCGTCGCCGCCGGGACGCACCCGGCGCTGCGGCACGGCCGCTGACCTTCGGTAGGCTGAGCGGCGTGAACCGCACCTTCGCCCGACTCGCCCGCGGCTGCCGGCCGCGCGGCTGCCGCGCGCCCGCACGGCGCGTGCACGGGCGGCGCGTGCGCTACCACATCGGAGCCGAGCCCGGCCAGATCAACGGGCGGCGATGGCGCGCCTGAACAGGCCCCCGTCCCGCAGCCGGCCCGGGGCGCGCCGGACCACCGGAGCGTGACACCACGCTTCCGGGCCGGCCCCCGCGTACCGGCGTGCCGCCCGTGCGGGCGTCTGTTCCACCGCCTCCCCCCTTTCCACAGCGTCCGGTGCGCGATCGCGCCGACCGCGCCGCGCCGTGCCGACGTCATCGTCGTGCCGCCGCCGTGGCCCGCTTCTCACCGTGGAGTGCTCCGATGTCCGAAGACTTCTTCCTTCCCGACCCCGAAGGCCGGGTGCCCAGCGCCGCCGGCTACTTCGGCGCGTTCGGCGGCAAGTTCATCCCGGAGGCGCTCGTCGCCGCCGTGGACGAGGTGGCCGCCGAGTACGCCAAGGCCAAGGACGACCCCGCCTTCGCCGCCGAGCTGAACGACCTGCTGGTCAACTACACCGGCCGGCCCAGCGCGCTCACCGAGGTGCCGCGCTTCGCCGAGCACGCCGGTGGCGCCCGGGTCTTCCTCAAGCGCGAGGACCTCAACCACACCGGCTCGCACAAGATCAACAACGTGCTCGGCCAGGCGCTGCTGACCCGCCGCATGGGCAAGACCCGCGTCATCGCCGAGACCGGCGCCGGCCAGCACGGCGTCGCCACCGCCACCGCCTGCGCCCTGTTCGGCCTCGACTGCACCATCTACATGGGCGAGATCGACACCCGGCGCCAGGCGCTCAACGTCGCCCGGATGCGCATGCTGGGCGCCGAGGTCGTCCCCGTCACCTCCGGCAGCCGCACCCTGAAGGACGCCATCAACGAGGCGTTCCGCGACTGGGTCGCCAACGTCGACAGCACCCACTACCTCTTCGGCACCGTCGCCGGGCCGCACCCCTTCCCGGCCCTCGTCCGCGACTTCCACCGCGTCATCGGCGTCGAGGCGCGGCGGCAGATCCTCCAGCGCGTCGGACGGCTGCCCGACGCCGTCGCCGCCTGCGTGGGCGGCGGCTCCAACGCCATCGGCCTCTTCCACGCGTTCATCGGCGACGAGGACGTGCGGCTGGTCGGCCTGGAGGCAGCCGGACACGGCGTCGACTCCGGCGAGCACGCCGCGACCCTCACCGCCGGAGAACCCGGCATCCTGCACGGCTCCCGCTCCTACGTCCTCCAGGACGACGAGGGTCAGATCACCGAGCCGTACTCCATCTCCGCCGGCCTGGACTACCCCGGCATCGGCCCCGAGCACTCCTACCTCAAGGACACGGGCCGGGCCGAGTACCGCCCCGTCACCGACGACGAGGCCATGCGCGCCCTGCGGCTGCTGTCGCAGACCGAGGGCATCATCCCCGCCATCGAGAGCGCCCACGCCCTCGCCGGTGCCCTCGACCTCGGCCGGGAACTCGGCCCGGACGGCGTGATCCTCGTCAACCTCTCCGGCCGGGGCGACAAGGACATGGACACCGCCGCCCGCTACTTCGGCTACTACGACGCCGACGCCGACGCCGACGCCGCCCCCGACCCGCAGCCCCAGCAGAAGACGGAGGCCGAGTGATGGCCGGCACCACCCACATCCACGGCACCCCCGCCCCCGCCGCCCACCACGACACGCTCCCCGAGGTACCCGCCGGGGCGAAGGGCAACCTGGAGCTGCTCGAGGCCGCCCTGGCCGGTGCCAGGGCTGAGAACCGCGCGGCCCTCGTCGGCTACCTCCCCGCCGGCTTTCCCACCGTCGACGGCGGCATCGCCGCCTGCACGGCCCTGCTGGAGAGCGGCTGCGACGTCGTCGAGGTCGGCCTGCCGCACAGCGACCCCGTCCTGGACGGCCCGGTCATCCAGACGGCCGACGACATCGCCCTGCGCGGCGGCGTCCGCATCGCCGACGTCCTGCGCACCGTGCGGGAGACGCACGCCGCCACCGGCAAGCCGGTGCTGTGCATGACGTACTGGAACCCCGTCGACCGCTACGGCCCCGAGCGGTTCGCCGCCGAACTGGCCGCCGCGGGCGGCGCCGGCTGCATCCTGCCCGACCTGCCGGTCGAGGAGTCCGACGCCTGGCGCCGGTCCGCCGCGCACCACGGGCTCGCCACCGTCTTCGTCGTCGCGCCCAGCAGCCAGGACGCCCGCCTGGCCACCATCACGGCGGCGGGCAGCGGCTTCGTCTACGCCGCCTCCCTGATGGGCGTCACCGGGACCCGCGACTCCGTCGGCCGCGAGGCCGCCGATCTCGTCGCCCGCACCCGCGCGACGACCGACCTGCCGGTGTGCGTGGGGCTCGGTGTCTCCAGTGCCCGGCAGGCCACCGAGGTGGCCGACTTCGCGGACGGCGTCATCGTCGGCTCGGCGTTCGTCAAGGAACTCCTCGCCCACCCCGACGACCTGGACGCCGGCCTCGCGGGCGTCCGGCGCCTGGCGGGCGAACTCGCCGCCGGCGTCCGCCGGGGCTGACCCCGCGCCCGCCCGGGCCGGAGCGGCGGTCGCGCACCGCCGCTCCGGCCCGGAGCGGGTGGCGCCGGGGCCGTGACGTGCGCCCCGGGCACCGAGTAGCGTCAGCCCGTGGAAACGAGCACGCCACCCCAGCCCTGGTACCGCCGCCGGCAGCGCCGCCGTGCGGGCTCGGAGCTGCCGGTGACGATCGGCGCCCTGCGCGAGGCGCGTCTGCTCGGCACCGACCTGCGGGCCGGGCTGCGGGCGGGCGGTGCGCCGGCCGCCCGGCGCATCCGGCGGCTCCTGCGCGCCGACGCCGTCCTCCTGGCCGACCTGGACGGCCCCGTCGCCCGGCACGGCACCCTGCCCGCAGGCAGCGACACCGACGCGCTCCTCGCCGAGGTGTACGAGCACGGCACCGCCCTGCGCCGGCCGCCGCTGTGCGCGGCGCCCCTCATCGTCGCGGGCGACCTCTCCGGCTGCCTCGTCGCGGCCGGCGACCTGGGGGAGGAGGACCTCGGTGAGGTCGCCCGGCTCGTCGCGGAACACCTCGACCACGCCGGGCTGCGCACCGCGCGGGTCCGCATCGCCGCGGCCGACCTGCGCACCCTGCGGGCGCAGATATCCCCGCACTTCCTGCACAACGCGCTGGCCGTCATCGCCGCGCACATCCGCAGCGACCCCGGACGTGCCCGGGGCCTGCTCACCGACTTCGCCGACTACCTGCGGTACTCCTTCTCCACCAAGGGCGACTACGCCACGGTCGCCGAGGAACTGCAGGCCACCCAGACCTACCTGGAACTCCAGCGCGCCCGCTTCGACGACCGCCTCGACATCACCGTGCGGATGGCGCCGGAGATCCTGCCCGTCGCCGTCCCCTTCCTGGTCGTGCAGCCGATCGTGGAGAATGCCGTCCGGCACGGGCTGGAGCGCAAGGCCGGGCGGGGCCACATCAGCGTCTCCGGCTTCGGCGAGGGGCCCTTCGTGGTCATCGAGGTCGAGGACGACGGCGTCGGCATGGACCCGGACCTCGCGCGGGCCGTCCTGGCCGGCGGCGGCCCGCCCGCCCGGGGCGTGGGCCTCGCCAACGTCGACCAGCGGCTGCGTGCGGTGTACGGACCGGAGCACGGCCTCCTCATCGAGACCGCGCCCGACAGCGGTACCAAGGTGATCATCCGGGTGCCGCGCTTCATGCGAGGAGTGGTGGCGGAGTGACGTTGCAGGTCCTGGTCGTCGAGGACGAGCCGTCCACCCGCGAGGAGCTCGGCGCCTTCCTCGCCGAGATGCCCGAGGTCGCCGACGTCCTGGCGGCGGACAGCGGCGAGGCGGCCGTCCGGCTGCTGGGCAGCGTCGCCTTCGACGCCGTCTTCCTCGACATCTCCATGCCCGGCCTGGACGGGATGGCGGTCGCCCGCGTGATCAGCATGCTCTCGCGGCCGCCCGCGATCGTCTTCGTCACCGCCTCCGAGTCGCACGCCATCGAGGCGTTCGGCATCGGCGCCGTGGACTACCTTCTCAAGCCGGTCCGGCCCGAGCGGCTCACCGACTCCGTGGCGCGCATCGTCCGGCTCCGGCGCGCCTCCGCCGAGGGC